>JBBIND010000005.1:95546-97055 GCA_037444075.1 Acidobacteriota bacterium | reverse complement strand
GCCTTCTTCGACAGGCTGGCGTTGGTCTTGCGCAGCACCTGAAAGGTGGCCCACTCCATGTCGATGTCCTCCAGCCGCGGCCGCATGGACCGCCGCCAGAGATTGTCGAGAGAGATCGGAGTGCTGACCTTCTCGGACGGAAAGACAGAGCCGTCCGGACTCGGGTCCTGCGCCAGTTCGGCCCACTCTTTCAACAACTCGAGCGTGCCGTCCGACATCGCGCCCTCGCGGGTCTTGCCGTTCTTCGGCGTGTTGAACTTGCGCTTGTAGACGCGTTCCTCCACCCGGATGATCTCGCCGGCCACCGACTTCCATCGGAGGGCCAGGATCTCGCCCGGGCGCATGCCTTCGAAGATCGCGAGCCTTGCGATCAACTTCTCCCGGAGGTCGAAGGCCTCCAGGTACGTTTGAACCTCCTCTTCCGTCAGCGGACGCATCGCCCGGCCCGGCTGACATTTCTTCGGGATCCTCAACTCGGCTGCCGGATTGCCGCACCTGTTTACGGGCGGAACGGTATCCGGCATATAGGTGGCTTGAGCTCGGGCGAGGCGATTATTCGGACCATGGGAACCTTCGGTGCCGATGCTAACGGAGAAGTCACCAGTGGCATGAACCACGAGGGCGAGAGTACGAATGCGGCATCAAGGGGCGGAACACCCCGTAGTAGCGATGAAGTCGGCGAAAGCCGACGGAGCAAAGGGGGTGTGTGCAGTGAAGCGGCACCGGTTGGGTCAACCCGCAAGGAGGAGTCATCAGCCCCCTGCTGGCCAATCTGTTTCTGCACTATGCCTTCGATCTGTGGATGCGGCGGAACTGGCCGCATCTGCCGTTCGAGCGGTACGCGGACGATATCATCGTCCATTGCAGAACGGAGCGGCGGCGTCGCGCTCACCGGCCCAGACGGCTCAGGAGGGGTCGAAGCAGCTCTGACCAGCCGCTACTCGCCAGACGGAAAGGTCTACCTTGCCGGAACCCGGCCCGGCGGCCGTGAGATTCTGGCCCGTTCCTGGTTCAACATCGCTGACAACATCGCCTACCGCCTCACACTGGAGGTTCGCAACGGCAGAATCCTCGCCTCCTGGAAGAACATGCTCGATCTCGAGGCCACCGTGGATCCCGGCGCCTCCGGCCACTTCGGCTTCTTTGTGGATCGAGGGATGATGTTTGTCACGGATCTCAAACTCGAGCGCCTCTCCTGAGGCAACCCACAGAAACGACTGGTAGGGGTAACTGGAAGTTCTGCCTGATTCCCGGGCGGACTTAGTCCGCGCCACTCACATTGTACGGAGTAACTCGATTATCGGCCCGGTGTCCCCGGGCGTCAATGCGCTTTTCATAACCATACTGCTGTTCCGGACCGCGCGGCCGGCCGGGGCCATGGCCTGGCTGGAACTTGATAACATCCTCTTTTACAAATAGCGGCGGAATCATGCACAAAGCCACCATCGTTTTCCTCTTCCTGGCCCCGGAGAAAACGGTGGTGGACATGTCCGCCACGCGCGCCCAGAC
>JBBIND010000005.1:74028-95536 GCA_037444075.1 Acidobacteriota bacterium | reverse complement strand
CTTTTACAAATAGCGGCGGATCATGAGCAAACTCACCATCGCTTTCCTCATCCTGGCCCTGCCGGCCGCGGCGCAGCGGCCCGGCGAGTTCGAGGGACGCCAGGCCATCGTGGCGTCGAACGACAAGCTCGAGCTGATTATCCTGACGAACGGCGGCGCAATGGCCGACCTTGTCCTCAAGGACGACCCGGAACGGCTCAGCCCGATGTGGAACCCTTCGCGCATGGCGCGCGAGGCCGGCAGTGCCCCGTGGACCGGCGCCTCGCTCGGTCATTTCGTCTGCGTCGATGGCTTCGGCCCGGTCTCCGAACAGGAGCGCGCGGCGGGGCTGCAGGGCCATGGCGAGGCGCACCGCCTGCCTTGGGAGACAATCCGCTCGGAGAAGGCGGCTGGAGTCACGACCGTGGCGTTCCGCGTCCATCTGCCTCTGGTTCAGGAAGTTCTCACGCGCACGCATCGCCTGGTGGACGGCGAAAACGTCGTCTACGTCGACAGCGAACTGGAAAGCCTGCTCGCCTTCGACCGGCCGGTGGTCTGGGCCGAGCACGCCACCATCGGCTCGCCCTTCCTGGCCCCGGAGAAAACGGTGGTGGACATGTCCGCCACGCGCGCCCAGACCCGTTCCTATCCCGGCAGGCCCGGCCCGCGTCCGCATCGGGTGGCCCCCGGGCGGGATTTCATCTGGCCCATGGCGCCGGGCGTAGACGGCGGCGTCGTGGACGTCCGCGCCGCTCCGGCAAAGCCGGATTCCATGGAGCACACTACCTGCCTGATGGACCCGGAGCGGCGGCTGGCTTGGATCACCGCGCTCAACCTGGAAAAGCGGCTCATGCTCGGCTACGTCTTCCGCCGCGAGGAGTTTCCGTGGGTGCAAAGCTGGGACAACTACCCGCCGACGCTCAGGCTGGCCCGCGGGCTGGAGTTCTCCACGCAGCCCTACGACGTGCCGCGCCGCGAGGCCATCTCGATGGGCACGTTGTTCGGCGCGCCTACCTACCGCTGGCTGCCGGCGAAATCGAAGATCGAGGCCCGCTTCCTCATGTTCTACGTCCGCGCGCCGGAAGGATTCACGAAAGTCGACGAAGTGAGGCTGGAAAACGGCGTCCTGACCATCGAGGACCGGGCGGCGGGTAAGAAGATCGTTCTGAAAGCGTCGTTGCCGATATGAACAAGCTCTTTGCGTGCGGCCTTTTTATTGTATTTGGGGCCGGCGCCGCCACAGCTTCCGAGCAGGGGCTGGCGGCGCTGTTGAAACAACTCCACGCGGAGGTCAACTCCGGGCGGGCGATGGAATACATGCGCCGCGTCTACGAGACCGACCGCTGGTTCACCTTCCCGAAGTTCGAAGAAACGGCGGCGTACCTGGAGCGCGCCATGCGCGAGGCGGGGCTGAAGGAGGTCCGGATCGCGCGCCCGCCGGCCGACGGGGTGACGCAGTTCGGCTACTGGACGATGCCGCTGGCCTGGGACGCCCGGGAGGCGCGGCTGGAGGTGCTGGAGCCGGCGCCGCCGGAGGAGTTCCGCCTGCTGGCCGACTATCGGAGCGAGCCGGCCTCGCTGGCCATGTGGAGCGGACCCACGCCGCCGGGCGGCGTCGTCGCCGAGGTGGTGGATGCCGGCGATGCCTCACCGCGTGTCCTCGAGCAGATGGACCTGAAAGGCAAGCTCGTGCTCACAAGCCGCAACCCGGCGGGGATCAAGTGGCTGCTGGCGAAAAAGGGCGCGCTCGGCGCCATTAACGCGTTCACCGAAAACCCGGACCTGAAAGACGGGCGGCATTGGATCAACGCCTGGGGCGACAAAGGCTGGGGACTCACCAAGGGGGACGCCCCGCTGGTGGGCTTCTCCATCACGCCACGGCAGGCGGAGTGGCTGCGCAAGGCGCTCGGCGGCGGGAGAGTGCGCGTCAGGGCCGAGGTGGACAGCCGCTACTACGAAGGCGCTTACCCCTACGTCACCGGCTTCATTCCGGGGGCCGGCGGAGCCGAGGAGGTTCTGACGCTGGGCCATACCTCGGAGACGGGGGCGCAAGATAACGCCACCGGCGTGGCGGCCATGCTGGAAGGCATGGCGGCGCTGGAACGGCTGATCGCCGCCGGAAGGCTGCCCCGCCCCCGGCGTGGCATCCGCATGCTCGCGATGGGCGAATTGTACGGCTCCATGCACTACATCGCCGCTAACCCCGAGCGCATACGCAACACCATCGCGGCGATATGCCTGGACACGCCCGCGGGCTTCTATCATCTCGCCGGTACGGAGTACACCTTCCATCTCAACCCGCACGTGGCCAAGTCCTATGTGGACGCCTTCACGATGCGGCTGGCGGAAATGTACTTCTCGACCCGCCCGCCGCGGCGGCCCTTTCACGAGAAGGCTTACACGATGGGGACGGACTCCTTCCTCGGCGACCCGACGATCGGCGTGCCCACGGTGTGGCCTTACAGCGGCAGCGGCGTCCACACGCACCACAACAGCGAGGACACGCCCGACGACGTGGACCCGCGTTCACTGAAAGACTTGACCGTGGTCAACGCGGCCTTCCTCTACTTCCTGGCCTCGGCGGGCGAGCCGGAGGCGCGATGGCTGGCGGAAGTGTCGCTCACCCGTGGCTACCGGCAGGTGCTGACAGCGGGCGCACCGGCGATCGACCGCGTCTTCTCCGCCCGCGACGCCGCGTCCCTGGCACGGCTTCTGCACGACGGGCTGGAGAAGCTCGACTATTCTGCGGAGCGGGAGATGCAAGCGGTGGAGTCGGCGCGGAGGCTCGCGCCGGGCCTCGACCTGTCGCCGCTCGCGGCGCGCCTGCGCGCCTTCGCCGGCGAACAGGCAGCCAGGCTACGCGAGGCTGTGGACGGCCGCGCGGCTGAACTCGGCCTCAAGACGAAGATTCAGCCTGCCGCTCCGCCCGCGGATCCAAAGCTCGAGGAGGCCGCCCGACTCGTTGTCCGCCGCAAGCGCTTCGGCTCCCTGCCGTTGGACGACCTGCCCCACGAACAGCGCGAGGGATGGCCCTCCGGCGCCTGGGACGTTCGCCTGGCGACGGCCCTCTACTGGTGCGACGGCAAGCGCAATCTCGCCGAAGTCATACGGCTGACGCGGCTGGAGCTTGGCCCCCTGGAATTCGACTTCACCGGCTACTTCAAGTTCCTCGCCCGCCGCGGCTACGTCGAACTGGTCAGTCTGGACGCCCCCCTTTAGCCCTCACCTGTGGAGGACAACGACCCGTACACGCAACCGGAAACGCGTATTCCGCCAAGCCCAAGTCGGCAGCGATATCGTTGTGACGCCAAAGTGCGCAGCGCTTCGCCTCTTCAACCGGGTGCACGGGCACGGCCGACGGCATCGAGGGCAGGCGCATGGGTGAACTGCCGCACCGCTGCCGTGGTTGGGTGATATTCAGATAATGGGGTCTTTTTCTTGTGTTATATGCCCCACACGGCCCTCGTGCGGACGCGCAAGTCATTGGTATTTCGCCGGATATCGTCTGGAAGCTGAATTGCACTCACGGAAGTAAAAAGGTGTTGTTTACAAGATGGCCAGTTCATCCTCCGCAGCACATGGGAATAGTGTTATCGGGCTTACAGGGCTTGCGCAACTAATCGAAGTCCTGAAGCACCGCGGTTTCCAAGTCATCGGCCCGGTTGTACGCGATGGCTCCATAGTTTACGAACCGCTGGAGGGGATCGAGGATTTGCCCTCCGGGTGGACGCTGGAGGCTGAGCCTGCCACCTGCCGCCTGAAGAAGCGCTCTGACGGAGCGCTGTTCGGATACGTGGTGGGACAGCGCGGATTGAAGTACTTCCTGCACCCGCCCCAACTGAAACTGTATTCGGCTGAGCGGGAGAACGGCGAATTCCGCATTTTGTTCGAGCAGGATCCCGCGCCGCGATACGCTTTCATCGGCCCTCGCGCCTGCGAATTGGCGGCGATGGCACGGCAGGACCGGGTCCTGCTGGAGGACCGCTACCCGGATATGCATTACGACGCACGCCGGCGCGGTGCGTTTGTAGTGGCCGTGCAGTGCACCGTATCCGCCGCGACCTGTTTCTGCGCCTCGCTGGGGACGGGACCCAGGGCACAATCGGGCTTTGATCTGGCTCTCACCGAGAGCGTCGACGACGGGCAGCCCCACTTTCTGGTGGAAGTTGGCAGCGAAGAGGGCGCCTCTGTGCTGGCCGAGATTGAGACCTCCGAAGCCAGCGCAGAGCAAATGCGCAAGGCAGTGGAAGCCGTGGACGCTGCCGGCAGCAAACAATCACGCTGCCTGAAAACGACGGGTTTGAAGGAGGCGCTCTACGACGGCTTTGAGGATCCGCACTGGGACGACGTGGCCGCGCGCTGCCTGAGTTGCGGCAATTGCACCATGGTCTGTCCCACCTGCTTCTGCGTCACTGTGGAAGATACCAGCGACGTGACGAACAAGCGCGCCGAACGCTGGCGCAAATGGGATTCGTGCTTCACGCAGAGCTTTTCCTACATCCACGGCGGCAGCGTGCGCCTGACGCCGAAATCACGTTACCGGCAATGGCTCACCCACAAACTCGCCGCCTGGTCGGATCAGTTTGACTCGCTGGGCTGCGTGGGTTGTGGCCGCTGCATTACCTGGTGTCCGGCGGGGATCGATATCACCGAGGAAGCCGCCGCTCTCCAGCAAAGCTCAAGAGTATCGATTGGGCAGGCATAAACAGATGATCAAAGGCAAGAACGTAATCGACAACCTCCGCGAGCATCCTTTCACGGCGGGTTTCCAGCCGGAGCAGATTGACCGGCTGGCGGACATCGGCCACGAAGTGCATTTTGACCGCGACCAGGTCATCTTCCGTGAGGGCGACGAATCCAGTTTCTTCTACGTGATCATCTCCGGCAAGGTAGGGCTGGAGGTGACGGCGCTCGGCCGCACGCTGCGCGTGCAGACGCTGCAGGACGGCGAGACGCTGGGCTGGTCGTCCGTGCTCGGCGCGACCGGAGGCAAGCACTTTCAGGCGCGCGCGGTCGGCAGCGTCTGGGCGCTGGCCTTCGACGGAGCAAGGCTGAAGGAAGCTTGCGACCAGGACGTGGAATTCGGCTACACCCTGATGCGCCGGTTGCTGGCAGTGGTGGCCGGCCGGCTTCAGGCGACCCGGTTGCAGTTGCTGGACATGTACTCCCCCGAAGGACCCAAGGAGTTATGAGCACCCTGACGGAGAGCCTGCCTGAGGTAATGCTCCCCTCAACGGGGCGCGTGACGAGGACAGAGAAGGAAACCTATGATACCGTCACGCTGACCGTCGAGCCTGGCCCCGACCAGTCTCTGCCCGCGTTCTCCCCGGGTCAGTTCAGCATGCTGTATGTGTTCGGCGTGGGGGAGTTGCCCATTTCGATCAGCGGCGACCCGGAGGAGCCGAACAAACTGGTTTACACCGTGCGCTCGGTAGGCAAGGCCACGCATGCTCTGGTGACACGCCGGTCAGGTGACTCGATCGGTCTGCGCGGGCCCTATGGCACGAGCTGGCCGGTTCAGGCGGCGCGCGGTAAGGATGTGGTGGTCGTCGCCGGAGGCATCGGGCTGGCGCCGTTGCGGCCGGTGATTTATCAGATTCTCCGCCATCGGGGCGACTATGGCCGCCTGATAGTGCTCTACGGGGCGCGCAGCCCGCGCGACCAGCTGTACCGCAAGCAACTGGCGGCCTGGACCTACGTTCCGGACACGCAAATCATGACCACGGTGGACTACGGCGGCTTGAGTTGGCGCGGCAACGTAGGCGTGGTCACAACCCTGTTCCGCCATGTGCGGCTGGAGCCGGAACGGACGGTAGCGATGGTCTGCGGGCCGGAGATCATGATGCGCTATGTGATCCGCGAACTGAAGTCGCGAGGTGTGAGTGATCAGGACATCTACCTTTCCATGGAACGCAATATGAAGTGCGCCGTGGGTTTCTGCGGCCACTGTCAGATGGGACCCTACTTCGTTTGCAAGGATGGGCCGGTGTTCGAATACGGTCAGATGAAGAACTGGATGGACCGCTATGAACTCTAACGGAAAACGCAGACCGACGTTGGCCGTGTTCAAGTTCGCTTCCTGCGATGGCTGCCAGCTCAGTCTGCTCGACGCCGAAGATGAATTGCTGGACGTGACCGGGGCGGTCGACATCGCCTATTTCCCAGAAGCTTCACGCAACATGCGGAAAGGGCCGTACGACATCGGGCTGGTGGAGGGTTCCATCACCACGCATCACGATGCCGAGCGCATCCAACAAGTGCGCAGGCAGTGCCGCACGCTCATCACGATCGGCGCGTGCGCCACCTCAGGCGGGATTCAGGCGCTGCGGAACTGGCAGGACACGGGCGAGTTCGTCCGCTACGTCTATGCTTCGCCGGACTTCATTCATACGCTCAAATCCTCCACTCCTGTCGCCGAGCACGTGCCGGTGGATTTTGAACTCCGTGGCTGCCCCATCAGCAAGCAACAGCTGCTTGAGTTACTGAGCGCCACGCTGGCGGGCCGCAAGCCGAACATCCCCACTTACAGCGTGTGCCTGGAGTGCAAGCGGCGGGGCAACGTCTGCATTTCCGTGGCGCAGGGGACCGCCTGCCTCGGGCCGGTGACGCAGGCAGGGTGCGGAGGGATTTGCCCGGCCTACGGGCGGGGTTGCTACGGCTGCTTCGGACCCATGGAGAATCCGAATTCGCTGTCACTTAGCGAGAGGTTTCAGAACCAAGGCTACGATAGCGAACAAGTCCTGCGCCTGTTCCGCTCTTACAACGCGTGGGCCTGGCACTATCGCCGGGCCGTCGAAGGAAGGGAGCCGGCATGAGCACCAAGACGGCTGGCAAACGCGCCATGACCATCAAAGTCGATTACCTGGCGCGAGTCGAGGGTGAAGGCGCGCTGTTCGTCAAACTGAAGGGGGACCGTGTTCAGGACCTGAAACTGAACATCTTTGAGCCCCCGCGCCTGTTTGAGGCCTTCCTGCGCGGACGCCATTTCAGCGAAGTTCCGGACATCACCGCGCGCATTTGCGGCATCTGTCCCATCGCCTACCAGATGAGTGCCGTGCACGCGCTGGAATACGCGCTAGGGATCAGCGTGGATCCCATGGTGCGCCAGCTGAGGCGCCTCTTCTATTGCGGCGAGTGGATTGAGAGCCATGCTCTGCACGTTTACATGCTCCATGCGCCGGACTTCCTGGGCTACCAGGATGTTCTGGAACTGGCCCGGGATCACCGCGAGGTTGTCGAGAAGGCGCTCCGTCTGAAGAAGACCGGCAACCACCTGGTGGCTCTCATGGGTGGCCGTGAAATCCACCCGGTCTCTGCCGCGGTGGGCGGTTTCTACCGGGCGCCGACGCGGGCCGAATTGCGCGGCATCGTCGAGGACCTGAAATGGGCGCGGGACGCCTCTATCGAAACGGCGCAGCTGGTCAGCAAGTTCGAGTTTCCGGAATTTGAGCAGGACTATGAGTTTGTGGCCTTGTCGCATCCGGAAGAGTACGCGCTCTGCGAAGGCCGGCTGGTGTCCAACAAAGGGTTGGATATCGAGGTAGCCGGCTACGAGGAAGAGTTCACTGAGCGCCATGTACGTCACTCCAACGCGCTGCATTCACAGATGCGGGAGCGGAGTAGTTTCCTGGTGGGTCCGCTGGCGCGGTTCAACCTCAACTACGACCGCCTGCCCGCGGCCGCCCGCCAGGCGGCTGAGGACGTGGGGTTGCGACTGCCGTGCCTGAATCAGTTCAAGAGCATCATCGTGCGAGCCGTTGAACTGGTTTTCGCCTGCGAGGAAGCGCTGCGCATCATTCAGGACTACGAGCCCCCGGCTCTGCCGCGAGCCCCCGCGGAGGCGAAGGCAGCGGCCACCGGGCAAGCCGCCACGGAGGCGCCGCGTGGTATCCTGTTCCATCGCTATAGCGTGGACGCCGCGGGGCTGATCCAGAACGCGCGGATCATTCCGCCTACGGCCCAAAACCTGAAGCGGATAGAAGACGATCTCTGGCGGCTCGTGCCGGAGATTGCCCACAAGCCTGCCGACCAAATCACCTGGCAGTGCGAACAAGCCATCCGGAACTACGATCCCTGTATCTCGTGCGCCACGCACTTCCTCAAGCTCCGGCTGGAGCAGGAGTAGCCCTGAAGCCGCTCATCATAGGTTGCGGTAATCCGGACCGTGGCGATGATGCCGCGGGGCGGTTGGTGGCGCGGCGGCTGATCGAATTGGGCGCCGCTGCCCGTGAGCACAGTGGCGAGGGCTTGGACCTGATCGAATGCTGGCGCGGCTCCGAGGATGTGATACTGGTGGATGCAGTGGTGGCCGGAGAGGCGCCTGGGACTGTGCGCGTGTGGGAAGCAGGGACGGCCCCCATAGACAGAAACGCATTCCCGTGTTCGACCCACGCCTTTGGGCTAGCGGAAGCCATCAAGTTAGCGAGGATCCTGGGGCGGCTACCTGAAAGGCTGCGGATTTACGGAATTGAAGCGGCGCAGTTTGAGCCGGACGCCGGCTTGACACCCGCCGTGGCGGAAGGCATTGAACGGGCGGCACAGATGATCGCCGGAGAAGCGAACCCATGCACGAAGCATCTCTGATAGCGGACTTGATCGAAAAAGTCGAAACGGTGGCTCGGGAGAACGGGGCAGCAAGGGTGGTAGCCGTGGACATTCTCATCGGCGCCCTGGACGACACCACGGTTGACCACGTCAGGGAGCACTTTGACATGGCTGCTCCCGGGACGTTGCTGGAAGGGGCTGAATTGCGGCTGAAAATTGACGAAGATCCTCTTTCCCGAGGGTTGTTGCTGCAATCGGTTGAATTGGAACGTTGAACCCTCGGGCAGCACTCTCCGGACGACTCATAATCCAGTGGACAATCATCGCAAGTTTGTCGTGGGGGAGAGGCACGTATTTGCTATGAATGGGAGCGAAGATGGAAACCCTGGCTAAGGCCGAAGCGGCGCCCGGAGCCGCGAAGTCCAACCGGGAGAAGATGTTAGAGCGCGCCATGTCGCGTCACCACTACTCCGGTGACGCACTCATCGAAGTGCTGCACACCGCGCAGGAATTGTACGGTTTCCTGACGATGGATTTGCTCAAGACTATCGCCTGGAAGTTGAAGCTACCCCCCAGCCGGGTGCTCGGTGTGGCGACGTTCTATCATTTCTTCTCGCTGGAGCCCAAGGGCGAGCACTCCTACGTAGTTTGTTTGGGTACCGCCTGCTACGTGAAGGGCGCTCTCGGTCTGCTGGAAGTGCTGGAGTGCCGGTGCGCGAAGTCCGGTTCCACCAGCCCGGACGGCAAGGTGAGCGTGGGCTCGGCGCGGTGCATCGGTACGTGCGGGCTGGCGCCCGCCGTCATTCACAACGGTGACATTCTCGGCCGTTTAACGCCGGAGCAACTCCATGCGGAATTGGACCGCATCGGCGTTGCGTGAACTGGACCGACGGCGGGAAGGCCCCGCCGGGAGGATCGGCATCGTATGACTATCGAGGAGCTGAACGAAAATCAGAGCGCCGAACTCGAGCGGCGCAAGACGATCGAGAACCGCATCTCCTGCTGCACCGCCGCCGGTTGCATCTCCTGCGGCGCAGAGCGGGTCAAGAAATCGATCGCTGATCACATCAAATCTTCCGGCCTTCAAGGCAAAGTCGAGGTAAGCGGCACAGGTTGCATGGGGCTTTGCAGCCGCGGTCCGCTCGTCTACAGCGAACGCGACGACGTCATGTATGGCGAAGTCGAGCCCGAGGACGCCCCGGCGCTGATCTCGGCCGAACCCGAGGCGAAGCAGCAGCTCGAACTCAAGCGAGTCGATCTGAACGCGCCGTTTTTCGCCCGGCAGCGCCGCATCGTGTTGGCCAATTCGGGCCGTATTGACCCGGAATCGCTGACCGACTATATCGCGGTCGGCGGCTACAAGGCGCTGGCGTACGCGCTGACCGAGATGTCTCCCACGGACGTGATCGAAGAGATCAAGAAGAGCGGGCTGCGGGGCCGGGGAGGCGCCGGCTACCCGACGGGTCTCAAGTGGGAACTGGTGGCGCGGGAGCCCTCCGTCGTCAAGTACGTCATCTGCAACGCCGACGAGGGCGATCCGGGCGCCTTCATGGACAGGTCATTACTTGAAGGCGATCCCCACCGTGTATTGGAAGGCATGGCCTTGGCCGCATACGCCACCGGCGCCCAGCACGGTTATGTGTACGTTCGGGGAGAATACGGGCTGGCCATCCAGCGCTTGCAGACGGCCATTAAGCAGGCCGAGCGCGAGCGCATCCTGGGCTCCCGGATCTTCGAGACCGGTTTCCAGTTTCGCGTTGACCTGCGCATTGGCGCCGGGGCGTTCGTCTGCGGCGAGGAGACGGCGCTCATCGCCTCCGTCGAGGGGAAGCGCGGCCAGCCGCGCCAGCGTCCCCCCTACCCACCGGCGAGCGGACTATGGGGCAAGCCGACCCTCCTCAATAACGTCGAAACCTTCGCTAACGTGCCGCCCATCATCGAACAGGGCGGTGACTGGTTTGCCGGCATTGGCACAGAGAGGTCCAAGGGAACGAAGGTGTTCGCCCTCGCCGGCCGGATCCAGAACACCGGTCTCATTGAGGTTGAAATGGGAGCGCCGCTCCGGGAGATCATCTTCGACATCGGCGGCGGGATTCCCGACGGCCGCAAGTTCAAGGCGGTTCAAACCGGCGGCCCCTCAGGCGGCTGCATCCCCGAAGAACTCCTGGACACGCCCGTGGACTACGAGTCGCTGGCGAAGATCGGCTCCATGATGGGCTCCGGCGGAATGATCGTCATGGATGACTCCTCGGACATGGTGGATGTCGCCCGTTTCTTCATGGAGTTCTGCATGGACGAGTCTTGCGGCAAGTGCATCCCATGCCGCGCGGGCACTGTCCAGATGCACGATATTCTCGCCCGTCTCGTCAAAGGCGAAGCAAAGGCGGCGGATGTCGAACTGCTCGAACGCTTGTGCACGCTGCTGCGAGAAACCAGCCTTTGTGGCCTGGGCCAGAGCGCCCCCAATCCCGTGCTGACAACGCTCCGGTATTTTCGGCACGAATATGAATCGAAGATTGCCGCACAGGAAGGCCGGCCATGATGTCGGCGGGATGCCTGGCGATCGCCTGCCCCTGGTAGGGAGGTTCTTATGAGCGTTAAGACGCTGACAATCGACGGGAAGATGGTCACCGGAGTGGCCGGGGAATCCATCTTCAACGTCGCCTGGAACAACGGCATCCGGATTCCTCGCATATGCCACCTCGGCGGGTTGACGGACGTCGGCGCCTGCCGGCTCTGCCTGGTGGAGATTGAAGGCCAGACAAAGCTGGCTGCCTCCTGCATGACGCAGGTTGAGGAAGGCATGACGGTCCGCACCGACACTGAGAGACTGCGAGAACACCGCAAACTCATCGTCGAACTGCTCTTTGCTGAGCGGAACCACGTCTGTTCAGTCTGTGTTCAAAACGGCAACTGCGAGTTGCAGGACCTGGCTGAGCGGATGGAGATCGACCATATCCGTCTTCGGTACCAGTTTCCGGCGCTCGGCGTGGATACCAGTCACGAGCTTTACGGCCTGGACCACAACCGCTGCGTTCTCTGCACGCGCTGTCTGCGGGTTTGCGACGAAGTGGAGGGCGCCCATACCTGGGATATCTTCGGCCGTGGAGCCGGCTCGCGCGTCATCGCCGATATGGGCGAGCCGTGGGGCAAGTCGGAGACCTGCACCTCATGCGGCAAGTGCGTGCATGTTTGTCCGACGGGCGCATTGTTCGAGATAGGCAAGACTGTCGCCGAATCCCGCAAGGACCGCCGGTTCCTGAAGTACATCGTGACCGCTCGAAAGGAGCATCAATGGATACGGTAAGACCACGCCTCGCCACGGTCTGGCTGGGCGGTTGCTCCGGCTGCCACATGTCGTTCCTCGATCTCGACGAGGGACTGCTGGAACTCGCGGCCCGGGCCGACGTGGTGGCATCACCCATTGTGGATAACAAGGAGTTTCCTGAGGTGGACATCACGCTCGTCGAGGGCGCAGTCGCCAACGAGGAGCACCTGGAACACATACGAATGGTGCGGCGCCGCACGAAGATCCTGGTCGCCTTCGGTGATTGTGCCGTGACGGGCAACGTAACCGCCATGCGGAACCTTTTCCAGTTGGAAGACGTGCTCAACCGGGCTTATCAGGAGTTGAGCCAGCAGGTGATCGGTATCCCGGCGGGAAACAACATAGTGCCCAAGTTGCTGGATCGCGTACGGCCCGTGCACGAGGTCGTGGAGGTGGACTACTTCCTCCAGGGGTGCCCGCCTTCCGCTGCTGAAATCCGCAGTTTCTTGATTGACCTGCTCGACGGGAAGGCTGACCCTTCCCGGAAAAGGAGGTTTGGATAGGCCATGAAGGAGCGCATACTGATCAATCCGGTTACGCGGATAGAAGGTCACGCCAGGATCTCGATTTATGTCGACGACGAGGGCAGGGTGCAGACCGCCCAGTTTCACGTTGTCGAGTTTCGGGGCTTCGAAAAGTTTTGCGAAGGGCGGCCCTTTTACGAGATGCCGGGCCTGATGGCGCGGATCTGCGGCATCTGCCCGGTGAGTCACGTGCTGGCCAGCGCGAAAGCGGGCGACGCCATCCTCGGCGTCCAGGTTCCGCCGCCGGCAGCGAAAGCCCGCCGGCTGATGAACTACGGCCAGGTCCTGCAATCGCACGCCCTCAGCTTCTTTCACCTCTCGTCGCCGGATCTGCTGCTCGGCATGGACGCCGATCCCGCCATCCGCAACATCTTCGGTCTGGCCGCCGAGGACGAGGAGTTCGCCCGCCGTGGAATCCGCCTGCGCCAGTTCGGCCAGTACATCATCGAGGTGCTCGGTGGCAAACGGATTCACCCTTCGTGGGGAGTGCCGGGCGGTGTTCTTAAGACACTCACCGCCGAGGAGCGCGGCCAGATCGCAAGCTGGATCCCCGAAGCTTACGAGACGATGGAGATTGCCTTCGGCCGGTTCAAGCCGGTCCTGGACAGGTTCACCGACGAGATCCTCCACATCGGCAACTTCCCGTCTCTGTTCATGGGAACGGTCGACGACGACGGCAATGCCGATTTCTACGAAGGCCGCCTCCGCTTCGTTGACGCCGAAGGCAATACGGTCGCCGATGGCCTCAATCCGGCGCGCTACCAGACCTTCCTGGCGGAAGCGAGCGAGGAATGGTCGTTCATGAAGTTCCCATATTACAAGGCGATGGGATACCCGGCCGGGATGTACCGGGTCGGGCCGCTGGCCCGCTGCAACGTTGTCGATGCCATGGGCACGTCGGCTGCGGATCGCGAGTTACGGGAGTTCCGTCAGCGCCAGGGGGTGGTGCGCAACGAGACGTTCCTCTATCACCTGGCACGGCTGATCGAAATGTTGCACTGCGTCGAGAAGATCGAGGAACTCGTGGCTGACCCTGATTTGCTGGGCGAGCAAATCCGCGTCAAGGCCGGCCGGAACAACAACACTGGCGTGGGCAGTTGCGAGGCTCCCCGCGGCACCCTCTTCCACCACTACGAGGTGGATGACGACGGCCTCATCGTGCGAGCCAACCTCCTCATCGCGACCGCGCAGAACAACCTGGCTATGAACCGGGCCGTGGAGCAGGCCGCGCGGCGTTTCGTTACTCCCGGCCGCCTGAGCGAAGGCATGCTGAACAGGGTGGAATCGGCCATCCGTTGTTACGACCCCTGCCTGTCCTGCTCCACGCACGCCCTCGGCCACATGCCCATGGTTGTCGAACTGCGCCATGTATCGGGTGAACTGCTGGACCGTCTGGATCGGAGTTGAGGGCGCCAGGGGCGCATGCCCCAGCGGATGCCGGCCATGACCACGCTGTTGATCGCCATCGGCAACTCACTCCGCCGCGATGACGGCGCAGCCCACCGCGCGGTCGCTTGGATGTCACTCCCAGCCGGAGTCAGGCTGCGCTCCGTGCACCAGCTTACGCCCGAACTGGCACAGGAGATATCCGGCTTCGACGAGGTGATCTTCGTGGATGCCGCCACCGTCGGAGGTCCCGGTTCGTCTCTGGAGGAGCTTGAGGGATCTGGCGCGCGTCCGGCTCTCGGGCACGCGGGGTCTCCCGCCCAAGTGGTCGATCTTGCACGCCGTCTGTATGGGTTCCAGGGGCGGGCGCTGGTATGTTCGATCCCAGGCACGGACTTCGGCGCCGGTGAGGGGCTCAGCCCCACAGCCGCCAATGCAGCCGCCGACGCCGCGCGCCTTCTGGTTGATCACCTCGAAAGAGCGCGGGCGGGCGGGAGGCCATAGATGTCCGAAGCCTTCCCAAAGCTGTCGCCGGCTGGAATCAGTGGCGTTTGGGTTCCGGCCATGGTTAACCAGCGAGGGGGTGTTGCGAGGCGATGAGGAGTAGGAGTGCTGGGCCAGTCGGTGTCAAAACGTCTTGCCGCGCCCGGCCCGGCTGCCTGCAAGCGCATCGGCAAAGGCTTGGATGTCGTCGGGCGTTGGCGCGGTTCGGCCGGTGTCATACTGGTAGGTGTAGCGGTCGTCAGAGAAGCAACTGGGACTGCGAGCGTGCGGGAAACAGGGGCGTTAACCAGAGCGGCTGCAGATTTACGGAACTGAAGCAGTACTTTGATGCGTGCTGCAGTCTGAGCATCGCCGCAGCGGAAGGCCTCGAACGCGCGGCGCAGATGATTGCCGAACCAGCGAACTGATGGTGGAAGCATCCCCAATGACGGACTTGACGGAAAAGGTCGAACTGGAAGGAGTTGGATTGCGGCTGAAAATGGACGTGCACCCTCATTCGAGAGGTTTCTTGCTGCAATCGGTTGAATTGGGACGTTGAACCCGCAGGCAGCAACCGCTCAACGAATCAGAATCCGGCTACAGGGGGCAGTCCAAGGGGTAGGCTTCCGGCCGTTCGTCTACAACCTGGCCCGGGAGTTAGGGCTTCGCGGTTGGGTGCTCAACTCCGCCCGGGGGTTGGTGGTGGAAGTGGAGGGTCCGCCCGAGGGCACTCGCCTGTTTCTGGAAAGGCTGGAGAAGGAAAGACCGCCTGCGGCAGTAATCCATTCGCGCGAAGTGGAACACCTTCCCGCCTGCGGGGCTGAAGATTTTGTCATCAGGCCGAGCGATGACGAGGCGGAGCCCACGGCTGGAGTACAGGCGGATTTGGCTACTTGTGAAGCCTGCCTGAACGAACTGCTTGACCCGGCCGACCGCCGGCATCTCTACCCGTTCATCAACTGCACCAACTGCGGCCCGCGCTACACCATCATCCTGGACATTCCTTATGACAGGCCGGCTACCACCATGCGGGAATTCTCGCTGTGCGGCGCATGCCTGCGCGAGTACACGAACCCCACAGACAGACGCTTCCACGCGCAGCCTAACGCTTGCCCCCAATGCGGGCCGCAACTCACCATGCCGGTCTCCGAAGCCGCCCAAGAGTTGCGTGCGGGACGTATTCTCGCCCTGAAGGGTGTGGGCGGCTTTCAGTTGCTGGCTGATGCGCGCTCAGAGGCGGCAATTGAACGTCTGCGTCAAAGGAAGCGGCGTGACGAGAAACCATTCGCGCTGATGATGGCGGACGTCGCGATGGTCCGGCGGCACTGTGAATTATCGCCCGACGAGGAGGCGCTACTGAACTCGTCTGCCGCGCCGATCGTCCTGCTGAAGCCGCGGGACGTGCCCGGTCTCGCCCCGAACGTGGCGGGCAGTTCGCCCTACCTGGGTGTGATGCTGCCTTATTCGCCGCTGCATCACCTGCTGATGCGGGAGTGCCTGTTTCCGGTCGTGGCGACGAGCGGCAATCGCAGTGACGAGCCTATCGCGATTGACAATGAAGAAGCGAAGACCAGGCTCGCGGAAATCGCGGACGTGTTCCTGATGCATAACCGTCCGGTGGCGAGACCGTGCGATGACAGCGTGGTGCGTTGGTCACGCGGCGGCGCCAGCCTGGTACGGCGTGCCCGCGGCTATGCGCCGCTGCCCGTGCCTGTGAACGCCGCTTTGCCCGCGGTTCTGGCCGTGGGAGCGCATCTCAAGAACACGGTGGCGATCGGAGTAGGGCGCCAGGTGATCCTGAGCCAGCACGTGGGAGACCTGGACACGCTGGAAGCCCGGTCTGCATTCGAGCGGGCGATTGAGGATCTGTGCCGACTGTATCGTTTCCGACCGGAACTCGTGGCTTGCGACCTGCATCCGGACTACGCCTCCACACAGTGGGCGCGCGCCTCCGGTTTGCCGGTGGTGGCAGTGCAGCACCATCACGCGCATTTGGCTGCCTGCGCGGCGGAGAACAGCCTGGAGGGTCCCTACCTGGGTGTGGCGTGGGACGGTACAGGCTATGGTCTGGATGGAACCGTGTGGGGTGGCGAGGTGTTCCTGGTGGAGAATCAGCGGTTTGAACGCGTGGCGCACTTGAAGCCGTTCCGTTTGCCCGGAGGCGAAGCGGCCGTGCGTGAAGGCTGGCGCGTGGCTGCCGCGCTCGAATGGGAAACTGGCCTCGAGCCGCGATGCCCGCCCGCGCTGGTGCAAATGCTCGAACGCGATGTGAACGCTCCAAGAACGACGAGTGTGGGCCGGCTGTTCGATGCCGTGGCGGCGCTGCTGGGAGTGGCGGAAGTGAACCACTTTGAGGGACAGGCGGCGATGCGGCTGGAACGCTCGATAGGAGCCCGCCCGCCGGACGACGCCTACCCGTTGCCGGAAGGCGATTGGGGGCCGTTGCTGCACGCCATACTGGAAGACCGGCGGCGCGCCGTCCCCGTGTCCACCATGGCGGCGCGTTTTCATAACGCCCTGGTTGGCTGGGCAGCGGCCGTGGCGTTGCGCTCCGGCTGCCGTCAGGTAGTGCTCAGCGGGGGTACGTTTCAGAATCGCTATCTCACAGAGAAGCTCAGTGAGAAACTGGAAGCCGAGGGTTGCCGCGTCTATACGCATCGGGCTGTGCCGCCGAATGACGGCGGCATCGCTCTGGGGCAGGCCATCCTCGCGGCGAAGGAGTAGCTTTATGTGCTTGGCAGTGCCTGGAAGACTCGTCAGCATCGTGGAAGATCCTGACCCGATGCAGCGCCGGGGCAAGGTGGACTTCGGAGGCGTACGCAAAGAGGTCAACCTGGCCTTCACGCCCGAAGCGGGCGAGGGCGATTATGTGCTGGTGCACGTGGGATTCGCGCTGAACGTTGTGGATGAGGAAGAGGCCCAACGCATCTTTGAGGAACTGGAACGCATGCAGGAACTGGGAGAACTGGAGGAGCCGTCGCCGTGAAGTTCGTCGACGAGTACCGCGACCCCGCCGCGGCGAAGGCCGTCTCAGCGGCTATCCACAAGCTGGTCACGCGGCCCTGGACCATCATGGAAGTCTGCGGCGGTCAGACGCACACCATTCTCAAGAGCGGACTGGAGGAGTTGTTACCGGACAAGGTCACGTTGGTGCATGGGCCTGGCTGCCCGGTGTGCGTAACGCCCGTGGAGCTGATTGACAAGGCCGTCGACATCGCGCTCCGGCCGGGCGTGATTCTGTGCTCTTTCGGAGACATGCTCCGTGTGCCGGGTTCTTCGCGCAGCCTGTTTGAGGCCAAGAGCGAAGGCGGGGACGTGCGGGTGGTTTACTCGCCGTTGGACGCCGTGGCGCTGGCAAGGCAGAACCCGGACCGCGAGGTGGTCTTCTTCGCAGTGGGATTTGAGACCACCGCTCCGGCAAACGCAATGACGGTCTGGCAGGCGGCGCGGCAAGGGATTCCGAACTACTCGATCCTGGTGGCTCACGTTCTGGTGCCACCGGCGATGGAAGCCCTGCTCGCGTCGAGTGACTGCCGGGTGCAGGCGTTCCTGGCGCCGGGCCACGTCTGCACTGTCATGGGGACCCGCGAATACGAGGCCATCGCGGCGCGCTACCGCGTGCCTGTGGTAGTGACCGGCTTCGAACCGCTGGATTTGCTGGAAGGCGTGAGAATGGCCACTACTCAATTGGAAGAAGGCCGCGCCGAGGTGGAGATTCAGTATGGCCGCGCCGTCCGGCAGGAGGGAAATCAGCGCGCGCTGGACTGCGCAGAGGAAGTCTTCGAAGTATCATCGCGGCGTTGGCGGGGCATCGGCGAAATCCCCATGAGCGGACTCCGCCTGCGGCAGGCTTACCGAACCTTTGACGCCGAAGCACGCTTCTCTCCGGTGGCCGAGTCCGAGGAAGAGTCGCCCGACTGCATCGCCGGGCTTGTGCTGCAAGGGCTGCGCAAGCCGCACGAATGTCCGGCGTTTGGCCTGCGCTGCACTCCGGAAAAGCCGCTCGGCGCGCCGATGGTCTCATCCGAGGGCGCCTGCGCCGCTTACTACCACTATGGAAGACGAGAGTAGAACAGAGTTCAGCTGGAGTTGCCCGCTGCCCCTGGCCACCGGGGACCGCGTGCTGCTGGCACACGGCGGTGGAGGCAAACTCACGCAGCAGTTGGTGGAGCGGCTTTTTCTGCCGGCCTTCTCCAACGCGGCGCTGGAGAGCCGGCATGACGGCGCCGTGGTCGAAGTGGGCGGCCACCGCCTGGCTTTCACGACGGATTCCTACGTCGTCCGCCCCTTAATCTTTCCGGGAGGCAACATCGGTGACCTGGCGGTCAACGGGACGGTGAATGACCTGGCGATGTGCGGCGCCCGGCCACTGTACCTCAGCGCCGGCTTCATCCTGGAAGAGGGTCTGCCGATGGAAACGCTCCATACAGTGGTGGAGTCCATGCGTCAGGCGGCGCTCGCCGCTCGAGTCACGCTCGTGACCGGCGACACCAAGGTGGTCGACAAAGGGAAGGGAGACGGCATCTTCATCAACACCGCCGGGATAGGACTGGTCGAGGCGCCGTCTGCGCTTTCGCCTGCCTCCGTGCGGCCGGGTGATGCCGTCATCCTGAGCGGTGACCTGGGTTCACACGGCATCGCCATCCTGTCCGTTCGCGAAGGGCTGGAGTTTGAAGCGCCGGTCAAGAGTGACACGGCGCCGCTCTGGGAGCCGGTGGAGGCGATGTTGGAGGCAGGCATCGCCATCCATTGCCTGAGGGATTTGACGCGCGGAGGGCTGAGTTCGGCGCTCAATGAAATCGCTGGGGCAGCCGGTGTGGGAATACGCATCGAGGAGACTCAACTGCTCGTATCAGAGGTGGTGAAAGGCGCGTGCGAGATACTCGGCCTGGACCCGCTCTACGTGGCCAACGAAGGCCGCTTCGCCGCGTTCGTGCCATCCGGCCAGGCGGAGGATGCAGTTGCAGTGCTCCGCCGCTTTGAGTGCTGCCGCGAGGCGAGGCGGGCAGGAGAAGTGGTCGCCGAACACTCCGGCACGGTGGTCTTGCGCAGCCGCGTGGGCGGCCATCGCGTCGTGGATCTGCTCAGCGGCGAACAGTTGCCGAGAATCTGTTGAGTGCGCGGGCGGGCGCTCAGGCGGCGCGCAACTCGAGCACCAGAGCATCCAATGCGATCGTCTTCTGGATGTTCCTTCGCGTGAAGTGAGCGAGTTCGTCCACCCGCCGCACGGCAGCGCGCAGCCACTCGAACCGGGCGGAACGAGCCAGCTTTTCCAGACGCCCGGCCACGTCACGGTTGCGGATGCCGGTCAGCCCGTGGCTGAGCAGCAACAAGTCCTCCAGCAACCCGTAGAGCACGAGCAGATAACTGTCGAGCTTCTCGGAGCGGGCTGCCGAGATCCGTTCCGCGTGGCCGGCCCAATCCGAAAACGGGATGCGGCCTGCGGCTGCTTCCAGCAGCGTCAGCATGGCTTCCCGGCGCCTGTCGTAGGCTTCCAGGTCCATCGAAATAGCCAAACCCGGGCTGCCCCCTGCGAGGGAGACGCGCCTTTCCGCGTCGTCCAGCGCGAGCCGGCGGACGAATGCGCGCATGTCGTCGTCCGAGAGCGGTGACAGTTGGAAGTGGACCGAGCGCGAACGAATCGTCGGCAGCAGGTCAAAAGCGTTTTGTGCCGTGAGGATAAGAATGAGGTGCTCGGGCGGCTCCTCGAGCGTCTTCAGGAGTGAATTCTGCGCCTGGTCGTTGGCCCGGTCAATCTGGTCAATGAGAAACACCCGCCACGCGCCGCGGAGCGGAGTGAAGCGGCTGTGCTCCTTCAGCAGGCGCATCTGCTGGATGGAGATCTGCCGCAGCGGACCTTCCGGAGGGAACGTGAGAAAGTCCGGATTCGAGCCGAACAGGAGCGGCTCCTCGGCGCGTTTGTCGGACGCCAGTTTCTCGCGCTCCGCGATCAGGGCGGCGTTGTGCGGCAGGCTCAAGTCGTCTTGCTCGATGCGCTCGGCGCCGCCGAGCAGCCTCGCGGCGAAGCGCCTGGCGAGCGTGGCTTTGCCGACGCCCTCCGGTCCGTGCAGCAACAGAGCCTGCGGGATGCGCTGCTGCCGGATCATCTGGCTCAGCGCCGCCGCTACGGGCTGGTTGCCCTCGAAATTCTCAAACACGGCGCCGCTCCAGCAAGGGAGTTACTGCGAGCCAGACGTCTTTGGCCAGACTCTCCACAGGTTGCCTGCCATCGACCTTACGGAAACGATGCGCCTCACGCTCCGCCAGGCTCTCATAAGCCTCGCGGACGCGCCGGTGGAAGTCCGCGGACTGTTCATCCATGCGTGTTTCCGCCGCGCGCGCGCCCTCCAGCCCGCGATTGCGGTCGTGCGCCCGCGCCAGGCTGGTTTCCAGGTCGATATCGATGTAGATCGTGAGATCGGGTTCCAAGCCCCGGCAGGCGATGCGGTCGAGGTCTCTAACAACGTCTTCCCCTAATCCTCTGGCGGCGCCCTGGTAGACCATCGTGGAGTCGGTGAAGCGGTCAGAAATCACGATCTTGCCTTCACGCAGCGCGGGCAGGATCAGTTCGTCGACATTCTGTGCGCGGCAGGCGAAGTACAGCAGAAGTTCCGTGGTAGGAGCGAGCTCCTGGTTGGCTGAGTCGAGCAACACTCTGCGGATCTGGTTGCCTATCGGCGTGCCGCCGGGTTCGGCGCTTTCGAGGACGTCGTAACCTTCGGCGCGCAGCTTCTCCGCCAGCAGCGCCATCTGGGTTGTCTTTCCGCAACCGTCGATGCCTTCGAAGGTGAGGAAGAGCCCACCATTCCGCTGTTCAGTCATAGACAAAGTGCAGCACTTTCTTCAGGTCTTCCCACGCCTCACGCTTTGCGTCCTGGTTGTAGGGACGGAGAAGGTACGAAGGGTGATAAGTCGCCATTAAAGGAATATCGCACCAGCGGCACCACTTTCCGCGCAGCTTGGTGACGCCGTCTTTGGTTTCCAGCAACGCTTTGGCGGCTGTACCTCCCAACGCGCAGATGGCCTTGGGGCGGATAGCCAGTAGCTGCCGGCGGAGGAATTGCATGCAGGTTTCCGATTCCTCCGGAAGGGGCGTCCGGTTCTGCGGCGGTCGGCACTTCACCACGTTGCAGATGTAGACGTCCTTGCGGAGAAGCGGGATGCCTTCCTTGCGGGCAGTGTTCTCGATCATCTGCGTGAGCAACTGCCCGGCGCGCCCGACAAAGGGCAGACCCTGATTGTCTTCCTCTTCTCCCGGACCCTC
>JBBIND010000005.1:0-73952 GCA_037444075.1 Acidobacteriota bacterium | reverse complement strand
CGCGTGCAATCGCCAATATCCGCCGAGATATCTTCGAGTGTTTCGCTGCCGGGTGTGGGTGCAGGCGGGACACCTGGTGCGGGTTCGTGGTCCTGGTCTTGGGCCGAGACTTGCGCAAGATCGTCTGCCGGAGGTGCAGCCCGCCGGTAAAGGCTGCGTATGTTGAGGTCCTGGTAGAAACTCAGGTATTGCCTGAGGAGTTCGGGGTTCATTGGCCGGAGCGCAGTTTGAGGACGCGATCGAGGATGAGGCCAGCCACCTGGCGCTTGGGCGCGCGCGCCAACCGTTGAACCTCGCCGGTTCGGCCGGCCAGAATGACCTCGTTCTCTTCAGCCTCGAAGCCAGTGCCCTCCTGCCCGACCAGGTTGCCCACTACCATGTCACAGTTCTTTGACTGTAGCTTCCGCTTGGCCTCAGCCTCCAGGTCTCCCGTTTCGGCAGCGAAGCCGACCAGGAACCGGCCGCCCTTAGCGCGGCCCAATTCGGCCAGTATGTCAGGGGTCGGTGTCAGTTCCAGGGACATTCCGGAGCCGGTCTTCTTGACCTTTTCTTTGGGCACGTCCTCCAGATGGTAGTCCGCCACAGCCGCGGCCTTGATGACGATACTCGCCTGAGGCAGAAGGCCCAGCACGGTACTCCGCATTTCCTCGGCGGTTCTCACGCTGTGGAGTTCCACGCCTCTCGGAGCCGTGAGGCTGACCGGCCCGGAGACGAGCAAAACACGCGCACCGCGCCGGGCGGCGGCTTCGGCGATGGCGTAACCCATCTTCCCGCTCGACCGGTTGCTGATGAAGCGGACAGGGTCGAGCGGTTCCTGTGTCGGCCCGGCCGTCACCAGCACGGTCTCGCCCGCGTAGTCATGATCTCTCGAGGCCAGCCGCGTGACGCACTCAGCGATTCTGGCGGGATGCGCGAGGCGTCCGGGCCCCTGCATCCCGCAGGCCAGGTGGCCTTCCTCCGGTTCGATGATGTGGTGCCCGCGCTGGCGGAGGAGTTCGAGGTTGGACTGCGTGGCCGGGTGTTGCCACATATTGGAGTTCATGGCCGGCGCCAGGATCACCTGGCCCGTAAAGGCCAGGTAGACGGTTGTGAGCAAGTCGTCGGCAAGGCCGTGGGCAAACTTCGCCATGAGGTCCGCGGTCGCCGGCGCAACCACCATGATCTCGTTATCCAGCGCCAGGCGGATATGCTCGATAGCGCTCGAAAGCGCCTGCTCGCCCTCGTTGGAAGGGAACAGATCCGTGGCTGGCTTGCGGCCAGTCAGGGCGGCGAAGGTGAGGGGGCGGACAAATTCTCTCGCCGCGCCGGTCATGACCACCTGCACGGCAAAGCCTGCATCCTGCATCAGGCGGGCGAGTTCTGCCGCCTTGTAGGCGGCAATGCCCCCGCCAACGCCCAGCAAGACGTTCATCGCGTCAGATCGTCTCTTCGCCGGAGTAGGATTCCGCGCTGTTTGGATCGATGTACTTCACCAAACCGCGGCGCACTTCCTCCATAGCCGTCATGGTCGGTTTCTTGGAAGTCGTAGGCAGGAACGGGCGCGAGCCGTTCTGCAACTGACGAGCGCGCTTGGCGGAGACGATGATATAGCGGTACGTGCTCTGTTCCGGATCATCCGGAATGGCGTACGAGGCTGCCTGCGTATTTTTGTCAATCATTGTTCATCACTCATGGCCGACGCCGCCGGACGGCGCGAAGCTTTCCACGATGGGGGCAATCTCCTCCTCGATGCGAGTCCGGCGGGAGCGTTCCGCCTCAAAGATTGCTGCCAACCGCTTCGTAGCCTCCTCCACGTGGCGGTTCACCAGCACGTAGTCGTAATCGCGGTAATAGGGGACTTCTGCCGCCGCCTCCGCTATCCTCCGCAGGATGACTTCCTCGCGGTCCTCGCTCCGATTCCGAAGGCGCTGCTCCAGTTCCTGGCGGGAAGGAGGCAAAATGAACACACTTACCACGTCGCTGATGTTCTTTTTCAATTGTCGCGCACCCTGGACGTCGATGTCGAGCACCAGGTCCCTGTTTTCCAGCCGGGCGCGCTCCAGATAGCTGACGTGGGTGCCGTAGTAATTACCGAACACCTCAGCCCATTCCAGAAACTCACCCTTGGAGATGCGCTTCTCGAACTCCTCCCGGCTGATGAAGTGGTATTCACGGCCCTGTTCTTCAGCGCCTCGCGGAGCCCGTGTGGTGTAAGAGATGGAGAACAGCAGGCGAGGGTCCTGTTGGAGCACTTGCCCTAACAGGGTGGTCTTTCCGGAACCCGAGGGCGCGGAGATGATGAAGACGGTCGTCATTCCAGGTTCAGGGCCTGTTCCCTTATCTTCTCAATGTTTGCTTTGGCGGCCAACGCGAGGTCAGTGATGCGCAAACCGAGTTCTCCGGCGCCGCCCGCCTTGGACAAGATCGTGTTCGCCTCGCGCTGCATTTCCTGGAGCAAAAAGTCCAGGCGCTTGCCGACTTCGCCCCCTTGATCGAGGATTTCCGTCAATTGACCGGCGTGCACCTTCAGGCGGTCCAGTTCTTCGGAGATGTCGCTGCGCTCAGCCAGGAAAGCCGCCTCCTGCGCCAGGCGCTGCGGATCGACGCCGGCGCCGGAAAGCAACTCCCCCATCCGCTCGGAGAGGCGCTTCTTCAGGAACGGCACCACGCGTTCACGCAAGCTTTCGATCTTCAAGGCAGTTTTGCGGATACTCTCGCAGCGCGTCCGGATTTCGACGACCAGGTGCGCTGCCTCACGCTCTCGGCAGGCGTTCAGCTCTGCCAGCGCCTGCCTCATGGCCTCCAGCAATGTTTCTTCGACTTGAGGTGCAAGGGACTGCGCAGACGCCTCCCCCGCGGATCCGATCACCCCGGGAAGACGGACAAGAACATTCAGGTCCGGATCGGCAGCCAGCCGCAGTTCAGAAGCTGCTGCGCGAATGGCGTCCGTGTAACCGCGGAGTTGGTCCATGTTAAGCGTCGAATTCATGGCCGAGGCAGCTGGGGGTAGGGAGACGCGCACCTCCAGGTGGCCCCTCGCCACGTGGCGGGCAATCAACTGGCGCAAAGCCACCTCGCATGGTTCAGTCTCCTGGCTCCCCCAGAGGCGCACGTCCAGGGTACGGTGATTCAGGCTCTTGACGCTCACTGCCAACTCGCCGTTGTCCGTGGTCTTACGGACGCGCGCGAAACCGGTCATGCTGCGGATAGGCTTGTTTTGATTGCTCATGGGTTCACCAGGGGATCAGCTTCGAGGAATTGGAGTTCGTGCAGGCGTTGGTAGATGCCGCCTTTGGCAACCAGGCGGTCGTGCGTGCCCGTCTCGCGTATCGCTCCGCCCTCCAGCACGACGATCTTGTCGGCCCGCCGGACCGTGGAAAGCCTGTGAGCAATAACGATGACTGTGCGGCCAGCCATGAGGTTGGCTAAGGCGCGTTGGACGAGGATCTCGGATTCGGTGTCCAAATGCGAGGTGGCTTCGTCCAGAATCAGAATGGGCGCGTTCTTCAGGAGCGCCCGGGCGATCGAGATACGCTGGCGCTGCCCGCCGCTCAGGCGCAGGCCGCGTTCGCCTATGACGGTTTGGTAGCCCTCCGGAGACCGCAGGATGAATTCCTCGGCCAGAGCGTGCCGGGCGGCTTCGCACACTTCCTCATCGGTCGCTCCCAGCCGCCCGTAGCGGATATTGTTGGCGATGGTGTCGTTGAACAGGAACGTATCCTGGGCGACCAGGCCGATCTGCTCGCGCAGCGCAGCCAACGTCAGGTCCCGCAAGTCATGACCGTCGAGCCGGATAGCGCCGGACGTGACGTCATAGAAGCGCGCCGCCAGGCTGGCCAGCGTGGTCTTGCCTGAACCGCTGGGTCCGACCAGAGCCACAACTTCTCCCGCTTTCACCTCCAGGGAGACGTCCTTCAGTTCGAAGCCGTCCGGACTGTCCGGGTAGTGGAATCCGACGTTATCGAAGACGATGCTGTGTGTGAATGGAGGCAACCGGTGGGCGTTCGGGCGTTCCCGGACCGCCTGCTTCCGTTCCAGGTACTCGAGCACTTTCTGCGAAGCACCCGCGGCCTGCTGAAAGATGTTGTAAATGCCTGTAAGGCGCTTGACGGGCTGGTAGAGCATGAGCAGGGCCACCACGAAGCTCGTGAACTCGCCGACGGTCATGCCGCCCGCCTTGATTTGGTCACGCGCGTAGGTAAGCAAGCCGACGATCGTGATGGCTGCGAAAAACTCGATCAACGGGGTGGCGAGGGCTTGCAGGGCGACATAGCGCAGGCTGCTCGACCGGAAGCGGAGTCCGGCGGAGTGGAAGCGGTTCGATTCGTGCTGCTCGTTTCCGAAGGACCTGACAACCTGGTGCCCACTCAGCGTCTCCTGTAGAATCTGGCTCAGCTCGGCGGCGTCATCCTGAGCGCGGCGCGTGGCGCGCCGGATGCGGCGCCCGATGCGCGCCGTGGGCACCAGCACGAAAGGCAGTACGGTCAGGCTGACGATGGCAAGCTTCCAGTCCGTTTGCAGGACGACGTACAAGAGACCCGCGGCGATGAAGGTCTGGCGCAGCAGGTCCGCCAGAATGTGCGAGACCGCCACCTGGATCTTCTCCACGTCGTTCATGATGTTCGACATCAGCCGTCCGGTGGAATGCGTCTCAAAAAACTGCATGTCCTGGCGCAGCACTTGCTCGAACGCTCTCTGGCGGATGTCCGTCACGGCGGAAAACCCGGCGTAGTTCACCAGGTAGTTGCCGGCATAGTCGGCAATCCCTTTCACCAGGAAGACCACCACGATGCCAAAAGCCACCATGGTCCAGACATTGTGGATGGCGGAAGGCACCAGAGAATCCAGCATGATCGGCCGCCCAGCGAGCTTGAACAGCACCACCGGGGCTTCCGCCGAACCGGGATTGAGCACGCGGTCAAAAACCGGTCCCACCAACAGGGCCATCATGGCGTGCGCCGCCCCTGCGGCGGCCATGAGTCCCACCGAGGCCAACAACGCCGCCCAATAAGGACGGACATAAGGCAGCAGCCGCAGCAGGTTCCTCATGACGTGGTTAGCAAGCGCTCCAAGGACTGGATTACCTGGTCGGCTCCGAGCGACTCGATTCCAGCGGCTGTCACAAGGACTTCGGCTGGCGTCTTCCAAGGCGCCCAGACGACCGGGTCCGAAGTGCCGAACAGCACGACCACCGGCACGCCGTAAGCCGCGGCCATATGCGCCGGACCGCTGTCGTTGCCGACAAACACGCGCGCCCCGCTGATCAGGCTCATGATCTTCGGCAGAGGCTCGCCCTGCAGGCGCCTCCAGCCAGCGAATTCATCGAGGTTCTCTCCGGGGCCGGCGATGAACACCGGCTCGGTGTTCCAATCATCGCGCAAGTGCCGTGCCACTGCCAGGAATCCGGCGGACGGCCAGCGTTTTCCCGGCTCGGAGGCGACCGGATGCAGTACGGCGTAGGGCGCCTCCTCCGGCGGCGCACCAAGCGGCAGCCGCGCGCGGGGAATCTCCCCGGCCGGCGCTCCCAGATAGAACATGGCCGAAGCCAGGTGTTCGGCCGTGTGCACGCGCCGGCTGACCTGCAGCACTTCCTGGGCGCGGGGGATGCGGAGATGGTAGAGCCAAGGCCATCGGAAATGGGCGAAACCGGCTCGCCAGCGGGCTCCGGAGCAGGCCGTCAAAACGGCGCTACGCGTGCCGCCGTGCAGGTTCAGGCACAAGCGCGGCCTCCATGCCAGCAGTTTCCAGGGTGACGGCGGCAGCAGTTCATCCACATCGGGGTTGCCGGCAAACAGCGGCCAGAACCTTTTCTCAGCGACCAGAGCGACTCGCAGATCGGGCCGCGCCCGGCGCAGGATGGCTAGAGCCGGGGTGGTCAGAATGCAGTCGCCAAGCGAGCGCAACCGGACGATGCCGAGACGGGCCCCATTCTCCAGACCATCCAGCGCCGTTTGCATCCCGCGCGCGCTTTCATTCCTCGATTCTGGCTTCGTCGACAAGCATCACCGGGATGTCATCCCGGATGGGGTAAACCCGTTTGCACTCGACACACTTCAGGCCGTTCTCGTCCTGCTTCAATTCCACCTTCGCCTTGCACAACGGACAAACCAGAATCTCTAAGAGCTCTTTGCTGATTGCCATGGCTGGGCCTTCAGTGTACCAGTTCTAGCCCGCGGCTTTCATTTCGTTGCGGGCCTTCTCAATGACCGCCAGAAACTGGCGAGCCCTTTCCTCGAAGACGTCGAAACGGCCTTCCTTGATGGTGCCTGCATCCACGAGCTCAGCCCCGACGGCGACCGCGCAGGCGCCTGCCTTCAGAAACTCACCCGCGGTTTCCAGGTTCACTCCGCCGGTGGGGATCATCTCGATGTGTGGGAACGGCGCCCGCAGCGCACGGATGTACTTCGGCCCGCCGACATTGCCGCAGGGGAAGATTTTGACAATGTCCGCACCGGCCTCCCAGGCGGTGAGCACCTCGGTGGGTGTCAGCGCTCCCGGGCAGACGACCTTGGAGTAGCGCTTGGCCATTTCGATGGTCGACAACTTCAGGGCGGGGGTCACGAAGAACTCGGCCCCGGCCAGCATGCAAGCGCGGGCAGTCTCCGGATCCAGCACGGTTCCGGCGCCGAGCACGATCTTGTCTCCGAACTGATCGGCCACTCTTTCCAGGGCTTTGATGGCGCCCGGCACCGTCATGGTGATTTCCGCGGCGCGAATGCCGCCCTGGTAGATCGCTTCGATCGCCTTGACGGCGCTCTCAGCAGTGCTGGTTCTTATGACCGGAACGATGCCGACATCCCGAATAAAGGAGAGAACGGTCTGCTTTGTCATGGCCTATTGATTGTACCAGCGTAGTGGCCGCGTTGACACAGATTAGCGGCCCCGTTCTTCGGGTAGAGCAAGCGATCCGACTCTAGTAGCATTCTTCATCATCTTGAGATAAACTGTGTTGCTAAATCAATCACCACGCAAGTCATTTAGTTTCATGGATTACTGAGTGTAGTAGTTCTAGTTAATGCCCTTATGATGTGAAAGGCATCAAAAGGATCCACCCGTGATCCGCCGATAGTTTAAATAACTTATTTATTTACAGTACTTTATCATTAGTTCTGGAAATGGCAACCCAAATGCACATGTGGAGCGCAAGGAGACCTTAACAACATGACCGTACTATTGATCCTGTGCACATTTGTGGTTTTTATCGTCGTTGACCTGGTGTGGAGTCGGCGCAAGGGGCAAATTCCAACAGTTGCTCCTGAGCCGCAACCCGAACTCGCGCCTGAGCCCGGTTGGGTCGGTGGGTTCCGGTTGCCTGGCAACCTGCAGTACCATCCCGGTCACGGCTGGGTGTACAGAGAGCGCCGGAATATGGCCCGAACGGGAGTGGACGATCTCGCAGCAGCCCTGCTGGGGCCGATTGAGAAGATCGAACTGCCTCGCCCGGGACAATGGGTGCGCCAAGGCCAGAAGATCTGGAGTTTCTACCGCAACGGCGAGAAGACCGAGATGGTTTCTCCTGTTGAAGGAGAAGTGATCGAGATCAACGAGGCTGTTTTGAAGAACCCCGCGTTGCTCCGCGAGGAACCTTACAGGGACGGCTGGCTGATGGCAGTCTACTCGCCGGACGAGGAAGGCACGCTGAGGAACCTGCTGCCCACTGGTCTGGTGTTCAACTGGTTCCGGGATGCCATCCAGCGCCTGTATTCCCTGCAACCGCAGATGGCGGGAGCTTCCGCCGCCGACGGCGGACAGCCGGTTCAAGACATGCTGGCGACGCTTTCTGGCCATTCGTGGGAGCGGGTGACTAGGGAGTTTTTCCTCACACAGGCCTAAGTGTTGAAATGGCCATCAGGCTCTTGACAACAGCCTGTTGCTGATTGCTATTATTTAAAGGAGAACTTGATGCCAAAAGCTGTCCTCTTCGACAGTGTCGAGTGTGTCGGATGTCGCATGTGCGAAGAAGCCTGCGCGAAGCGCTGGAATCTTCCCTACGACGACACCATTGCCCAGCAAGAGAAACTCTCGCGGCAGAAGCTCACCACCATCCAAACGGTTGGGGACCGGTATTCCCGCGTGATGTGCATGCACTGCGCTGACCCAACCTGCGATTCGGTGTGCCCCGTGGGAGCTCTAAAGAAGACAGAACTGGGACCGGTGGTTTATGAGGAGCGGCGGTGCATCGGCTGCCGCTACTGCATGCTGGCCTGCCCGTTCAACGTGCCGGTGTATGAGTGGGACAAACGGCTGCCGCGCGTCAGCAAGTGCGACATGTGCCATGACCGGCTGAAAGCCGGCAAACCAACGACGTGCAGCGAGGCATGCCCCACCGGAGCCAGCTTGAGCGGGGAGCGCGATGAACTGCTGGCGGAAGCGCAGCGGCGCATCCGCGAGAAACCGGAAGCCTACCATGCCTCTATCTATGGTCTGAGCGAGGTTGGCGGCACCAACGTCCTGATGATCGGCGCCGTGCCGATGGAACAGTTGGGAATGCCCGCGGGCCTTGGCCCGGACTCGTTGCCGGTGCTTACGTGGCGCGTGTTGGAGCACGTTCCGAATGTGGTCACCCTCGGCAGCGTCTTGCTGGGAGGAGTGTGGTGGATTACGCAACGGCGGGAACAGGTGGCGCGGGCCGAAGGCCGTGGCGGGAACGGGAGAAAGTCATGAATTGGCCATTGCGAATGCCTCGCCTGACGTTCTGGCGCGCCGTGTTCTGGGTATTGATGGCGTTGGGGGCGTATGCCACCTACGTGCGCTTCGCGCACGGGCTCGGCGCCTCCACGAACCTCAGTGATGCCTTCCCGTGGGGCCTTTGGATCGGCTTTGACGTGCTCTGCGGGGTCGGCCTGGCAGCGGGCGGGTTCACGCTGGCCGGGACAGTCTACATTTTCAATCTGGAGCGGTACCGCCCGATTGTTCGTCCGGCCATTCTGACCGCCTTCCTGGGCTACGTGCTGGTAGTAGCGGCGCTGCTGTTTGACTTGGGGAGGCCTGACCGGTTGTGGCATCCCCTGGTGATGTGGAATCCGCGCTCGGTCATGTTCGAGGTGGCCTGGTGTGTGATGCTTTACACGACGGTGCTCGCGATGGAGTTCCTGCCCGCCGTCCTGGAACGCTGGAATCTTCAACGGCCCTTGCGCTGGATGAAGCCTATCACCATCCCGCTGGTAATCGCCGGAGTCATCCTGTCCACACTGCACCAATCCTCGCTGGGCGGCCTGTACCTGATTGTTCCCAACAAGCTGCACGCATTGTGGTACACGCCGTTGCTGCCCCTGTTGTTCTTTATTTCGGCGATTTGCGTCGGCCTGGCGATGACCATGTTTGAGAGCTGGCACAGCAGCCGTGCTTTCCAGCGTCACCTGGAGTTGCCCCTGTTGGCGGGCTTGTCCCGGGTGCTGGCGGTGCTGCTGCTGTTTTACCTGGCGCTGCGATTCGTGGACCTCAATCACCGTGGCGTCCTGGGGCAGGTGCTTGAACCGGGTCTGGAGAGCTATCTGTTCGGCCTGGAGATCTCGCTGATGTTGCTCCCGATGTTGCTGCTGTTCCGCGGACACGTGCGGCGAAGGCCTACGGCCATTTACCTGTGCTCGGTCATGGTCATTCTCGGTTTTGTGGCGCACCGGCTGAACGTCAGCGTCACAGGCATGGAGACGGCCAGCGCCACGGCTTACGTGCCTCGCTGGACGGAAGTTGTGGTAACGCTGGCCATCATCGCGCTAGGCTTTGCCATCTTCCGCTTCGTGGCTCATCGGGTGCCCGTTTTTGCGCCGGTGGAAGAGCCGGCGACGGCGTCTGGAACCCCAGCGCCGGCCATGGCAGGTTTCCCTGTGCGGGAAACGGGATGAGACAAGGGACGGTGGAGAAACGTTCACGACCTGTTTGGGGATTGGCCGCCAAGCTGGCAGTGTGGCTCGCTGCCAGTACGGCGGCCTTCTTCATCCTCTTCGGGATGTACTACTACAGGCACCAGAGGAGCAGTTTCGAGACGCTGATACTGCAAACCGCGGACCAGTTGAGCGATCTCATCCAGCGCAGCGCCCGCTATAGCATGCTGCGCAATGACCGCGATGCGCTGTACCACCTTATTCGCGATATAGGGCAGGAACCCGGCGTCGACCGCGTGCGGATCATCAATGAGCAAGGCCGGATCAGTTTTTCCACCGAGCAAGATGAGGTCGGCGCGTTGGTCGACCTGACGTCGGAAGGATGCGTCAACTGCCACGGTTCGGGGCGCCCGCCGCCGCTCGATTCTCCGGACGCCCGGGCCCGAATCTTTCGTGACGCCAGCGGCAACCGTGTGCTGGGACTCATCCGGACAATCCCTAACGAGAAGGACTGCTGGAATGCCGCCTGCCACGCTCATGAATCCAGCCAGCAGATTCTCGGAGTCATCGACAACCACCTTGCGCTGGCGGGGGTCGATGCCGAGGTGGACAAACACGGCCTGCATGTCGTGCTCGCGACCACTCTGGCGATCCTGCTGTTTTGCGTGCTGAGCGCGGTGTTTGTCTGGCGGATGGTGCACCGCCCTGTCCGGGAACTGATCGTCGGGACGCAGCGGGTGGCTCAGGGCGATCTCAGCTACAGACTGGCGGTCCGCTCCAAGGACGAGATGGGTGTGCTGGCGGAGTCCTTCAACCGCATGACGTCGGATCTGGCGGCTGCCCGGGACGAACTCACCGAATGGGCCCAGACGCTGGAGGACCGCGTGCAGCGCAAGGGGGAGGAACTGGAGAGGGCGCACATTACGTTGGCGGGAGCCGAGCAAATGGCTTCGCTGGGCAAACTGGCGGCCACTGTGGCTCATGAGGTAAACAGCCCGCTGTTCGGGATGCTCACTTACGCCCGCCTGTCGCTCAAGAAGCTAAGCAAAGGGCCCCTGGAAGGCAACGCGCAGGCTGAACTGGCGGAAAACCTCCGGCTGATCGAGCGGGAGAGCAAGCGCTGCGGCGACATCATCCGGAACCTGCTTTTGTTTGCGAGGCAACAGCGGGCCGAGTTCTCGGCTCCCCGGATGACGATCGGCGATCTCAACGCCGCTGTCGAGCGCGCTACCAAGCTGGTCAGCCATCAATACGAACTGCAAGGCATCCGGCTGGAAAGCCGGCTACAGGCGAGTATGAGCCCGTGCCGCTGCGACGAAGGCCAGCTACAACAGGCTTTGCTGGCGCTTTTGATCAACGCCGCCGAAGCCATGCCCGGCGGCGGCTGGGTGGTGGTGGAAACCCGCGAAGAGCCCGGGGCGGGCTACAGCCTGGTGGTTCGGGATAACGGACCCGGTATAGCGGCGGAGCACCTGGAGAGCATCTTCCAGCCTTTCTTCACTACCAAAGAGGAGCAGCACCGGACGGGGTTGGGCCTGTCCATTGCCCGTACCATCATCGAGCAGCATGGGGGCTCAATCAGCGTGGCTTCGCAACCTGGCCAGGGCGCGGAGTTCACCATCCGGTTGCCCGCCGTGTCCGGCGACATTCAACAGGAGGCAAAATCGTGACTACTAGCGGCAAGATCCTGGTGGTGGACGACGACCAGGTGGTGCGCGATTCGCTAGGGAAGTGGTTTGACAGCGAAGGCTACCACGCCGGGTTGGCTGCCAACGCCAGGGAAGCGCTCGCCACTTTTCAGCGGGAGCGCTGGGACATGGCGCTGATTGACGTCAAGATGCCGGGCGTGGATGGCATCGAATTGCAGTCGCGGCTGCGGGAGATAGATCCTGAACTGCCCGTGATCATCATGACGGGCTATGCCTCGGTGGAAACTGCGGTCCGTGCCCTCAAAAACGGCGCCTATGACTACATCACGAAGCCGTTTGACCCGGACGAACTGGTTCACCTTGTGGGCAAAGCGCTGGATCACCACAGGGCGCGCCGGGAGGCGGACCGGTTAAAGGACAACCTCCAGGAAGTGCTGCCGAAATCGGACCTGATCGGGCAAAGCCCCGCCACGCGCCACGTGCTCGAACTCGTGGAGACGGTGGCGCCGACGGACGCCACCGTGCTGATCACCGGTGAGAGCGGCACCGGCAAAGAAGTTGTCGCCCGGGCGATTCATGCCAACAGCCCGCGGCGCCTGATGCCGATGGTGGTGATTCACTGCGGCGCTCTCACGGAGACACTGCTGGAAAGCGAGCTTTTCGGCCATGAACGGGGAGCCTTTACAGGAGCGCAGTTCCGCAAGAAAGGCAAGTTCGAAGTCGCCGACGGCGGGACGGTTTTCCTGGATGAAATCAGCGACATCAGCCTGAAGACGCAAACCGACCTGTTGCGTGTTCTCCAGGAGAAGGAAATCGTGCGCGTAGGGGGCACGCATCCGGTGAAGGTGGATTTCCGCTGCGTGGCAGCCACCAACCGGAGGCTCGAGGACATGGTGAAGGAGGGCAGCTTCCGCCCCGACCTGTATTACCGCCTGAATGTCTTCTGTATCGACCTGCCGCCCCTGCGGGAGCGGCTGGAGGACGTGCCGCTGCTGGCCAGTCATTTTCTGAAGCGGTTCGCCGACTCCATGAACCGTGCGGTGCCGCGCCTGTCGCATGAAGCGCTGGAACTGCTGCTGGCGTACCGTTGGCCGGGGAATGTCCGGGAACTGGAAAACGCCATCGAACGCGCGATGCTCATCACGCGGGAGAAAGAGATCCAACCCGCCGATTTTCCCTTTCAGCTGCAAAAGGTCTCGCCTGAGGAAAGTCTGACGCTCGAGGACGTCGAGCGCCGGCACATTCATCGAGTCGTTGAAGACAGCCAATGGAACCTGTCCAGGGCGGCGCGCATCCTGCGGATTGACCGGACCACCCTCTACAACAAGCTCAAACGATACGGACTTCGTTAGCATGGCTGGGATCCGGCTGGTGGCTGCCGGGACGGCCCCGCTCCACCTGATGGACAGGTTGGCGGCCTTTCTCGCACGCACCTTCCGCGTTTCCTGCCGGGTGAGCGAGACCGTGCTGGACGTGAGTTTCGCCTACCATCAAGAGCGCAAGCAGTATTACTCAACCGCCATCCTCGAGCGGCTGGCGCTTCAGGCTGGTGAACCGGAGGCGGTTGTGCTAGGCCTTACGGATCTGGATCTGTACGTGCCCGTGCTGACATTTGTCTATGGCGAAGCGCAGCTGGGTGGACCAGCGGCGCTGGTTTCTCTGCACCGCCTCCACGAGCGTTACTACGGGCTGCCGGCCAACCAGGAACTGCTTTTTGAGCGCCTGAAGAAGGAAGCGCTTCACGAACTTGGCCATACCCGGTGGCTGCGGCACTGCGAGGACTGGCAGTGCGCCATGGCCTCAAGCTACTCCGTCGAGATGCTGGACTTGAAGCGCGCTTCCTACTGCATCGAATGCAGCTGGAACCTGGCGCACGGCTAGGGAGTTAGGCTTGGAAGGCGCCGGAGAGCAGCGGACAACCGTCCGAATCATCAATTACCGCAAAGCTGCTGTATGGTTTGCAGCCAGCCGCGGGACACCCATGGAAACGGTATGCGCTTCGCGGTGGAAAACACCAAGGTCAATGGCCAACAGCACGAGCACGAAGCCCGTGAAGACCAGGTAGAACCACCAATATTCAGCGAGTGGAAAAAGGGAAAGATTCATGCGGAGGCCGAATGTGTCAATTCTTTCCAGGCACCATGGGGACAAAGCGCACAGGCAGTATGGCGCGCCGGCGGAGTTTGCCATCCTTGGACTTTTCTATGAGCACGAGCTCCTGCGTGAAGCTGGTGCGTCCCACCGGCGCCAAAAGCAAGCCACCCGGCTTGAGCTGGTCCAGCAATGCCTGGGGCACCTCGGGAGGCGCCGCTGTGAGGATGATGCGGTCAAACGGAGCCTCTTCCGGCCAGCCTTTGTAGCCATCACCGTGGAGAACCGTCACGTTCTTGTAGCCTAATTTGGCCAGCGTCTCCCGAGCGGAAGCAGCTAACTCGGGGACTATCTCCATGGTGTAAACGTGAGCCACCAGGGGAGCCAGGACAGCCGCCTGATAACCGGAGCCTGTGCCGATTTCGAGTGCCCGGTGATGCTTAGCCGGCTCCAGACGTTCGGTCATGAAGGCCACAATGTATGGCTGCGAAATCGTCTGACCGTAACCGATGGGGAGCGGCGTATCGTCATAAGCCTGAGACCACAGGGCGCGGGGCATGAACAGGTGGCGCGGCGTCTCGCGCAGCACTCGCAGCACATCGCGGCGCTGGATTCCGCGCTCCTCGATCTGGTAGCGGACCATGCTCTCTCGTTGGGCGCGGTAATCATCCTGACCGCAGGCCGCTGAGGCTGCCGCCAAGGCTACCGCCAGGAAATGCCGCATAATTGAATGGTATGATCTTTCGCCTCACATGTCCAAATCCGCGTCTGGCGGAAACCAGAAAAGCTTTTGCCTTCAGGATCATCTACTGACCCGTTTAGACATACAATGGCCGACGTGACTTCGAACCAGCCTCCTTCGTCAACTTCCGGCGCCTCCAAGCCAGCCGGTTTGTTGAGGCAATTGGGTATCACGAGCGCAGCGGCGCTGGTGGTTTCCAACATGGTGGGGACGGGCATCTTCACAACCAGCGGTTTCCTGGCGGGTGATTTAGGTTCCCCATCGCTCGTGCTGCTGATCTGGATAGTAGGCGCCGCCTGCGCTCTGGCAGGCGCCTTCTGCTACTCGGAATTGGGAGTCAACTTCCCGAGTTCCGGCGGAGAGTACGTTTACCTGACGCAGGCTTTCGGCCCCACCTGGGGCTTCATGACCGGCTGGGTTTCTTTCTTTGCTGGTTTCTCCGCGCCGATTGCCGCGGCATCGCTGGCGTTCTCCGATTACCTGGGCTATTTCTTCCCCTCGCTCAAGCAGGAGAACGCCGCTTACGCGCTTGGGACGGGCACCTGGTCCATCAAGCTCGGCGGCGCGCAAATGGCAGCCTGCTCTCTGATCATCCTCTTCACGGTCGTCAATTTCTTTGGGGTGCGCCGCGTGGCGCGTCTTCAAAACGTGCTTACGCTGACGAAGATCCTCGTCGTGCTGGCCTTCATCGGCCTGGGATTCTCGGCGGGCACGGGTGATTGGGGCCATTTCTCGGAAACCGCGGAACGCACTTCGACCACTCCGCTCGTGGCGCAGTTCGCCATCAGCCTGTTCTTCATTTATGCAAGCTATAGCGGCTGGAACGCGGCGACTTACGTCGCGGAGGAACTTCGGGATCCGGCGCGCACGCTGCCGATTGCCCTCGCTGTGGGCACCGTGCTGGTAGCCGTGCTGTACGTCGGCCTGAACATGGTCTTCATCTATGCCACGCCGTTGGAGCAGATGAAGGGCGTGCTGGCGGTAGGCTCCCTCGCGGCGTTGGATCTGTTTGGCCCGCAAATGGCGGGAGTCTTCAGCGCGCTGATGGCGCTCAGCCTGGTTTCGACGGTGAACGCGATGGTGACGATTGGTCCGCGCGTTTACTACGCCATGGCCAAGAACGGGGCGTTTTTCCCCATGGCGGCGAAGGTCAACCGGCGCTGGCACACACCAGTGGCAGCCATCGTCTGCCAAGGCGTCTGCGCGATGCTGATGACGGCCACGCCGTTTGCGCAGTTGTTCTTCTACATCGGCATCACGCTGAACTTCTTCGCCGTCATGTCCGTCGCCAGCCTGTTCTTCCTGCGCCGCAGACCCGGTTGGCAGAAACTTAGGGTGGTGAGTTTCGCCTTCCCCCTGATGCCCGCCTTCTTCCTGTTGGTAGGCGCCTGGATGTTCCTGTTCGGGCTGACGCTGGCTCCCAAAGTGTCCTTCGCCGCCATCCTGACCATTGCCACAGGTGCCGCAGTCTATCATTTCCAAATCAAGAAGCGCGGACAGCAGGAAGGTTGAGACATGGCAAAGGTGCTTGATGGCAAGTGGGTGCGTGATGAGATCCTGAAGGAACTCGCTGAGAGAGTCGTGCGTCTGCGCGAGTGTGGGCGCCCGCCCGGCCTGGCGGTGATCCTGGCGGGGAATGATCCGGCATCGGAGATCTACGTCCGCAACAAGGTGAAGGCCTGTGAAGGATTGGGTATCTACAGCGAGAAGATCACACCGCCGGAAGACGTTACCACCGAGGAGTTACTGGAGATCATTGCCGGACTGAACGTGCGTCCGGAGATCCACGGCATCCTGGTGCAGCTTCCGCTGCCCGCAGGCGTGGATGCGCGGCGCGTGCTTCTGGCCGTGGCTCCGGAAAAGGATGTCGATGGTTTCCATCCGCTCAACGTTGGAAACCTGGTCACGGGGCGGCCCGGTCCGCGGCCCTGCACACCGGCCGGAATCATGCAGATGCTGAGGCGCTATGACATCCCCGTCGCCGGGCGCCGCGCCGTAATCGTGGGCCGCAGCGACATTGTAGGCAAACCCATGGCCTTGATGCTGATGCACGCCAACGCCACGGTCACCGTCTGTCATTCCAAGACGGCTCATTTGCCGGACGAGTGCCGGCGCGCGGATATCCTGGTGGCCGCCATGGGCCGGCCCGCGTTCGTGACCGGGGATTTCATCGGGAGCGGCGCGACGGTGATCGACGTGGGCATCAACCGGATTTCAGACCGCAAGATCGCCGAGCAGCTTTTTGAGGGGGCGCCCGAACGGCTGGCCGAATTCGACCGGAAGGGGAGTTGCCTGGTCGGCGATGTTCATCCGACGCAGGTCGCCCTACGGGCGGCGGCCTACACTCCGGTGCCGGGCGGCGTTGGTCCGCTGACGATTGCTCTGCTGATGGTCAACACTGTCGAGGCGGCGGAGCGAGGGCCGGGAGGATGCTCCGGGTAGGTTTGACAGGCGGGCTGGCCAGCGGCAAAAGCTTTGTTGGCAAGACCCTGGCTGAACTGGGCTGCTATTGGATTCAGGCCGACGAGCTTGCGCACCGCCTGATGCAGCCGGGCGGCGAGGTCTTTGACGCTGTAGTTCGGGAATTCGGAAGCGGTATCCTGAAGAAAGATGGAACGATCGATCGGCACCTGCTTGCCTCCCAAGTCTTCCATGACCCGGACCGGCTGGCAGTGCTCAATGGGTTGGTGCATCCGGCAGTGATTCGGTTGGAGGATGCGTTAATCGAGAAGTACTTCGCGGCTCATCCCGACGGCATCGCCGTCGTTGAGGCGGCCATCCTGGTGGAAGCCGGCAGCCATCACCGCTACGACCATTTGATCGTCGTTCACTGCACACAGGAGCAGCAGATGGAGCGTGCTCTGAGGCGGGAAGGCGCCAGCCGCGAGGAAGTGGAAGCAAGATTGAGCAGGCAGTTGCCGATTGAGGAAAAACGCAAACTGGCTGACTACGTGATCGACACTTCGGGCAGCAAGGAGGAGACCGCCGTGCGAGTAAGAGAAGTCTACGAAATGCTGCGGAGACCAACCGTATGAAATTGCGAACCCTCTTTCTGGTCGCCCTGCTGGTGGGCGCATTCGTCTGGTTGTCCACAGGTGGCAGCTGGATTCCACGCCGTCTGCTCCAGTCATTCCGGTCCGACAAACCGCTGTGGTCCGGGCCGGCGGTGGCGCGCTCGGCGGGATTGAGCAGCGATGAGCTGAACAACATCGAAGTCTACAAATCCGCTAACTCGGCCACGGTTGCCATCACCAGCACCGTCTTCCGGCGAGGCTGGTTTTTTGACGTGTATCCTTCGCGAGAGACGGGCTCCGGTTTTCTGATCAACGAGGACGGGCTCATTCTGACGAACAATCATGTCATCAGCGGGCGCGCGCCGGAGATTCAGGTGGCGCTCGCGGATCAGAGCCGGTACAAAGCGCAGGTGCTGGTGCGGGATCCGGCCAACGACCTGGCTCTGCTTAGAATCGAAGCCAAGCAAAAGCTTCCCTGGCTGAGGCTGGGCGACTCCGAAAGCGTCCAGGTAGGTCAGAAGGTTCTGGCCATTGGCAACCCCTTCGGGTTTCTTTCCGGCACGCTGACGACGGGTGTCATCAGCTCTCTGGGACGCACCATCCGGGATGAGACCGGCCGCGAACTGGAGAACATGTTTCAAACCGACGCGGCGATCAATCCCGGCAACAGCGGCGGTCCGCTGCTGGATTCGCAGGGCAGCGTTATCGGGGTCAACACGGCCATCTACGGCCCGGGCGGGAACATCGGCATCGGCTTTGCGATGCCCATCAACAGGGCCAAGCTGATGCTGGAGGATTACCGCGCCGGGCGCAAATTCGGCCGGCCGCGGCTCGGAGTGAGTGGCGTTTATGTCTCCGGGGACCTGGCTGAAGAGATCGAACTGCCGCGGCAGGGCGGCTTGCTGGTCTATGAAGTCGCGCGAGGTTCAGCCGCTCACGCGGCCGGCATCCGCGGCGCGCGCCAGTGGGTGGTGATCGGACTCACGGAGGTCGCTGTGGGCGGGGATCTCATCATGGCGGTTGACGGGAGAGCCATCGACGCGCCCGACGCGTTGAACCGTGCGCTGGGCCGCAAACGGCCCGGGGACACCATCGAACTGAACATCTACCGCGAGGGTCGCAGCATGAAACTCAAGGTCGAACTCGGAGAAGCGCCGGAGGAGCGCCTCTAGGCCGGGAAGCCTCCCCTGGCCACGACTCCGCCAATGGCTTGCGGCTCACGCCGGGAGCCGGCGGGGAGGCGCCTCCGAGGCCAGTACCGTAATGGGCTGGTCGCCCACCGCTGCCGTGTCCAGCGTTACGCTAAGCGGCTCCTGACTGACTTGTGGCCTATAGGGCAGGGAAGCCAGCAGTTTTTCGCCCGCGAACACCGAGTAAGAGAGAACCGGCTCGGCTCCGGCCAGCGCCGAGTTCCACTTCACTATGAGGCGATCCCCGTCTTTGTGTGTTCCTACTTCCGTTGGCTGGACGAGCCCGCGAGAAGCGTCCTGAAAGTAGTTCGTCTTCTTCCCGTGCCGGGCGGCTAATTCCTCCTCGATCTGCCGAAGCTCATGCTCCGAAGCGAGGTCAGTAAGAGCGGCTGCCAGGTTGACCACGAGTTGGTCATTCTCTTCCGATTCCCGGTTGATCTGGCCGATCCCTGTGATGGCGCAGGCCACCCCGGGCAGCGCCAGCGGGTACCGGATCAGCGGCACAGGCGAGACGGCTTCCGGTTTGCCGATCCCCAGGATGACGTGCTCCGGCGTCCTGGAAAAACCGGGCTCCTTGCCGTAGAAGACTCCGTCGGCAAAGACCTTCATGGCGATCACTCCGACGCCACGGGCAACCGCCAAGGGCAGGACGTTGTGCTGATGAGGCTGATACTGACGGTCATTCGCATTCAGCGCAACCAGAAGAGTATCGATGTGGTTGCCTTTGTCCCGCTGCAAGGCGCTCATCAGCACAGGTGAACTCTGGTGGCCCGTGATTCCGATATGGCGGACGTAGTGCCGGTGCTCGGGGTTCAGACCCGTGTAATTGGTGCCGTCCCGGTAGTCCAGCAACCCTGCCAGCGCCCCGATCTTGTCTCTGCTCCTGCTGGCAGTCCGCTCCTCCATGCCCTCATAAACCTGGTCCACCTGCGCCATGTTCGTGAGATTGTGGATTTGGATGGAGTCCACGTAGGCTCCCTCGGGAATGTGGCCTTTCCCGTCGCCGAACATCTGAGTGAGAGAACGCTTGAGTTCGCCGACAGCCGTCACGGCGGTGCTGCCGCGTTCGAGAGAGAAGCGTCGCGTTGTCTTGGTGGCGAGAAACAGCCTCTCGCGCAGTGCATGATTGTAATTCGGGTTGTCAGGAACCAGCCGCAGGCGGCGAAAAGCCTCGCCGAAGTTCATCTGGCTGGGCCCGTAGGCATTGGCAGTGTCGAGATAGTTGATGCCCAGTTGGACGGCGCGGACCACGATATCGGCCGGGTCGATATTCGCTCCAGTCCACTGAATCGAGCCTTGTCCGCCCAGACCCAGCGGCACCACCCAGCGTCCGGTGCGGCCGAGCAACCGGTGTCCAAAATGCGAGGCAGCCTGTGCGTAGGCCTTTCCGGGAGAGAAGACACCGGCGGCCGGCAGGGCGCCAAGGATACTCAAGAGCTGTCTGCGGGAGAACATTGATCCACCTCTCGCTTCAGTATAGGCGAGGCGGGCCGCTAGCCTGACTGCGCCCGGGAGGAGGAGGTGAACGGGTTGAAGCGAGTCTGACAGTCGAACACGTCCACGCCCTCCCTGCGCTTGAGGAAGTTGACGACGGCGTACGTTAAGGGCGTGGCGGCAGCCTCATACAGGACCTTGCCCAGATAACCGGACAGGATCAGGTTTGCAATGAGCGGGGCGCTGAGGGTTCCTCCAAAAGCCAAAATCATGACCACCGTGGTATCGACACCCTGGCCGACGACCGTGGAGCCGATCGTGCGGACCCACAAATGCCGGCCCTTGAAACGCAGCTTGAGTTTCGCCATCACGTAGGCGTTGGCGAATTCTCCGGCCCAGTAAGCCGCCAGGCTGGCGATGACCATTCGGGGCACGAAGTGAAACACGGTGGCGAACGCTGCCTGCCCGCCCCAATCCGGCGCGGGGGGGCAAGGCCACCGCGATGATGCCCATCATGGCCATCAGGGCGGAGGCGAAGAAGCCCGTCCAGATCACGCGGCGCGAGGCAGCGTAGCCGTACACTTCGGTGAAGACGTCTCCGAAGTTCTAAGTGATCGGAAAGAACAGCTGAGCCCCGCTGATCCGGAACGGGCCGATGGCGCAGATTTTCGGGCCGATCAAATTCGAGATCAGCAGGATCACCACGAAGACGTGGGTCAACGGTTCGAGAAAACGGAAATGACCGCGTCCGGAAGCCCCGGCTGCTTCGACTGAGCTCTCATGCCTCAGGGTTCAGCTCTCCTTGAGACTATTGCAGCGGCCGCCGCCCACGGCGAAGAATGGTGGGGATATCCAGGTAATTCTGGCCCATCGGTTCCTCCGCCGGCGGCGCCGAAGGCTGCTCGGGAGGGTACTCAATCTGAGATTGTTGCGGAGCGGGCGGCTCGGGTTTATACTCGGCGGCTGCCTGCTGCGCCGCGAGCTGTGGATCGTCGGCGGCAGGAGGCGGTGCAACGTCGATGCGCGGCGCCTCAGCTCTTTCCGGAAAGCGCTGAGCGGCTCGTTGGAAGCCCGTGGCGACGACCGTGACCTTCACTTCGTCACCCAGCGTTTCGTCGTGCACGATTCCGAAGCTGATTTGCGCTTCGTCGTTTGCGGCGGCTTCCCGGATCAATCTGGCAGCGGCGTAGAAGTCTCGCAACATGAGGCGGCCGGGGGCGCTCGTAAAATTAACCAGGATGCTGCGCGCGCCGGCGACGCCGCCTTCATCCAGCAGCTTGGAACTGATGGCCAATTGGGCGGCTTCCACGGCCGCATGCTCCCCGCGGGCTGAGGCCGTGCCCATCATTGCGTAACCCATGCCTTGCATGGCGCTGCGGACATCGGAGAAGTCGCGGTTGATGACGCCAGGCGTCGTGATGATGTTGCTGATGCCTTCCACTGCCTGCCGGAGCACATCGTTCGACGTGCGCAACGCTTCATCCAGCGTGGCTTCCGCAGGCAGGATGGTGAGCAGTTTCTCGTTCGGGACGGTGATCACGACATCGACCGTGGAGGCCAACTCCGCCAGTCCCTGTTCGGCGAGCATCATTCGTCGAGGTCCCTCGAATGCGAACGGCGTGGTGACCACGGCCACCACCAAGGCATTCAGTTCCTTGGCGAGGTTGGCAACCACCGGCGAGGCTCCCGTCCCTGTCCCGCCACCCAGGCACGCGGCCACGAAGACCATGTCGGCGCCTTCCAGCAACTCAATGATGCGGCCGGTATCTTCCAGCGCCGCCTGCCGGCCTATGGCCGGATCCGAGCCGGCGCCCAGACCGTTGGTGATCTTCTCGCCGATTGCCAGTTTGGCCGGTACCGGACAGGCGCTCAGGGCCTGCTGGTCAGTGTTGATAACGCTGAACTGGACTCCCTCGACTCCGTCGGCCAGCATCTGAGCCACGGCGTTCGACCCGCCGCCACCAACGCCGACCACGCTGATGCGCGTTCCAGACGGAGCATCCACGGCCATGGCAAATTTCAAAGTATCCAGCTTACTCTCAGCTAGGGGCATCGTAACCTCCCGAACCTCGATTCGGCCCGTGCCGGGCCGCGTGTATCTGCAAACCTTCTTGGGGCGTCAGCGCCAGAACAACCCTAGAAAACCTGGCGATGATTTCCTCTCGTCGCCTCTCAACTTGAGCCGGCAGGAATACATGGCCAGCCCGGCGGCTGTCGTCCATGCCGGCGTGTTCAACGACTGCGGCCATCCCTTGATGCCGAACGGGCAGCCATGGTCTGTTCTGCGATTCAGAACGTAATCAGCCATCTCGCGCATCCCGTTCAGCATGGCCCCGCCGCCGGTGAGATAGATGCTGCCCAACCAAGCCAGATCAACGCCGGAGTTCACCAATGTGTCGCGAAAGTATTCGAACAGTTCTTCGGCTCGGGCCTCCAGTATTTCGTTAAGCCGTTGTACTGTCGTCTCTCGCGGCGTCCTGCCCGGGCCGGTGGGCACCTCGATGTAGCTGTGGCCGGACGTCAGTCCACGGATGGCACATCCATAGTCCTCTTTGATGGAGACGGCATCCTCGTAAGAGACGGACAGCCCCCAGGCCACGTCGCGGGTGAAATGCTCCGCGCTGATGGGCAGGCTCCCGGTCAGGACTACGGCTTCGCCATCATAGACCACCAGGTCCGAAGAACCGGCGCCGATGGAGAGCAGGGCAACGCCTCGGGAGCGTTCCTCCTGCCACAGGCACGCGTACGCTGCCGCGACCGGGCCAAAAACGCTTTCTTCGGCTGCCAGGTGGGCCAGGTGCATCGCTTGGACCACGCTCTCATGGTCCCGGGCCGACATCGTGACAATGTGGACATTCGCCTCTAATCTGGAGCAAATGGCGTCAACCGGATTGCGGCGGCCCGTGCGCCCGTCCAGAGTAAAGTGCTGCGGGAAGACGTGCAGAAGAAAACGGTCATCCTCCAGACGAACCTGAGACGCGCGGCGCATGGCGTAAGTGACATCCTCAGGGGTCACCTTACGCTGCTGGCCGAATTCGTAGATGCCGGCGCAATCGCTTCCTTGAATGGAGGGGCCGCCGACTCCGAGCGTCGCCGTGCCGATCGAAATGCCAGTGGAACTTTCCACCTCCCGAACGATCTTGCGTATGGCATGGGAGCAGGCCTTCGGGTCCGACAATCTGCCTTTGCTCCAGCCCGCGGAGCGCGCTTCCGCGTGAGCGACGTAATGAACCTGGAGGTCATCGAGCGCCAGAACCACCAGGCGGGTTTTGTCGTTTCCAGCATCCAGCCCGATCCCGTAAGTCGGATTAGCGCCCATGCTCGCCTCCTCCGGGGGCCAGGAATTGGCCGTCCACCGACAGGTCAAACTGTCTCGCACCAGGCGAGTACTTCCTTACTTCCGGCAGATGGTCCAGGAAACCTTTCAGGCGTTCGCGGAAATTCCGGTCTCCGAGGTTGATCCGAAACCAATCTCCGTCAGCCTGGCAGATGACCCACATGCTCACCGGGTCGGAAACGTCGATCTCCGAGACTCGCCCCGCCAGATCGCCCAGTTCCTCCAGGACTCTCAGCATCTGCGCGACGTGCGAGCGGCGCACGCTCTTGGCTCGCTCCGGGTGTGTGCCCGTTAACAGCGGCAGTTCATAGAGACCGCTCTCCGGCAAGTTCAGGATTTCTCCGTCCTCGTCAATGAGTGCTGACCGGGATGGCTGTCCTGCCGCCTTGGGCGGCACTTCTACAAACGCCACCGGCACCCTCTCCTGAATGCTCACGCGCAGGCTGTTCGGCCAGACACGCGCCACCGAAGCGCTTCGCACCCAATTGATGCGCAGCAGTTGGTTCTGCCTGTTCTGAAGCGGCACGAGGTAAATGCTTCGCCCGTTGTCCGGCCGGAAGACGGCCTGTATGCGCTCGGGAGAAACCACTTGTGTGCCGCTGACGGTAATGTCCGGGCTGATCTCACTGCCGTATTCGGGCGGGCGCAGAACGAACCGGCTGTCTGTTGACAGGAAGCGTTCGGCTCGCGAGCGCGCCACCACCACCAGGACAAGCACGAACGTGGCGGCCAGCGTAACCAGAACGAACCTCACGGCACCACTGATGCCGAAGGTCCGGTGGCCGTCCAACTTCTTGCGTCCCATCTAATCCCTCTCGCGAAGTTCGCCAAGCAGCATGTCAGCCGCCTGCCACACGTTGCCCGCGCCTAAGGTCAGGATCAAGTCGCCCTTGCGCGCGGCCTCGGCCACCCGCCGGACACCCTTCTCGAGGCCGCCGACATAGGTAACCGAACGATGGCCGAAATCCCGCATGCGGGTTACCAGGGCTTCGGAGGAGACTCCTTCCAGGCGCTCTTCCGAAGCGGAGTAGATATCCAGGACGAAGACCGCGTCCGCTTCGTGAAAAGCCATGGCAAAATCGTCCATCAGCAGCTTCGTGCGGGAGTAGCGGTGCGGCTGAAAAAGCACCAGCGTTCTTTCGTAGCCGCATTGGCGGGCTGCCGTCAAAGTGGCGCGGACTTCCGTGGGGTGGTGCCCGTAGTCATCCACCACGGCGATGCCGGCGGTTTCTCCACGCAGTTGAAAGCGGCGTTCCACGCCTGCAAAAGCGGCCAGCGCCTCGCGTATCACGCCGGGGTCGATATCCAGCTCGAGGCCGATCGCCACCGCGGCGGTGGCGTTGAGCGCGTTGTGTTCGCCGGGGACCTTCAGTTCAAACTCGCCGAGGTCCCGGCCGTTGTAGCGGAGGCGGAAGTTGGAGGCGAACGGCTTCCGATCAACGTCGCTCAGCACCAGGTTGGATTGTGCGTTGAGCCCGTAAGTGATGCCGCGCCGCTTGATGGAAGGCAGGATCCGCCTCACGTTCTCGTCATCCAGGCACAGGACAGCCGCGCCGTAGAACGGCACGCGATTGACGAAATCACGGAAGGAGTCCAGAACAGCTTCGAGCGTGCCGTAGTGGTCAAGGTGCTCCCGGTCGATGTTAGTAACAACCGCCAGAATCGGCGCCAGCTTGAGGAAACTGCCATCGCTTTCGTCGGACTCCACCACCAGGAAGTCGCTTCTGCCGACGCGCGCGTTGGTTTCACCCATCGCCCCGACGCGCCCGCCCACGACCACGGTAGGATCCAGACCGGCGTGGCTGAGTATGGCCGCCGCCATCGAAGTGGTTGTCGTCTTGCCGTGGCTGCCGGCGACCGCGATGCCGTATTTCAGGCGCATCAACTCCGCCAGCAGTTCTCCGCGCGGGATGATAGGAATCTGGCGGCGCCGCGCTTCGGCAAGTTCGGGGTTGCGCTCCTCGATGGCGGAACTTACCACGAGAGCTTTGGCCGTCCCCACGTGCGCTGCATCGTGGCCTTTGTATATCTGTGCCCCGAGTTTGGCGAGCCGGTCCGTGATGGGTCCGGTCTTGAGATCCGAACCGCTGATCTCATAACCGAGATTCAGAAGCACTTCGGCAATACCGCTCATGCCGATGCCGCCGATGCCGGTGAAGTGGAGATGTTGTGGCTTAAAAAACATTTTTAAAACGTATTGTTTCTTCTTTACGCATTTCTGTCAATGCCTGCGAGCGATTCCAGCAGGTCGGCTGCCTGGGAGGCTGCGCCCGGGCGCGCCATGGCGCCTGCGGCGTCAGCCATCTTCTCCAGCAGGCCAGGCTCGGAGGACAACGCCGCCACCTCCTCGAACAGCCGCTTTCCAGTGAACTGCTTGTCGGGGACCAGGCGGGCGGCCCCGGCCCGAACCATCGCCTCCGCATTCCGCGATTGGTGGTCGTCGGCAGCGTGAGGGAAGGGAACCAGTACCGCCGGTTTGCACGCCGCCGCCAGTTCGGAGACCGCTCCGGCGCCTGAGCGGCAAATGATCAGGTCCGCCTCCGCGAAAGCGGCAGGCATGTCCTCGATGTAATCCACGACGCGGCCTTCCACCCCCGCCGTCCTGAACTCGCGTTCCAGAGAATCAAACTCCGCAGGTCCTGTCTGATGCACTATCCGGATGGCCAGGCCTGAGCCGGCAAACAACGGCCAGCTTTCCCGCGCGGCATGGTTCAGCGTCCGCGAACCCCGGCTCCCGCCTGTGATGAGCAGGGAAAGCGTCCTGGCACGCGGCTTTACCGGCAAGGCGAAGAAGTTCTCGCGCACCGGCACGCCCGTGACCAGGGATTTGCCGGGCGGAAAGAAACGGCCCGCTTCAGGGAAATTCAGCAATGCGCATTGGGCAAAGCGGCCCATATGCCGGTTGGTGAATCCGGGCAGCGCATTCGGTTCCATGATGAGCAGAGGCACCCGCGCCGCCACCGCCGCCAGCATTACGGGACCGGCGGCGAAGCCTCCTGAACTGAAGACGGCCGCGGGCCGATATCGCCTTGTCAGGCGGTACACCTGCCACGTGCTGACGGGCAGTTGGAGCAGCGTGCGGAGTTGACGGGCAACGCCCACACCCTTCAGCCCACCTATACGGATGAACTCCAGCGGAAATCCATCTTGCGGAACCAGCCGGGACTCAAGGCCGTTCTGTGTGCCGACAAAGAGAACCTCGTGTCCGCGGCTCCGCAATTGCCGCGCCACAGCCAGCGCCGGATACACGTGCCCGCCCGTGCCGCCTCCCGCCATAAGAAAGTTCACCCTCGCGCCTCAACCCTGCGCTGACTGACGCTTGACAACAGGCCAAGCATGATCAGGCTGCCCACCATGGACGAACCTCCGTAGCTGATCATCGGCAAAGGTATGCCCTTGGTAGGCGCCAGGTTCAGTCCTACGCTGATATGAACCATCGCTTGAAAGAATAAGGACACAACAACACCCAGCGCTATGTAGCGGCCGAAATTGTCCGGCGCGGTCCAGAAGAGCCGCAAGCCTTTTTGAAGGATGACGAAGTAGAGTATCAGGACTCCGGCCGTGCCGATCAGCCCGAATTCCTCGCCCACGATGGCGAAAATGAAGTCCGTATGAGCCTCAGGCAGGAATAGCAGTTTCTGAATCGAATCCATCAGGCCGGCGCCCACGAGACCTCCCGCGCCAATGCCTATCAGAGATTGTTCAGCCTGATAGTTCGTGAGTCCTGAAACCAGCCACTCCACCAAACGCTTCAGCCGGTAGGGTTCCGTCAGAATGACTACTGCCGAGGCCACCACCCCTGCCAACATGGCAAGGATCAAGTACTTCTTGTTCAACCCCGCTACGAAAAACATCACCATGGTCGTGACGCCCAGTACGAGGGCTGTGCCGTAGTCCCCTACAGCGACCAGCCCACCCATTGCCCCGAGCACCAGGGAGCCCATAATGATGGTCGAGCGGTCGTTGATCCGGGTGGATTTGAAAGTCAGCATGTAAGCCATGAAGACAATCAAGACCGGCTTGACAAACTCCGATGGCTGAAACTGCACGAACCCCAATCGGATGAACCGATGCTTGTTCGGGTCGACAATGAGGACCACTACAAGCAACGCCACGACGACGCCCGTGGCAACGAAGATCCACGACGGTGAATACAGCCTGCGGTAATCGAACTTGGTCAAGTGCATGAACAGGAAGAAACCGAGCAGGGCGGCAACTACCTGGCGCTGAAAGAAGTGATAGCTCTTCACCTTGTAGTGCATTTCCGCCGCCACGGAAGAGGCGCTCATCACCATGAGCAGGCCAAATCCGATCATCACCAGCACGACGACGTACAAGGTCCAATCTGTCCGTACCCTTAGAGCCATCTCAACACCCCACTCCAAGAGTCCTCGCGAGCGATTTGAAAACCCGGCCGCGATGCTCAAAGTTTTCGAATTGATCGAAGCTGGCGCAGGCAGGCGCCAGCAGAATCGTTTCGCCCGGTCTTGCCTCGGCAAAGGAAAGCTCGAGCGCCTTCTGCAGTGTGCCGCACGACTCCAGCCGCACCGCGCCAGAGAGTTGGGAGGCAATCTTCGCCTCCGCCGCGCCGATCAGCAGGGCTGCCCTGCACTTTGAGGCCAGCGGTTCGCGTAACGGGCGGTAGTCGCTGTCCTTGTCTTTTCCGCCGAGAATCACCCAAAGCGGGCCGTCAAAAGCGTCAATCGCTTTGAGCGCGGCATCCACGTTGGTCGCTTTCGAGTCGTTATAGATGTCTACGCCCCGCAGCGTGCACACGTATTCCAGGCGGTGCTCGACGCCCGGGAAACTTCGCACAGCCTCGCGAATGGCGTTCGTGGACGCTCCGGCGAGGCGAGTGGCCACGGCGGCCGCCATCACGTTTTCCAGGTTGTGTCTGCCCCGCAGCGGCACTTCGGCGGCGGCCATGAGCAGCTCTCCGCCGAGCAACAGGTGGCTCCCGTTCAGCCAGGCGCCCGGACTTACTTCATGAGTGGCGCTGAACCAATGAGCGCGCCCGCCGGCGCCAGCATAGCTTACGCAGGTGGCATCGTCCGCGTTGAGCACGGCATCATCGTCGACGGTCTGGGTTTCGAACATTCGCCGCTTGGCGGCTACATACGCTTCCCAGGTGTGGTGGCGGTCCAGATGGTCCGGCGTGAGGTTCATTCCGACCGCGATGCGGCAGCGAAACCGGACGATCGTCTCCAGCTGAAAACTGGACAGTTCCAGCACGTTCCACTGGTCCGGCCGTGATTCTCCAACCATGGAGCACAGCGGCCGGCCGATGTTGCCGCCCACCTGTGCCGGAATGCCGGCGTGCTGCATGATATGCCCGATCAGAGCCGTTGTCGTGGTCTTCCCGTTGCTTCCGGTGATTCCAATAGTGGGGCCCTGCAGAAACCAGCCGGCGAGTTCCACCTCACCGACCACCGGAACTCCGCGCCTGCGGACATCCTGCAACTCTGCGAGATCAGCCGGAACTCCTGGTGAAATGACGACCAGGTCGACGTTTTCGAATGTCTGTCCGCACTGCGGGCTGAACGCCACGCCCCGGGCCTCGAGCGCTGGGAGAACGTCCTGCAGTTCGGCCGGAGGCCGCGAGTCCGTGACACTTATTTTGGCTCCGTGCTCGAGCAGCAGTTCCACAGCGGACTGGCCCGAACGTGCCAGACCAACTACCAGAACCCGCGCTCCTCTCAGTTCCACGCCTTTCACCTCAGTTTCAGGGTGGTCAGGGCGAAAAGCGCCATGACCAGGCCCGCTATCCAGAAACGCGTTATGATCTTCGCCTCCTGCCACCCCAGCGCTTCAAAGTGGTGGTGCAGTGGCGCCATCTTGAAGATCCGTTTGCGGCGCAATTTGTAGCTGCCTACCTGGAGGATCACCGAGACAGCTTCCAGTACGAAGACGCCGCCAACGAAAAGCAGGAGGATCTCCTGCTTAATCAGCACGGCGACAACACCCAATCCTCCGCCCAAAGCGAGTGAGCCGACGTCGCCCATGAAGATCTCCGCCGGGTGGGCGTTGTACCAGAGGAACCCCAGGCTGGCGCCTGTCATGGCGCCGCAGAAGATGGTCAACTCCGAAGCGCCCGGCAGACGTGCGAGGTCCAGGTAGAGTGCGAAGTCGCGGTGGCCGCTCGTGTATGTCAGCACGGTCATCGCGCCGGAGGCTATGATCATCAGGCCAATCGCCAGTCCGTCCAGCCCGTCTGTAAGGTTCACAGCGTTGGCTGAGCCTACCAGAACGAGCGCCAGAAACAGGAAGAAGAACGCAAAGGCCAGCGGATAAGTGTAGGCGGATTGGAGCCACGAATCAACCAGCAGGTCGGGCCGGAATCCCTTGAAGAAGGGCACGTTCATGGAGGTTGAATACAGGCCTCTGGCGTGGAGCAGCAGCAGCAGCCAGCCCACCATGAGCGCCGCCAATCCCTGGAGCGCGAATTTTCTGCGTGCCGTCAGGCCCAGGTTCCGGCGGCGGCGTGTCTTCAGGAAATCATCGTAGAAGCCTATGGCGCCGAAGGCCAGCAACCCGAAAAGAGCTACCCAGATGTAAGGATTGCGCAGATTGGCGAACAGCAGCGTGGGCGCGACGATGGAAACCAGAATCAGGACGCCGCCCATGGTCGGCGTGCCGGACTTGGCGTGATGGCTCTTGGGGCCATCCTCGCGGATGTGCTGGCCGATCTGAAATTCCCGCAGACGGTTGATCAGCCACGGTCCCAGCACGACGCTGATCAACAACGCCGCCAGGCTGGCGAAGGCCGTCCGGAAAGTGACGTATCCGAACAGGCGGAAAGGCCCGAAATGCGGCATCAAGGTTTCGTATAGCAGCCAGTAAAGCATCGTCAGGTTATCCCATGAAACTCGCCAGAGCTTCCTCGACGCGCACGCCCCGGGAGCCCTTGAACAAAACAGCGTCTCCTGCCAGAGCCACTCCCTTCAGGTAAACGCCTGCGTCGCCGGGTCTTTCAAAGAAGTGCGCCGCGGCCTCCGGAAGCCCGGATTCCACAGCGGCGCTCACCAGATCCCTCGCCGCGCCGCGGATTCCCACCACGTGATCCACACCGCAGGCGGCCGCGAACGCTCCGATTTCCCGGTGCAGGTGGCGGGATCGATCGCCCAGTTCCAGCATCTCGCCAAGCACTGCAATCCTCCGCTTTGCCGGCGTGTCGCGCAGCGTCTCCAGCATGGCGCGCGCCGCATCGGGGTTCGAGTTGTAGCAATCGTTCAAGATGGTGATCCCGTCGTGCACGAACTTCTCTCCGCGCATCGGTCCGGCGCGGAGGGTGCGGACGGCTTCGAGCAACTTCGCCGTATCGATACCGAAGGCCCGGGCCACCGCCACACCGGCCAGGATGTTGGACACGCTGTGCCGGCCGCACAGCACGGTCTCCAACCACTCACCCGTGTCCAGCTGAAAGCGGCTCCCTGAGTCCAGCAGTTCCATCCGCACGGCGCGCACATCGGCCTCAGGCGACACGCCGTACGTGATGGTGCGCCCGGCGTGGACCTGCCGGAAAGAGAGTACCCGCGCGTCATCGGCGTTCAGTATCGCGACGCCCTCGGGCCTTAGTGATTCAATTAGCTCGCGCTTGGCGGCGGCAATTCCCTCGATGGATTCGAAGTTCTCCAGGTGCGCGTAGCCGACGTTGGTGACGACCCCGACGTCGGGCAGGGCAGCCCCCGCCAGGCGGCGTATTTCTCCCGCGTGGTTCATGCCGATTTCGAGCACTGCCAACCGGCAGGACTCCGGCAGCCTCAGAATCGACAACGGCAAGCCGACGTGGTTGTTGTAATTGCCCTCTGTCTTGCCGACCCGCATTTGCGATCCGAGCAGGTGCGCGATGACCTCCTTGGTGGTGGTCTTCCCGGCACTGCCGGTCACTGCCGCCACGGTGCCGCCCCATCTCCGGCGAGCCCAGGCGGCGAGCGTAAGGAGAGCTTCCCCCGCGTCGGGCGTCAGCAGGAGCGGACCGGCAAGGTCCACCGCCCGGTCTACTACCGCGGCCACCGCGCCGCGCGCGAAGGCATCCGCCACGTGCTCGTGCCCATCGTGACGGGGCCCCTTCAGGGCGAAGAACAAGTCTCCCGGCTGAATGGTCCGCGAGTCCACGCTCCAACCGGTGATCGCGCTTCGGGCGTAGGAGCCTGCAAGGCCCAGAGCCGCGGCCACTTCATCCAATCGCAAGTTCAAGTCTGCCCTCCTTCGTACCCGAATTCCCGCAGGATTTCTTTGGCCACTTCCCGGTCGTCGAACGGGATGGTGTGCTCTTTCAGGGTCTGGTAGGTCTCATGGCCTTTGCCGGCGATCAGGACCAAGTCTTCCGCCTGAGCTTCCAGAATCGCCCTGCGGATGGCCGTCCGCCGGTCCGGCTCGGCCAGCAATGGCACGTCGTGGCGGCGCAATCCGACCATGGCATCGTTCATGATGGCTAGCGGGTCTTCGGAGCGGGGATTGTCCGAGGTCAGCACCACGTAGTCGCTCCCCTCGGCCGCGGCTTCCCCCATCATGGGGCGCTTCTGCCGGTCCCGGTCGCCTCCGCAACCGAACACCGTGATGACGCGCCGGGTAGACAAGGCCCGCGCTGTTGCCAGCGCATTGCGCAGGGCGTCGTCGGTGTGGGCGTAGTCCACCACCACCAGAAACGGCTGGCCCTGCTCGACGCGCTCGAAGCGGCCCGGAATCGCTTTCAGCGTGGCGACGCCCTCGATCATCGTGTCCAGTTCCAGGCCCTGACACAACCCGGCGCCGACCGCAGCCAGAATGTTGTGGACATTCATTCTTCCCAATAGAGGACTCACTACCCGCCGGACTTCACCTCGCCACGTCAAATCGAACCGCAAACCCTCAAATCCCGTCTCCACATTGCTGGCGCTCAGATCGGCGTCCGGGCGGCAGCCATACCAAACCGCGTGGCTTGCCGGGGCCGGAGAAATGGTCCGCCCCCACTCGTCATCCAGGTTCAATACCGCATACCGGGGAGGAGGTGCCTCGCGGCCTGCGAACAGGAGCTTCTTGGCCTCGAAATACGCCTCCATCGTTCCGTGGAAATCGAGGTGATCCCTGCTCAGATTCGTGAAAACTGCGGTGTGGAACGGAACTCCGTGGACCCTTCCCAAGGCCAACCCGTGGGAGGACACCTCCATTGTCACATGCGTGCCTCCGGCCTGCTCGAGCTCGACGAAGAGCCGGTACAGATCCAGCGATTCCGGTGTCGTGTTGGCCGCCAATCTGGCCTCCCCCGCCAAACGGTACTCGATGGTGCCGATAAGCGCCGTGGTCTTTCCAGCGTGCCGCAACAGCCAGTCCACCAGGATGGAGACCGTTGTCTTCCCGTTGGTCCCTGTTATCCCTGTCAAAACCAGGCGTTCCGCCAGCCCCGCATACAGGTTTCGGCAAGCCATGGCCAAGGCTTGCCGGCCGTGTTCCACCTCGATCCAGGGTGCCGCGGGCGTCCCGGCGGGCGGCAGTTCGCACACGGTGGCCACGGCGCCTCGCGCGGCTGCCTCAGCTGCGAACTTCCGGCCATCTACCTGCGAGCCGGAGAACGCGAAAAACAAGCTACCCGGCTGCACGCGGCGCGAGTCGTACTCCAGCCCGGAAACCTGGAGGGAAGCCAGATGCGCGGGAAGTCCTCGTTTGAGAGTCGCTCCTGCCAGGATTTCTTGTAGGGTCATCTGCCAGCCTCTCAGAGCGGCCCGTCAGGGACCGAAACGCACCAGGATGCTCCCGTTGGCGTCCAGGGCCGCCCCGGGCTCCGGCCATTGGGACCTCGCTATCCCTCTGCCTTCGTATTCAACCCGCACACCTCGCCGTAGCGCCTCGTTCAGCACGCTGCGCAGGCTCTTGCCGACGAAATCCGGCGCCGTCGGGCCGACCACGAATCCACCGGAGGAGACGGTTACGGCAACCTGCTCCGTGGCGTCGGCAGGTCCTTGCACCGCGGCCGGCGAAGGCTGTTGGGGAGGCGTGCGATGAGCTTCCGCGATGGCTGGAGCCTGCGCCGTCATCTCCGGCTGAACGCCCAGCAGACGCAACGAATCGTTGGCGACCGCCCGAAAGACCGGCGCCGCGGCGATGCCGCCGAATTTCCGCACACCGCGTAGAGACACGGCAATAACCAGAGTCGGATTGGCTGCCGGTGCGAAGCCCACGAAGGAAGCGGTGTAAAGGTCTGAGTATCCTTTTACACCGGGTATCTTCAGCTTGGCGGTTCCGGTTTTTCCGCTACTGTAGTAGCCGTCCAGGCGGGCCCTGGTGGCAGTGCCTCGCAGGACTACCTGTTCCATCATCCGGTTAACGCATGCGCTGTTTCCGGACGGAGCACACGTTCCGGCGCCGGAGGTGTCACCCACTGCCGTGCCTGGCCCGGCGCCTGCCGCCAGAGCACCAGGTTAGGCTTTGGCCGCAACCCGCCAGTGGCGATGACGGAGCCTGCCAAGGCCAGCTGAAGGGTTGTGGCGCTGACTCCGTAGCCGATGGAAGCTGAATCCAGCGTCATTCCGTCCGGCTGCACAAATGCACGCAGGTCCCCCGAATTCTCTCCCGGCAAGCCGACTCCCGTGCGCGCGCCGAGGCCGAACCGGTTGTAGTACTCACCCAGGTTCTTCAGCCCCACCCGCTCGGCCACCTGTACCGTACAAACGTTGCTGGACTTGACGAAACAATCCTGGAGAGACAAGGTGCCGTAGGCGCGCTCGTCGGAGATCACCCGGCCCTTGCGGGCAATGCTGCCGTTGCTCGAAAACGTGCTGTCCACCGTCAGCGAAGTTGTTTCGAGCGCAGCCGCGAAGGTTATTATCTTTGCCACACTTCCGATTTCATAGGGCGCCAGGATCGCCAGGTTCGAGCGGAACCCGAATTCGGACTCACTCGCGTTTGATCCCGCGGGCCTTCTTTGGATGTTTGAGATTGCCAGGACCCTTCCCGTATGGGGTTCCATGGCCACAAGCATGCCTGCCTCGGCCCCTTCCTCGCGGACGGCTTTGAGCAGTTCCCGGTCGGCGACGGCTTGGATGGACTCATGGATGGTCAAGCCAAAGTTTGTGCCCGGCACTGCCGGAGAGTTGGGAAAGGACTCGATTCCCCTTCTTTTTCCATCAGTCAGTGTAAAGATGACGCCCGGTTGCCCGCGCAATTCGCGGTCCAGGCGCAGTTCCAGACCGGCCACGCCGTCTTCTATGTACTCGATGCGGTGGTGCAGTTTCTCCTGAGGCCGGTTCGAATTCGCGCCACTGTTTTCGCCTGCTCTGTCCGGAGGGCGCGGGTGATTCTGGACTACGCCGACCACGCTGGCGCCCAGCATGCCGTTCGGGTAGTGGCGCCGCTGGCCCTCAAAAACGAAGTGGACCCAGCGCAGGTTGAAACTGCGCAGGCGCTCGTACTGTTCGTGGGTAACCCGCCGCTTTATCCAGACAAAGCCATGTTTCTTATCCCGGGTTTGCTGGAGCTTCTGTTGCAGTTGTTGAATGTCCAGGTCCAATGCCCGGCCCATCACCTCAGCGGAGAAGGCGACGTGTTCCTTGGGAATCTGAAGCGGATGGACGTAGACCGAGGCGGCTTCCGTGCTGGTGGCCAGAATCCGGCCGTTGCTGCCGTAGATTGTCCCGCGCAGCGCCTGGACTTCTTCCTTGACTATCTGCTGGTCTTCGGCCTTCTTGAGGTAGAACTCATGCCGAATCACCTGAACATGAACCAGACGGCCCAGGACGATCAGGACCCAGAGGGCGCCAAAACGGGCGACCCACTTGATGCGGCGGGCAGCCGGAAAATCAGACGGCGCGCTCATCGTCAGGCCTCCTGTCCGCCTTCGGCCTAGCGGGACGATGCATTCATCGCCAGGGCCGAATCGCCGGCAGGCTGCAGATAGAAGATGCTGCCCACCATCGGAGCGCTGTAATCCTGCCTCTGCGCCGCCTGATCCATCTGGCCAGAGTTCAGGGCACGCTCAATCTCCACGTCCAGCGCGGTGATGTCGTTGCTCAAATCCCTGACCTGCGATTCGAGATTCGTGATTTCGTAGCCGACGAATATGTTGTGAGCGTGCGGCAACAGCAGGATCGACACCGTCATGACGGCGAGCCAGAAGGACCAAAACAACCTCCAGCGGGTTCCGGTGGACTTAGGATCATCCTCCGGCACTACGCCGGAGTTGTCGATGGACTTCGTCCAGAAGCAGACGTCTTCGTTGGGGAAAGCCCGGAGCAGGCAGTCGGTCTGCCGCGTCCTGTTCGCCGGACCGCCTTGTCCGGTTTCATCGACCCCCATCTGAAATAGCCTCGCATACCAAGTTGGCACGGTAGCCATAACTTACCCCCAGTAAGTTAGTCTTCCAAAATTCTGATTGCCCGAAGCCGCGCCGAGCGCGACGGGGCGTTCATCCGAATCTCGTCTTCGGACGGTTTGACGACGCGCCGTGTTAGTAGGGCTGCCCGGCCAGCACGGGCAAGCGCTTGAAAGTGTCTCTTGACTAATCTGTCGTCGGTGCTCATGAATGATAAAATGACCACGGTCTTCCCCTTGCGGACCATTCCCGGTGCGGCAGTTAGCAGCGCCTCGAGTTCCTGCGGCTCCCTGTTCACGGCCTGCCGCAGCGCCTGAAAACACTTGGTGCAAGGATTGATTCTTGACGTCCGGGGTATGACCCGTGTTATAATGTCCGCTAACTGGGAGGTGGTGCGCACGGGCCGTCCCCGAACGATTGCCTTGGCTACTCTTCGCGCCCTCCTTTCTTCCCCTAAGGAGTAGAATATGTCTGCAAGTTCTTTCTCCGAAAGATAATTGACTAAGTCCGCCGCGGTTTGCTCCTCGCTCCGGTCCATGCGCATGTCCAGCTGGCCATCGTAAGTGAACGAGAAGCCCCTCTCTTTCGAGGTTAATTGGTGGTAACTGGTTCCGAGGTCGGCGAGCAGGCCGTCCAGACGGTGAATGCCCAGGCGTTTCAGCACGTCCGGCAGCTGAGAGAAGCGGGCGTGCTCGAAGGTTATCTTGTCCTGCCAGGGAGCAAGGTGGGCGCGTGCCATCTCCAATGATTCTTGGTCGCGGTCGGCACAAACGAGGCGGCCCGTGGTGAGCTGCCGGGCGATGGCCGCGGAATGGCCGCCGAGCCCCAGGGTTGCGTCGAGGTAGATGCCCTCTGGAACGATTTCCAGGTATTGCATCGACTCCGGCAGCATCACTGGATAGTGGGACATGATTCATCGCTCTGCTCTAAACAAAGCCGATTCGCCCAATCCTGCGCTTCTTGTGGTACACGCCGCGCCGGGAGCTCTGGAGACGCTGATTATGGGCGGCGATCGTGTAAACATCGACCACCGGACCCTTGCCACAAACCAGCACTGCGGTCTCGTTCTCGAGCTTCAGTTCCTTCCTGGATCTGGCGGGGAGGAGGATGCGCCCGTGGCTGTCGATGCTAGCTTTGTGTCCGTAGTAGTACGCCACGAAGAGAATGTCTGCGGCATCGTCAGCGAATTCTTTCTGCTCGAGAAGCAGTTTTTCGTTGCTCAACCAGACCGACATGGGGTAGATTCGAATTACCTTGAGATCTTGTTCGTCTTCGGCGTCAAAAATGGCGGTTAAAAAGTATTCGTTGTCCCCGTTCTGGGCGAGGAACTGTTGGGCGGAAACCGTGACGCTCATTCTGCCCTTGGCGTCCACTTTGACTTCGGATTGGGCGCCGACGAAGCCGGTTTCCCCACCGCTTGCCGCCTCGTCCCGCTCATTGACACCGGTGCCCACTTAGGAAGGATTACATAGGTCCGCGGGAAAATCAAGAGGGAATATTTGCGCAGTGAGGACGGGAGTGTGTCCGCGCAGTGGGCCCTTTTGCTGGTTCCTATCAGGCGCTGTGGTAATGATTTATCAACAAGTTAGGGAAAATGGCAGGATGCCAGCCGGGATGCCTGTGACTAGGGCGTAGAAGTGGGAAACAGTGTTAAAAAGCCCCTCCAATTAACCCACTTCACTATTTGTTGCCCGCCAGAGTGGGGATTCACGGACGGAATTGGCTCCACTGACACCCTCTGTAGCATCAAAGGAGCTTGAAAGCCCGCCATTTGTGTCAGGCAGTGGGAAAGGGTGCAACCAGTGTTCCTGAGTGGGAGAAGGTCAGCTTCCTAGGGGCAAAAACAGGAAGGGGGTGCGCGGGCGATGAGTTTCCTGGCTGAAAGCGATCAACTCGAAGGTGGCAGCGTTTCAGGGCGCGCCGTGGCGAGGTAGTGGGAAGCGGGGGGCCCATGCCCCCCGCCTCTTCGCCACTTACTTCTTGAGAACCACCAGGAGTGGGTGGCCGAGCAGATCGCCGTTGGGCCGGAAACCCTTGCCATCCCTGTCAACGTAGATCGGGTTGGTGTAGGCCATCGGGCGCATGCCGGATTCCCAACTCCTTCCCCATCCTTTACTTAGGTCGGAGTTTTCGCCAATGGCGACGACAATCAGATGGGCGTCTTCCTGCAGGGTTACCGTGAGCGTCTCCTCGAACCTGACTACACCGTCTTTGAACATCTTCGGATGTTTGCCGCGGGTGTAGTTGTCCTGCGGGCGCTGGCGTCCGTTGACCAGGACTTGCACACGGTCGACGTCCATCCAATTCGGCGCCTGGACTTTGACTTTCAACTGGACAGGATGCTCAGAGATTATTTTCGAACCGATAGGCAGGCCATCGGAGGTGGTCACTTCGAGGAACGGGCCGTTCGTGATCATCATCCGGCCGGCCTTGGAGTGGCGGATAATCTCGCGATAGTCAATCTGGCTCGGTTCATCCGTGGAGCTGGGGACATAGGTACGCCAGCTGCCGGCGCCGTTGCCAAAGATCCTGTGCGCATCGCTCACAGCCACGCACCAGACATGCCGGCCCTGGTTCAGCATCTGGAGCCATCCAAACGTACGGTTTTCCGTCCTGCTGACCTTCCCACCCCGGCGCAGTTCGTAGTACGGGTTGAGGTTGAGAATCTCCGTGCTCCAGGTTTCGGCTGCGTCGACGAGTTGCTCAAAGCCCACAAAGCCGCCGTCGGCAATGCCGTCCTCGTTGCGATCGTTAAACACGCTGCCTACGATCGGGTGGTTAGCCTGCACCCAACGGTCCGGACCGCCTCCGCCGAAGTCCCGCAGGATGATGGCGTTCAAACGCGGATCAAACTGCCAAACCGGCGCGCCCCAGTCCTGTGTATGAGGTTTCATCTCGAGGGGGAAGGCGTTGAAGTGCTGCCCCGGTCCGGTCAACTCGATGCCGACGATCGTCTTCAGGTACTTCTCCAGACCGAGCCGCTTGATGTGAGGCTCCCAGTCATAGAGCCGATTGTGTTCGGTGGTGGGCGCGAATTCGATGTGCTCGGCGGCGAAGTTGATCATGCGGTCGTCGGTGCCGCAATAGTTGTCGCCGCTCGGCGTCGAGTGGGCGTGGTAGTCCGTGCTGATCCAGCCGCGGGTGTCCACGCTGCGGCGCAGAGTGGCGGAGACCGGAGTGGTCTGGCCGGGTTTCACTTCGATCTCGCGTTCGGCCAGGTCGAACTCCGGGCCGCGGGTAATGCGGATCAGGTATTGTCCGGGCGGCACCTGCTGTGTAAATATGCCGTTGGCGGATTGGTATTGATGATCGTTCCCGTGAGCGCGGAACTCGGTCCCCAGATTGGGGTCGGGCGTACCGCCTCTGCCGATGAATTGAACCTTGCAGGGCGTCGGCTGCCCGGCTGCGTCGCGGACTTCAAAGCTGACGGCGGAGGCGGGCGCCAGGCTGTAGTCGAGAGCGGTTGGCTTGCCTTTCACTACGGTGAACTGCCGGTCCACCGGATCGCGGCCCAAGTCGACCAACTTTGACTGATAGTTGCCTGCCGGCAGGCTCAAGGAGAGCTTCCCGGAGGCGTCCGGATAGGCGGGCAGAGACTCTTCGCCGAAGCTGATTTCTAAAGCCGCATGCGCGGCGGGTTTCTTGGCAGTGTCGACCACGGTCCCCGTGAGCGTGCCTGTGGCTGCCGACAAGCCCGCTGCCAGTCCGTAAGCCGCCGCCGGGGAATCGGACACGGTCACGGCAACGGCAAAGGTCCTCTCCTCCCCGGGAGCGAGGTTGACGTCTTTCTCAAAAGGCTTGCCACCGGCCTGTGTCACGGTTGTCCAGGCGTAGGCGCGTTTATCGAACGGGTCGATGCTGTCGGCGACGCGGGTACCGGCCACGGTCCATTCCTTAGAGAAGCCTTTCCAAATGGGGCTGGGGCGGACGGCCTTGGTTTCCTTGGATTCGTTGCGGTAAGTGGAAGTGATCAACAAGTGCGACCAGCCGCGATCCAGGCGATATTCGTGGCGCTGATACAAACCATCGCCCTTGGCGGCGGTGCGCACGGCTTCCACGCGCGCCGAGCCGTCCTTGCCATCGGATGCCAGGCGCACCCAGGAAAGCTCGCCACCCAGGTCTCCGGGCCGCAGCACAGTGAGTTGGTCGTTCGAGCTGCCGCGCAAATCCAGGTCGTAGAGACAACCCGGCGTGGGGTAGCGGTACTCCGTGGTCATGTTGGCGCGTCTTTCCGGCAGGTTGCCGGAGACCAGCGCCTGAATCTTGTCGTTGCGCAGCACGAAATCCCCGATGATGCCATCCGCCTCCTTGCCACCCGGAAGAAGATGCGTGTTGTCCTTGCTCACTTCCAGAGCCTCGACGTGACCGCTCTGCCCCGTAAGGGCCAGCACCACCAGGGCCACGAAACCAGCGGCCAGGGCCGCTCTCAACCAGTTAGCACGCCGCATGAGTCTGCTTGCCTCCTTGCCTTTTTCTCTATAAGTCAACCGCCACTACTTCGTGAAGTTCAAACGGCGGCACGGTCACCGAGAGCACGTCCTGCGTGACCTTATACTGAACCGCCTTCCCACTCGACAACAACTGCACACGTTTCGCCTGTGCGCCTGCCGGCAGCCGCAGACGCACCTGTTGCTGCGGCAGCGGCAAAAGCTCCCTGACGGGGCCCTTCATCAGCATCGGGTTGGTCAGGTTGACCAGATGAACCGTCATGGATTCCTTCTGCCTCCAGACGGTAACGTCCACCACGCCCCTTCCAATCACGGTGACCGGACGTTCCTCCGGGGTGGCCCAATCGACGGCGTTCGCCAGCAACTTGCCGTGGTCCACGCACATCACTTCCCAGAAGGTACGGTCAATATCCCAGGGGAAGAACAGCACCCGGCCGTTTCCGAATTCCCGGAGATAGGCTTCCGGGATGTCGGTCTTCTCGATGCGCGGATAAACCTCCTCCATAGGCAGGTCCGGGTACGAGGGTATCAGAGTCAGGGGAGGGTTGGGAAACGCCACTGTGGCGCGGACCTCCAAACGGCGGACTCCGTTGATGATGCGGGGCGCGTCTTCGAGTCCCCGCAGGATAGGGTGCTTCGTCTGGTGCTCCAGCCGCAGGTAGGAATTCTGCATCGGGCCTTCCAGCCTGCCGTTGAAACTGACGCCGAACACGTCCGCGAGGCCGAAATCCTTGCGCCGCCGGCCCCATTCGTCATAGAGGGAGGATTCAAACGTGGCTACCAGCCCTCCACCGCGCCGTACAAACGCCCGGAGTTGATCGCATTGCTCTTCGGAGAGCGCGGCGATGTTCGGCAGAATGAGCGTCTTGAAACTGCTGAGACGGTCGGCATCCAGCAGCTTGTCGTGGACCATTTCGAAGGGAATACGGGCCTCGATCAAAGCCTGGTACCAGCCCAGCGAGTGTTCCTCCACTTTCGCTCGCGCCTGCTCGCCGCCGTAGAAAGCCGCCGTTTGCTGTGAGTAAACCATGGCTACGCGGGCCAGTGGTTCTTCATTGCGGAGGTAGCGCTCGGCGCGGTGGTGCCAGAGGTAAGTCTCTTCGATGGTCTTCAGCCACCGCGGGTCATGGATGGTCCCGGAGAACTTGGCAAACCACGGGCGCATGCCGTTGGCGGAACCTTCGGCGATCCACAACCGGACTTCCGGGTCACTCTGCACCGAGTCTTTCCACCGGTACGGCTCTTCCAGCCCAACGCTGGCAATGCCGGCGATGGGCTTGCGGCCCAGCGTGGCGCGGTATTCTTTGGCGTTCTTGCCGTTGGCCCAGGGAGCCTGCAAGCCTCGGCGCGCCTGCCGGTCCGCAAACAGGGTGTCGGCGATGCCGTTGATCGTCTTCATGTCCAGCGCGCTGAGGGCTCCGCCCCCGGCGTTGGCAATGAACCGCGCCTCCGGATTGATCTTGCGGATTTCGGCGTCCTGCAAACGCCAGTAGTCGAACAGGCGTTGCTGGTGCCACACGAGGTAGTTGCGGCGCCGCTCGTCGTGGGGATCGTTCGTGCGTGGCAGTTCCAGGCCGCAGAACGCCCGGAAGTTCCTCTGGCAGTGTTCGCAGTAACACATGCCGGACCCTGCCCAGCGGTTGCAGAATATCCCCTCCAGCTTGTAGAGGCGCATGATCTCCCGGTGCACTTCGGTCATGAACGCAAAGTTGTATGGACCGAGAGCGCAGGCTACCCACCGGTCGGGGTCAGCCCAATGACGTCTTGGGCGCCCTTCCGCATCGACAGCCACCCACTCTGGATGGGCCTCCTTGGCGTCATTCCTTATGGCGTGGGGGTCCGTGCGCGCGATAACGACCATGCCCAGCTTCCGGCAGCCTGCCGCCAGTTCGCCGAACGGATCTGTCTCGCCCATCCAGCGGCTCCGGTAGTGGAAAGGGATGCGCGTCGGGTAGTAGGCCACGCAGCCGCCCGCACTCAAACAAGCTGCGTCGGAGCGCGTCCGCCGGAAGTAATCCAGCCAGAAGTTCGGATCGTAGCGGCCGGGGTCGTTTTCCACCAGCACCAGTTGTGCCCAGCGCATCGGCTTATCGAACCATCCGGCAGGCGGAGATACTTGGGAGGAAACCGCCGGAAGAGGCGCAGCAGCCACGGTTGTCTTCAGGAACTCCCTGCGGTTAGGTGACAAGGGTTGCGGCATCGATGATCCTCCTCAAACCGGAATGATTTGGCGCGCTTGCTGATCGCTCCGGCTTGCGGAAGTATAATCGCTGCCGCCCGCCCAAGGCAACGCATGCGTTTGCAGTGCGCATGCGTTTGCAGTGCCTCCCTCTCCCGCTCATGCGCCGGCGCCCGGGCGCTGAACGTCAGAGCATTCCGAGCGGCACGTCGCGGTCAGGGGCGGGGAAAGCGCGGTCGATGACCGCCACGTCTTCCTCAGAGAGCGTCCAGCCGACGGAGCCGGCGTTCTCACGGACGTGAGCCGGGCGGCTCGCCTTGGGGATTGTGAACACGTCCGGATCCCGCGTCAGAAAGTTGAGGACTGCCTGCCGGCCGGTGCGCCCGTAGCGGCTGGCAACCTCTTCCAGCACTCGTCCCTGCGGGCTCTCCGGAGCCGGGAATCGCTTGTGGCCGAACGGGCTGTAGCCGACCACGGCAATCTCGTGCGCCTTGCAGAACGGTATCAGTTTCCGTTCAATGCCACGGTCGCCAAGATAATAGAGAACCTGGTTACAGGCCAGCCGCTCCCGCTTTAGCGCGCGCATGGCTGACTCCATCAGGGGCACATCGAAATTGCTCACGCCGATGTAGCGCGTCATGCCCTGCTGAACCAGGTCCTCCATGGCACGCATGGTCTCTCCGATAGGGTGGCTGCTATCCCAGTGAAGAAGGTACAAGTCCAGGTAGCCGGTCTGCAGCCGCCTGAGGCTCGACTCACAGGCGCGCAGCGTGCCCTTGTAGGAAGCATTGGATGGCAACACCTTGCTGACCAGGAAAACGTCTTCGCGGCGCCCCTGGATGGCTTCCGCCACGAGTTCCTCGGCCCGTCCGTTGCCGTACATTTCCGCGGTATCGATGTGCGTCAGCCCGAGGCTGAGCCCGAGGCGGAGCGATTCGATGCCACGCGCCTCGGTCTCGCGGTCGCCTTCAATAAGCCAGGTTCCTTGCCCGATGACGGGTAGTTCAACGCCTGTCCAGCCAAACTTTCGTCCGATCATTGCCACTATGGATATCACGGCTGCGGTCAAGTCTTTTCAGGCCCCGGCATCGGTGGTAATTTGGAAGCAGAGAGCAAGAACCAGGAGGCAGAGCGATGAATGGAGAACTCAAATCACATTTGATATTCAACGATGAAGAACTGCAACTGGTGATCGAACTGCTTCAGCGGGAACAGAAGGACCTGCCCGCCGAAATTCATCACACCCGAACGAGCACCTTCAAGGATGAGTTGTTGAAGCGCTCTGCACTGGTCAAGGGGCTGCTGGAGAAGTTGCAGAGCCGCTGAGACTTCCAGGTGCTGGCAGCATTTCCGGGTAGAAAAAGGCCCCTGATAGGGCGTGTTATGCTGGGGTAAAGCCTTGCTTTTCTTCCCGGGATTGCTGCCTTGAAAGTCGGTTTTGTCAGTTTGGGGTGTCCTAAGAACCTCGTCGACACAGAGGTCATGATGGGCCAATTGGCCGCCCGTGGCCACGAGGTGACGCCTCATCCTCACGAGGCGGAAGTAATCGTCGTCAACACGTGTAGTTTTATTGGCCCCGCCAAGCAGGAGTCGGTGGACACCATTCTAGAGATGGCGCGCTACAAGGAGGGCGGTCAGGCGAAGCGGCTGATCGTGGCCGGGTGCCTGGTGGAGCGCTATCGCGACGAAATCAGGCGCTAACTGCCCGAAGTCGACGCCGTAGTCGGGACAAACCAACTCGAGCAGGTCGCCGCGATCTGTGAGAACGGCGTGGACGCAGCTGATACCGGCCCGTATCTCTACCACGACTTAACGCCGCGTCTCCTGGCCACGCCCCGCCACTACGCCTACATCAAGATTGCTGAAGGGTGCGATCACCCTTGCACCTTCTGCGTGATTCCGCAGTTCCGCGGCCAATTTCGAAGCCGGCAGCCGGACTCAGTCGAGCGTGAGGCGGCAGGCTTGCTGGCTCAGGGAGTGCGGGAACTGAACCTGATTGGCCAGGACACCACGAGCTACGGCGAGGATCTTGGGCTGAAAGACGGCTTGGCGCAGCTGTTGGAACGCCTGGCCCGGTTGGATGCCCCGGATGGATACTGGATCCGGTTTCTCTACGCGTACCCGAACAGAATCTCGACCCGTTTGCTCGAAACGCTGGCCTCTCATTCCACCCTCGCCAGGTACGTGGACATTCCCCTGCAACACAGCCATCCCGGAATTCTGAAAAGCATGAAGCGCGGCGGAAGCGGCGAGATCTTTCTGCGGCTAGTGGAAAAGATCCGGCGAATCGTCCCGGACGCGGCCATTCGCACGAGTCTGATCGTCGGGTATCCGGGTGAGGGCGAGCCGGAATTCGAGCACCTCTGCCGCTTCGTGGAGGAAGCCCGGTTCGATAACCTGGGCGTATTCGGCTACTCTGACGAGGAGACCAGCGAGAGCTATTCCTACGAGAGGAAAGCGAGCCGCCGGGAAATCTACAACCGGAAGCGGCGCCTGATGGCCATCCAACGGAAGATTTCGAGAAGCCGGTTGCGGCGCCTGAAGGGCCGTGAAATCGAAGTTCTCGTGGAAGGTCCTTCAGCCGAGACTGAATTGCTGTGGGAAGCCCGGATGGCTCAACAGGCGCCGGAGATCGACGGGGTATGCTACATCAACGATGACGGGGGGCACCCGCTCCGGGCGGGCGAATTCCGGCGTCTGCGCGTCACCGAGACGCATGATTACGACGTCGTCGGCTGCCTGACGGGGGAACCGCCCCGGCAGAGGCCGGCGCCTGTCATGCTGCCGCTGCTGATCACGCCTGCGGGCCAAAAGAAGCCGGAGGGACGCTGATGCGTTGCCCGGTTTGCGGAAAAGAAGTTTCACCTGGGGATCTCGAAATGCCGTTTTGCAGTGAACGCTGCCGCATCGTCGATCTGGGCAACTGGGCTTCAGAGAAGTACGTCATTTCCATCCCGCTCGAAGCGCCGTTGGGCGGCGGCGAAGAGGACCAAGGTGACGGCTAAAGCGGCCAGGATACTGGGAACCTGGTTCGGCTGCGGGCTTTCCCCCGTCGCTCCGGGCACCGCAGGCTCGCTAGGCGCTCTGGCGGTCGCCTGGCTTCTTGAACAGCGCCTCCAATGGGGGGCGCGTGAGTTTGCAGTGCTGGCGGCGTGCCTGTTCGCGCCCGCTGTCTGGGCTGCGCATAGGACGGCGTTGCAGAAAGCCAGCAAAGATCCCCAGGAAGTGGTGATCGACGAAGTCATCGGCCAATGGGTGGCGCTGGCTGGAGTCGCTGTCCTCAACTGGAAGGGCTGGCTGGGAGCATTCCTCCTTTTCAGGCTCTTCGATATCTGGAAACCTTTTCCCGTGCGCCGGGCAGAGCGGCTGCCCGGCGGATTGGGCATTGTGGCGGATGACGTAGTGGCCGGAATTTACGCCGCACTTGTCATGTCCGCGGCGGGGTGGTTCAATTTTTATTGAGTCTTAGTTATGCCGACCAGGAAAACGAACAACGGAAGGCCCGTCATTACGAACATCAGCCCATCCGCTGCTATCCCCGGCGGCGAACTGCGGATTCACGGCAAATGGATGGCGCCCACGGAGAAAGCCTCCGTCACCATCGGTGACACGGAAGCGCCCATCATCGTCGGTTCAGACAGCTACATCGTCGCGCGTGTGCCCGAGGGAGTGGCTGTGGGCAGTTTGGTAGTGGGCAGCGGGGAACGCAAGAGCGTGGCGTATCCCTGCGACATCGGTGTCCAGGTGGCCGACGGTCTTCACCCGGTAGCCAACCCCGCCATCGACTCACTCGGAAACATCTACGTGACGTTGAGCGGCTCGCGTGGGCAAAAGACCCCCGTTTCAGTCTTCAAGGTAGACAAGCGGCACAAGGTGAAGCCCTTTCTGTCTGAGCTGATGAATGCCTCCGGCCTCGCTTTCGACCGGGACGGCATGCTCTACGTATCCAGCCGCAACGACGGAGTCGTGTACCAGGTGACGCCCGAGGGACAGATGTCCCCCTATGTCGAGGGCATGGGCGTAGCCACCGGACTGGCCTTCGACGAAGACGAGAACCTCTATGTAGGTGACCGCAGCGGAACCGTTTTCAAGGTTTCCAGAGCCCGCCAGATTTACGTATTCGCCACTTTGGAGCCCTCCATCGCGGCCTACCATCTGGCCTTTGGTCCGGGCGGAAGTCTCTATGTGACCGGGCCGACCACCTCGAGTTTCGATTCCGTCTACAGGATCGACCCGGGAGGCAACGTCGAGGTGTATTACCGCGGACTCGGCAGGCCGCAAGGGGTTGCCCTCGATGCTGATGATCATCTCTACGTGGCCGCCTCGATGGGCGGACGCCGCGGCATCGTGCGGATTGACACCCGCGGAAAAGCGGAGTTGTTCCTCTCCGGACCCGGCGTCGTGGGGTTGGGTTTTGCCCCCAATGGCGCACTCTACGTTACCACCACCAACGCGCTGTACCGGGTCAACACCAGCATCCCAGGCAGGCCGTTGCCCTAGCGCTCCGTCATGAACGCGGAGATCATCGCCGTTGGCAGCGAACTGTTGACGCCTCAACGGACGGACACCAATTCCCTCTACCTCACGTCGCAATTGAACGGCCTTGGCGTCGAGGTGGTGGGCAAGTCCATCGTCGGAGATCATGCCGCGCGTTTGGAAGCGGCTGTGCGCCTCGCCGCCGCCCGTTCCGAGATTCTCCTGCTGACCGGCGGGCTGGGACCCACGGAAGATGACTTGACCCGTGAAGCTGTAGCTGCTGCCTTTGGCCTGAAGCTGCTGTTCAGAGGGGATATTGCGGCGGCCATCGAACGCCGGTTCGCCCGCATGGGTCGCCGGATGGCCGAAGTCAACCGGCGCCAGGCACACGTCATCGAAGGCGCCGAAGTGCTTTCCAACGATGTCGGAACCGCGCCCGGGCAGTGGTTGCGTCATGGAAATGGCGTAGTGGCGCTTCTGCCCGGTCCCCCCGCCGAACTGCATCCCATGTTTGAGCGCGAGTGTCTTCCCCGCCTTCGCGATTGGCTGCCCCGGCAGGTGATTGAGACGCGTGTGCTGCGCGTCACCGGGATGCCCGAATCAGATCTCGATCAGTTGATTTCGCCCCACTACAAGCGGTTTGAAAACCCCGTCACCACTATCCTGGCCGCCCCCGGCGACCTACAGATTCATTTCCGGGCACGCTGTGAAACCGTGGAAGAGGCGTCGGCGCTGCTCCAGCAGGCGAGCGGACCCATCGAAGAGCTTCTCGGAGACCGCGTCTATTCGCGGGACGGGCAACCTCTGGAAGCGGTGGTCGGTGAGTTGCTGCGCAGGCGGAAGGCGACGCTGAGCGTGGCTGAGAGCTGCACCGGCGGCTTGCTCGCCGAGCGCATCACATCGGTTCCCGGCAGTTCGGACTATTTCCTCGGCGGATTCCTCACTTACACGGACCGCATGAAACAGTCCGTCCTCGGGGTGGCTGAAGAGCTCATCAAGGAACACAGCGCGGTGAGCGGTCCGGTGGCTGAAGCGATGGCGGAGGCTGCGCGCCGCTTGACGGGCGCTGATTTTTCCCTGTCCGTCACCGGCTACGCCGGGCCCGGTGGAGGCTCGGCAGAATCGCCTGCGGGCGCGGTTTGGATTGGACTAGGCGAGGCGTCCGGATGTGAAGCGCGGCGCTTCAACTTTCTGGGGGACCGTGACAGGGTGCGCCGCCTGGCGGTTCAGGCGGCGCTCGAGATGCTCAGGCGCAAGCTGCTGTAAGACGTTCAGCCTCCGCTATTGTGTCTGCGAAGCGGCTGTCCAGCGGCCTACCCAATCCAGGAAAGTGCGGTACCACAGGATGCTGTTCTGGGGTTTCAGAATCCAGTGCCCTTCGTCCGGGAACAGCAGCATTTTGGAGGGCACCTTCCGCATTTGCAGGGCCGTGAACAGCTGCAACCCCTGGCCGACGGGGACGCGGTAATCCAACTCGCCGTGAATCACCAGAGTCGGCGTTGAAAATTCATTGATGAAATTGCTGGGGGACCAGCGCTCATAAACCTCGGGGTTTTCCCAAGGCATGCCCCGGAACTCCCAGATGGGGAACCAGAGTTCTTCCGTCTCTCCGCCCATGCTGCGCAGGTCGAAGACGCCGGCGTGCGAGACGAAGGCTTTGAACCGCTTGGTGCGGCCCAGCATCCAGTTGACCATGTAGCCGCCGTAGGAACCGCCTGCCGCCGCCATGCGGGAAGAGTCCGCGTAGCCGAGGGCGGCGACGTGGTCAACGACGGCCATAATGTCGTCGTAGACTTTGCCGCCCCAATCGGCATTGATTTCGTCGGTGAACCTCTGGCCGTAGCCGGTGGAACCGCGCGGGTTCGGGAGCACCACCACGTAGCCGGCCGCGGCGAACACCTGCGGATTCCACCTGTAGCTCCAGGCTTCGCCCCAGGCGCTCTGCGGACCTCCGTGAATCAGAAACAGCACCGGGTAGCGGCGCGATGAGTCAAAGCGCGGCGGTTTCACCAGGAAACTGGACACCGGCGTTTTCTCAGCGCCCTCCACGCGGAATTCTTCCAGCGGAGTCAGCTGGTAGCCTTCAAGCAGCCGGTCATTCAGATGCGTCAGTGCCGTGGCGGCTCCGCCTCCGGACGATGCGCGGTAAATCTCCAGCGGGCGGGAACCGCTCTGCTCGACGTAGACCATGGTCCTGCCGTCCGGCGTGAATTGCGGTTCGTCCGCCTGGCTTGAACCGGAGACCACGCTCCGCGTAGCGCCGCCGTTCACCGAGATCATCTGGATAGTCCGGCGTCCGCGGTCCTCTATCGTGAAGAACAGGCGCGTGGAATCCGGCGACCAGGTGAAAGTGCCCACGGAACGGTCCATGGCTTCGGTCAGAACGTTGGTGGTCCCGCTGGCTCGGTCCATGACCACCAGCCTCCACCTGTCGCTCTCATAGCCGGCCCTTTGCTGCATGCGATAGGCCAGGTACTTCCCGTCGGGCGAATACAGCGGCGAATTGTCAGCGCCCGGCTGCAGGGTGATGGCGCGGGGCGGCCCGCCTTCGGTGGGTATCACGAACAGGTCCGTGTTGGTGCTGATCGCCGGCACCGGGTCGGGGTTCATGACGAAACAGATTTCCTTGCCATCCGGGGCGATGGCGTAGTCGTCCGGGCCGCCCAGAGAGAAGGGCGGCACGTCGCGCGGTCCGGGCGTCAGGTCGCGCACCGCTCCGCTCTCGATGTTGACCATCATGAGGTGCTTGCGCCGTTCGGTGCGCCATTCGCTCCAGTGCCGGTACAGCAGGTAGTCGTAGATGCGCGCCTTCACCTTGCTCGCCTTTTCGGCTTCGATCTTCCGCCGGTTGCAGTCCTCATCCGCGCACTCGGGATAGACTTCGCTCGTGAATAGCAGGTTTGCCCCGTCCGGGAAGAACAGCACGCCGTCGGCTTCGGTGGCCAGCCGCGTAACTTGTCTCTGGTTACTTCCGTCGGCGTTCATGATCCAGATCTGGCTGGATCCGCCGCGGTTGGAGACGAACGCGATCCGGCTGGAGTCAGAAGACCATTGCGGCCGGGAGTTGGAGGAGCCTTCCGAAGTGAGACGCTTGGGTTCTCCGCCCGCCAGTGGCATCGCATAGATGTGCCGGGGCCGGGTGTTGCTTTCAACGTCCGGCGCCTGCACGGTGAATGCCACCGTCCTGCCGTCCGGGGAAAGCCGAACCTCCCCGATTCGCTGGACTTTTAGCAAGGCATCAATGTCGAAAGCAGCTTTTTGCGCCAGCAGACCCGCAGCGGCGAGGAAGAGTAGAAGTATAGCTCGGGGCATATAACTGATTGTATCGCCGGGCGGCAGCGGGGGTGTGTTAGCATGAGTTCTTCGACGCACACCCATGATTCGCGCCTTTCGCGGCACCTTGCCCCAGGTTGCCGGCTCAGCTTACATCGACGACAGTGCGCAGTTGATAGGAGACGTAACTATCGGTGAGCGCTCGAGCGTCTGGTGCCACGCCACGCTGCGCGGCGACGTCAATTCCATCAGGATTGGCCAGGAAAGCAGCGTGCAGGATGGCGCCGTCCTCCATGGCGAGTTGGACAAATGGCCGGTGATCGTGGGCGACCGCGTGACGGTGGGGCACACTGCGGTCTTGCACGGCTGTGAGGTCGAGGATGATTGCCTGATCGGCATCGGCGCCATGGTGCTGAACGGAGCGCGCATAGGGCGCGGCTCCATTGTGGCCGCCGGGGCGCTGGTGACCGAAGGAACAGAAATCCCTCCAGGGAGCCTGGTGCTGGGAGTCCCGGCAAAACGCGAACGCGAGGTGAGTTCGGAAGAGCGCGAGCGCTGCCGCCGCACCGTCCGGAATTACATCCGCTATTGTCAACAATACAGGGAAGAGAACGCTTGATCCGCGCTGTCAGAGGCACACGCGACATCCTGCCGCCTTCCAGCGCCGTCTGGAACCACGTCGAGGATGTTGCGCGTGAAGTCTTTCGAGTCTACAACTACGGCGAGATACGCACGCCGCTCTTTGAGGAGACCATCCTGTTTGCCCGCGGAGTGGGCGAAGAAACGGACATCGTCAGCAAGGAGATGTACACGTTCGAAGACCGGGACGGCTCTTCTTTGACGCTGCGTCCGGAGGCGACTGCTTCCGTCATCCGAGCCTGCATCGAGCACCGCCTGGACCAGCAGCCGGGGCTGATCAAGCTCTATTACATCGGGCCGATGTTCCGGCGCGAGAGGCCGCAGAAAGGCCGGTACCGGCAGTTCTACCAGATCGGGGCTGAGTGTGTGGGCTCCGAATCGCCCCTCGTCGATGCCGAAGTCATCGAGCTGGTGATGGAGATCTTGCGGCGCCTCGAACTGACGGGCTCCACCCTGCTGATCAACTCGGTGGGTTGCCCCGAGTGCCGGCCCGCGTACGTGGCGGGATTGCGGGAGCAGATCGGCGAGCGCGCCGCCAGCATGTGCCCGGACTGCCGTCGCCGGGCGCAAACCAACGCCTTGCGCGTGCTGGACTGCAAGGTGCCCGAAGACCAGCCCATCATCGACAGCCTGCCCTCCATCCTGCTGCACCTCTGCGCCGGTTGTTCGGCTCATTTCGAGGCTGTTCAGCAGCAACTCAACGATCGCAATATCCCGTTTCAGGTCTGGCCGCGTATGGTGCGGGGTTTGGATTACTACACGCGCACGACCTTCGAAGTGGTGCACGGCGCTCTCGGGTCGCAGAACTCCGTGCTGGGCGGGGGACGCTATGACGGATTGGCTGAACAACTCGGCTCCAAAGTCAGCCTCCCCGGCATTGGTTTCTCCATCGGTCAAGACCGGCTGGTGATGATCCTGGAAGAGCTCTTCCCGGAGAAGAAATTGGCTGCGCTGGACGTCTACGTAGCCCCGGTGGGCGGTAAAGCGGCGGGTGCGGCTGCCCGGCTCGCGGGCGTTCTGCGCGCCCTGGGCGCTTGCATTGAGTTGGGCTTGGAGAGCAAGCTGAAAAAGGCATTGGATACAGCCAACCGGCTGGGCGCAAGATACACTCTTCTGGTAGGCGACGATGAGATCGCCTCCGGCAGATTCACTCTGAAGAACATGAGCACGGGCGAGCAGGAGCGCTTGACTGAGCAAGAACTCGCCTCGAGGCTGCTGACGAATCGGTAGACATGCAGACCACAGTTCCATTGGATTTTCTTGGAGACATGCGGCGCACGCACTCCTGCGGGCAGTTGCGCGGCGAGGACGCCGGAAAGCGTGCCCTTATTATGGGTTGGGTGCACCGCCGCCGTGACCTGGGCGGCGTGGTCTTTATCCACCTGCGTGACAGGGAAGGCGTCACCCAGCTCGTTTTCCGCGCGGACCTGGATACCTCTGTCCATCAGAAAGCTGAACTGTTGCGGGCGGAATACGTCGTCGCCGTGGAAGGCGTCGTCGAGCGCCGCTCCGCGGAAACGGTCAATCCCAACATCCCCACCGGCGAAGTGGAACTGGTAGCGGACCGCGTTTGGATCCTGAACGATGCCCGCAACCCGCCTTTTCCCCTGGAGGACGAGGTGGACGTGGCGGAAGAAGTGCGCCTCAAGTACCGCTACGTCGACTTGCGCCGTCCGCGCATGCAGCGCAACGTGATTCTGCGTTCCAAAATGTCGTTCGCTATCCGCGAGCAGCTGTGTTCGCAGGGTTTCCTGGAAATTGAGACGCCCTTCATGACGCGGTCGACACCGGAGGGCGCGCGTGACTATCTCGTTCCGTGCCGCGTCCAGCCGGGGCATTTCTATGCCTTGCCGCAGTCGCCGCAGCTTTTCAAGCAACTCCTGATGGTGAGCGGCTTTGAGAAGTACTTCCAGATTGTGCGCTGCTTCCGCGACGAGGATTTGCGCGCGGACCGCCAGCCGGAATTCACTCAAGTGGATCTGGAGATGTCATTTCCGCAGCAGGAGAGCATCTTCGAAGCCATCGAACCGCTGGTGGAGCGCGTTTGCGAGGTCGCCGGATTCCAGGTGAAGGCGCCCTTCCCGCGAATGACGTATGACCAGGCGATGCGTTCCTACGGCATCGACAAGCCGGACCTGCGGCTGCCGCCGTTCCACAGCGTCGAAGATCTGTTCCCGGGCGCCGGGATGACCACCGAGGGCCTTCCTCTGGTGGCCATCCACATACCCAAGACCGGCGCTCTGAGCCGCAAGGAACGTGATGATCTGAAGGCGTTCGGCGCCGAGCGCGGTCTGCGCGTCTATGATGACCCGAAGCGTCTGGAGCGGGATTCTGCCGAAGCCATAGCAGCCGTGCGGGAGCGCTGCGGAGCCGGGGAAGAGGACCTGCTCCTGTTGGCCGGCTGGCCCGGTGAGCCCAAAGGACACAGACCCGCCGAAACGGTCTACCAGGCGTGCGGGCAATTGCGCCTGTTTGCCGGCCAGAAATACGCCGACCGCCACAAGCTGTTGGACCCTCGCGTCTTCCACTTTCTCTGGGTGACGGACTTCCCCATGTTCGAGTGGGACGACGAGGAAAACCGGTGGAATGCCGCGCATCACCCGTTTACGTCCGTTCGGGACCAGGATCTGGACCTGCTCACGTCGAATCCCGCCGCCTGCCGCGCCAAGAGTTATGACCTGGTGCTGAATGGCGTGGAGCTGGGCTCGGGCAGCATCCGTATTCACCGGCGCGATGTGCAGTCGAAGGTATTTGAAGCGCTGGGCTTCGGCCAGGACGAGGCCAGGCGCCGTTTCGGCTTCCTGTTGGACGCCCTGGAGTACGGCGCTCCGCCGCACGGCGGCATCGCACTGGGACTGGACCGCCTTGTTATGATTCTGGCTGGGGAAACCTCCATCCGGGACGTCATCCCGTTTCCGAAGACGGCTCGCGGGACGGACCTCATGTGCGACGCGCCTTCGGTGGTTCCACCGAGGCAACTGCAGGAATTGCACATCGCCTTGAAAAAGGGCTGATGCCCGCTTGCGCGCCGCGGAGAGGCGCCGGAGGGAAAGAGAGATCTTTGGGAGGAAATATCATGGGACGCCGCGCACTGCTGTTGCTGACCATGCTGCTTTGCGTGATTCTGGTGCTGGCCTGCAAACGGTCACCGCCCGCCAACGTGGCGGCTACCGTCAACGGCCGCACGATTACGTTCGACCAACTAGACAAGCAGTACCGCATGCAATTCACCTCGACGGGTGACGAACCCAGCCAGGACCAGATCGCCATCCAGAAGCTCGAGGTGCTGCGCAGCCTGGTGGACAACGAGATCATGTTGCAGCGCGCCGAAAAGCTGGGACTGATGGCCACCGACGCCGACGTCGAGGCCAAGTTCAACGAGTTGAAGTCCCCCTATACCCAGGAGGAATTCCAGCGCCAGTTGGATGCGCGCAACATGAGCGTGGAGGACCTCAAAGCCCAATTGCGTCGCGACCTCAGCATCCAGAAGCTGTTCAACAAGGAGATCACCTCGCACATCGCCATCACGGACAAGGACGTCACGGACTTCTTTGAGAACAACAAGGCGAGTTTCAACCTGGTAGAGCCGCAGGTGCACCTGGCGCAAGTGCTGGTTACTCCCACGCCTGATCCGGACGTGCGCAACTTGCGTGGAGACAAGGCCCAGAACGAGGACCAGGCAAAGAAGAAGATTCAGGCCATTGAAGCGCGCCTGAAGCAGGGCGAAGATTTCGCCATGGTGGCGCAGAACCTGTCGGAAGATCCCAACACGGCGCCGAACGGCGGAGATCTTGGCTTCTTCCCCGAGTCAGCGCTGGAGCAAGTTCACGTGGAACTGCGCAAGATGGTCATACAGTTGCAACCCGGCCAAATCTCCCCGGTCATTCGCACGCCCGAGGGCTACCGTATCCTGAAGGTCATCTCGCGCGAGCCTGCCGGACAGCGGGAACTGAGTGATCCCAGGGTTCAGCAGACCATCCGGGAGACTCTGCTCAACCGGAAGGACCAGTTGCTCCGCGCAGCCTACTATGAAGCCGCGCGCAACGAGGCTCGTGTAGTCAACTACTTCGCTTTGTCCGTCGCCCGCAGGACCGAGAAGGGCTCCAACTAGCGGAATCCACCGAGCTGCGTCTTGCCGGTTGCGGCTCATCTGCCTTCCCTCCGGTTATGATACGAGGCAGGCGTGCTGAGGCTGATCCCATTCCTGTTTCTGGTCCTGGCCGCGCGGGCGGAGGACTGGACGCTCTACCGTTCGGGCCCGTTTGAGGTGTATACGCCGGGCGAGGAGCGCGCCGCACGGGCCGCTCTCAATACGCTGGAGCAGATGCGCCACGTCCTGGAGACTCGCTTGTCCATCGGCGAAGCCCGCTCCGTGTGGCCCATCCGCCTCGTGGTTTTCTCGGATTCGCGTCAGCATCGTCCCTACGTGACCGGTGGGCTGCGCCAGGCGCGTGACGCCTGGGTCGCGGGCGTAACCACGCGCGGCGAGCTGCCGCTCAGCGACTGTGTCCGCACGCTGCTCGAAGACAACACCCGGCGCATGCCCCCTGAGATTGACCGAGGCCTGGCATTGCTGTTTTCCGCTTTCCGCGCCGAGGGGCCGCGGGCGTTTTTCGGCCTGCCCGCCGCTGCCGGCCGCAGTCGCGACTGGGCCCGAGCCCACCTGCTGGCGGCGACACCTGAGTACGCTGGCCGCTCGCGCGTCTTTTTCGTGAACCTCCAACAGGGAGCGGGCTGGGAGATGGCTGCGCGCAATGCATTTCAGTTCGGCCGCGAGCAGTTGGAACGCGAAGTGGACAAGTACCTGGCCTCGGCGCCCCAGGCTTCGATACCCGTTTCCGGCAGGCCGCTCAACCCTGACCGCGATTTCCGCCCCGAGGAAGTCACGCCCGTTCAGGCGGCGCTCCTGCGGGCTGACCTGCTGCAAGGTGAGGCCGCTCAGGCGGCGTATCAGGCTGTACTGGGGAGCTATCCCAATCAACCTCAGGCCCTGGAAGGACTGACGCGCTACGCCGAGGCCATACAGGCGGGCAGCGCCAGCGCTCGCTGCCACTACGAGCACGCCAGCGGATTGAAGGACAGGGAAGCCGCGCGCGCGGCCCTTACAGAGGCGGCCCGGTTGAATCCGCGCTGGCACGAACCCCTCTTCAAAATGGCGGAACTGGAATCGCAGCCTGCCGTTAAGATTCCGCTGTTGCGGCAAGCCGCCGAACGCTACCCGCGCAGCCCGGCGCTGTGGCGGGCGCTGGCCGAGGCGTGCGGCCTGGCGGCCGATACCGCGTGCGAGGCTCAGGCCTGGCAAGCGGCGGAGCAGGCGGCCACGGATGACGCCGAAAAGGAGCGGCTCCACGCGGAACGCCGGAATGCTATTCGCCGCCGCGCCGAACTGGAAGAAGCCGAACGGCGCCGCCAGGCGGACGAGGAGGCGAGGAAACTGGAGGAGTTGCGCCAGAAAACCCTGTCCAACATCCGCGCGGCCGAAGAGCGCGCCGCAAAAAGCCTGCCCCCGCGCGAGGGCGGAGGCCAGGTCGTCGAGTGGTGGGACGACCCTCGGCCCAAGCGCACAGCCTCAGGTTTGCTTGAGCGCGTGGATTGCCTTCGCGGGCAAGTCAGCCTTGTCATCAAGACCGACGACGGCCCAACGGTGCGGCTGAGAATCCCGGAACCGTCCCGGGTGGCGCTCATGGGCGGCGGCGATACCACGCTGGGCTGTGGCCCCCAGAAACCGCCGCGGAGAATCCGCGCGGAATACGTTCCTGGCCAGGATCCCAAGGCGAACGTCGCGGGTGAGGCGACGCTGATCGAATTCCGCTGATGCTGCGACGCTTTCCGCTCCGCTGGGCCGCGATGTGCGTGTTCACCCTCTCGACCGCGCTCGGCTTCCTGGACCGGCAGATTCTTGCGGCCATGGCCCCCGAGGTTCGCGTCGAATTCGGTTTGTCCAACCAGGACTACGGCTACCTGTTGGCCGTCTTCTCGGTCACCTACGCCATGAGCGCGCCGCTCATGGGACTGCTGATAGACAGGATCGGCCTGCTGCGGGGAGCGAGCCTGGCCGTGGGGTGCTGGTCAGCCGCCGGCATGGCGACCGGGCTGGCAGGGCGATTCGTAACGTTGATGGGTTGCCGCGCCGCGCTGGGCGTAACACAGTCCGCCAACATCCCTGCCTCGGGTAAAGCATGGGCGCTCTATCTGCGTCCGGGGGAGAGGGCGCTCGGTTCGGCCCTGAACCAGATAGGCATCAGCGTGGGCTTGGTAGGCGCGCCGTTGGTGGCTGCCTGGCTGGCTCCGCTCTATGGCTGGCGGTCCGTGTTCTTCTTCACGGGCGGGGTGGGCTTCCTGTGGATTCCGCTCTGGGTCTGGGTGACAAGCCGGGTGCCTCCGGCGGAGATAACCGCGGAAACCAAAGCTCCCAGTGTGGCGGACATGCTCAGGGACCGCAGGCTGTGGACGCTCATGGCGGCCAATGTGCTCACCATGACCATCTATAGTCTGTGGTCCAACTGGACCACGGTGTTTCTGGTGGAAGTGCATGGCCTGGAGCAATCGCTCGCCAACCGCCACTTCGCTTGGATACCCCCGGTCTTTGCAGCAGCGGGCGGTCTCGCCGGCGGCTGGCTCTCCATGCGGCTGCACCGCGCGGGCACGGAATTGCAGCGAGCCCGGCGTCTGGTTTGCTGGCTGGGCGCCACCGCGCTGTTGGCTACCGCCGCCGCGCCTTTGCTGTCTTCAGCCACCCTCGGCACCGCCGTGATCGCCTGGAGCTTCTTCTGGACAGTGGCGTTCAGCGTGAACCTGTATGCCCTTCCATTGGATATCTACGGCCCTGCCCGGGCAGCGTTTGGCGTTTCCTCGCTCACAGCCGCCTACGGCTTGATGCAGACGGTCATCTCGCCGGCCGTCGGCGCGTTGATTGACAGGCATGGTTTCGAGCCGGTTTGCCTGCTTCTGGCGGGGCTGCCACTGGTGGCGGCAGCCATTCTCAGCACCACGGGGAAGAGGTCATGAGCGGCATGAAGGCGCGTTTGCGCGCGGTCCTGTTCAAGCTGCTTGGCAAGGACCCGGACGCTGTCGTGATCAGCTTTGCCACGGGGCCGCCGGAGCAGATTAGAGCCATGGCGGCCGAGATGCGTAGCCTGATCCCCGGCCACCGCCATTTTGTCGTGGGTGGCCCGGATACGGAAGCGGCGCCAGGCACGGAGAAGGTGACGCTGATGCCGGGCGGCACGTGGTCGCTCTACTGGCAGCTACGCCGGCGCTTCAGGCCCTACCGCATCGGCATGGCAGCAGTGATGTTCGAGGGCGGGGAAGAGCATCGCCCCCTGCGGCGTGCGGCCTTCCTGCTGGCTCCACTCAAGATCCTGGCTTACAACCGCCGCGGTGAGCGGCATCATCTCCAGATCCGCACAGCCATCGCGTCGCTTCTGTTCTTCCGTGGCATACCGTTGGATCGCATCTATCTGCGCCCACGCTGGCTATGTCCTTGGCGGCGTGACCGCACCGTGGAGTATACCGGCCACTGGGTCTTTGAGGGACGCGCCGCCGCGCCGCATCGCCGCAAAGTGGCCGTGCTCAGCCCCTATTTCCCGTACCCTTTTCAGCACGGAGGCGCGGTCCGCATCTTCCATCTGCTGCGCGAAGCGTCGATCGAGTTTGACATCTATCTCTTCGCGTTTGCCGAAAACGACCGGCCGCCTGATCCTGGCCCCGTCCTGAACTTTTGTGCCCGGGCCGTGCTCGTGCGAAAGCCGCGTTACCGCGAACCGCGCTGGGCGACGCTGGCCCCTCCCGAGGTAGGCGAGTACCGCTCGGCCACCATGCGGCGATTGCTGGCGGAGTGCCGCGGGCAGGAGGGCATCGCAGCGCTGCAAACTGAGTACACCCAACTGGCCGAGTACGGCGGGGATGTGCTCGTCGAACACGACGTTACCTTCGATCTTTACCGGCAGATTCGCGAGAAGACTCCGTCCGTCTCCGCCTGGTGGGATTGGTGGCGCTGGAAGCGCTTTGAGAGCCGTGCAGTGCGGCGCTACGCCCGCGTCGTGACCATGTCGGAAAAGGACGCCGCTTTACTGGGCGTCTCCCATGCCCGACCCGTTCCAAACGGCGTCGACCTGTCGCGCTTCACTCCGGAACCGGAGCCGGACGCGCAAAGGTTGTTGTTTGTCGGCTCCTTCCGCCATTTCCCGAACATGGTGGCGTTCCGTTTCCTGCTGGAGCGAGTATGGCCGCGGCTGTCGAAGCGCTTCCCGAAGGCGGAACTCACTGTGGTGGCGGGTCCGGAGCCGGCCCTTTACTGGAGCGCCTACATGGGGACTCCCGGTCTGCCGGCTGCGGAACGCGTGCGCCTGCTCGAGTTCGTTGCGGACGTGCGGCCCCTTTATGCCGAAACAAATCTCGTGCTCGTCCCCACGCTGGTCTCAGCCGGCACGAATCTCAAGGTGTTGGAGGCCATGGCCATGGAGCGTGCCGTCGTGTCCACTTCCTCGGGGTGCGCCGGTCTGGGGCTCGAGCACGGCATCAGCGTCTGGGTCGCGGACGGGGACGCCGAATTCGCCGAGGGCGTGGCGCGTCTCATCGAGGACTCCGCGCTCCGGGCGAGCCTGGCGCATCAAGCCAGGTCGTTAGCCGTACAGCATTTCGGCTGGGACAAATTAGGTTCCCTGCAACGCGCGCTGTGGCGCGAACTCACGGGCGCCGGTATCGGCATCCGCGCAGCCGGTGAGGAGGATTTGCCGGAGATCATCCGTATACAGTCCATCTCCCCCGAATCCGCCCGCTGGAAGCCGCAAGAGTACCTGGCTCAGCACTGCCTTCTCGCCCTGGTGGAAGGGCGCCCGGCTGGCTTCCTGGCTAGCCGTACGACTGCACCGGGCCACAGGGAGATTCTGAACGTCGCCGTGGATCCCGCTTTTCGCCGCCGTGGCGTGGGCTCGGCGCTGGTCCGCGAGGCTCTCTCCGGTTGGCGTGGCGAGGTGTTCCTGGAAGTGCGCGCGTCCAATGCCGCGGCGCAAGCCCTTTACAAAAGTCTGGGGTTCAAGCAAGTGGGCCGCAGGCCGCAGTACTACAGTGATCCGGCTGAAGATGCGGTTGTCATGCGCCGCCAATCGTGATAAGGTGCTAGTGGCGGGACAGCCCGATCGGTGAGCGGCCCGCCCGCTGAGAAGAGATGAACTCAGTTTCGATCACCCACCGAGCCTCTAAGACCCCACGATTGACTCGGCGCGGTGACCTCATTTCATTAGGAGGCACACCGTCAATGCAGAGAACTACCGAAGAGCTGAAGGCGCATCTGATAGCCACGAATGACGAATTCCGGCGCCTGGCGCAAGAACACTCCAATTACGAGCGCCAGATAGCCGATCTGGAATCGCGCCACCACCTCTCCTCTCAGGAGCAGTTGGAGGAAGTGAAGCTGAAGAAGCTGAAGCTACACGCGAAAGACCAGATGATGGCCATCATGCACCAGTACCAGACGCACGCCAATTAAGCCGTCAGGTGCGCCGCAGGACTTCAAAAAGGCTCCGTCCTCTACGGAAGACGGAGCCTTTATTTTTTTCAGGCCCGGATCAGGTAGGCGCGGATGCGCTCCACAGCCTCCAGGAGGTTCTCTAGCGAGTTCGCGTAGCTCAAGCGAAGATAACCCTCTCCGTATTCTCCGAAAGCCGTCCCGCTCAGGCACGCCACGCCCGCTTCATACAGCAAGGCATCAGCCAACTCGCGCGAACTCCGGCCGGTGCCTTGGATGTTGGGATAGGCATAGAATGCGCCCTCCGGCAGGCGGCAGCGGAACCCTGGCAAGGTGTCCAGGGCGGCGCAGAACGCGTCGCGGCGGCGGCGGAACTCCGCCACCATCTGGGCACATTCATCCTGTGGACCGTTCAGCGCCTCGATGCCTGCTCGCTGCGTGAAGCTTGCCGTGCAGGAGTTCGAGTTGACCATCAGTTTGGTGACCGCATCCACCAGCCACTCCGGCATAACGCCGTAGCCGAGCCGCCAGCCCGTCATTGCGTAGATTTTCGAAAAACCGTCCAGGATGATGGTCTTTTCGAGCATGCCGGGAAGACTGGCAATGGACAAGGGCGGTTCGTCGCCGTAGTAAATGCGCGAGTAGATCTCATCGGAGAGGACCATCAGGTCCCGGTCCTGCACCAGCGAGGCGATGGTGCGTATGTCGCCGGGCGGGATGACGCCGCCAGTGGGGTTCTGCGGCGAATTGAGGATCAGCATCCTGGTCCGGTCGCTGAGACTGCGCTCCAGCACCTCGAGATCGAACGAAAAACCGCGTTCCTCCAGCAGCGGAATGGGAATCGGCACGGCCCCCAGGAATCGAATCATCGATTCATAGATGGGGAAACCCGGATTGGGATAAATGACCTCGTCGCCAGGCTCCAGCAGTGCCAGCATCGGGAAGAAGATGATCGGCTTGCCGCCCGGCACGATGGAGACGTGCTCCGGTCCGGCCGGGATGCCGCGTGTGGCGCCTATGTGAGCAGCCACCGCCTCCCGGAGCTCCGGATACCCCTGGGTCGGGCCGTAGTGCGTCCAGCCCTCATCCAGTGCTTTCTTGGCGGCTTCCCTGACATTGGCCGGAGTGTCGTAATCCGGCTCTCCGATTTCCAGATGGATGATGCTGCGCCCCTGTGCCTCCAGTTGGCGCGCCTTGACCAGAACCTCAAAGGCGGTCTCCACGCCAATGCGGCTCATACGCTCAGCTAATTTCATGCGGATTTCCTGTAGTAGGGGACCTCGTTGCGGTACTCGGCGAACTCAACCGGGTCGCCTATCTGGACCTTGTCGCCGAGAATGCGGACCGTCAGGCGGCCGCCGCCCTCCAACTCCACGATGGCGAGTTGGTAGGGAGCGTCGTTCAGATACGCCTCCGGGGGCGAGTGCACAATGGTCTCCGTGTACACTGTGCCGGGTGTGGGGGCATTCTTGGTTTCGCTCATACGGCACTCAAAATAGTCACTACGCTGGTGGCTCCACTGCCGCCCAGGTTCTGCGCCAGCCCCAGTGAATGGCGGCGCAACTGCCTCTCACCGGCCTGGCCGCGGATCTGCGTGACGAGTTCGCAAATCTGCGCCGTCCCCGTAGCGCCCACAGGATGGCCTTTGGCCTTAAGCCCTCCACTCGGGTTGACCGGTTTCTCGCCGTCGCGCGCAGAGCGGCCTTCGGCGGCGAACGGCCCGCCCTCTCCCTTGGGCACAAAGCCCAAATCCTCGCTCGCCATGACTTCTGCGATGGTGAAACAGTCGTGCAATTCGGCGAATTCGATTTCGCCGGGGCTCACGCCTGCCATGCGGTATGCCTTTTCGCCGGAGGTCCGCACCGCCTCAAAGGTGGTGATGTCCCGTTTCTGATCGAGCGCCAGATGATCGGAGGTTTGCGCGATGCCCTTCACCAGCACTGGCGCTGAAGCGAAATCCCCGGCTTTTTCGAGCGGCGCCAGCAGCACGGCGGCCGCGCCGTCGCTCACCAGGGAGCAATCGTACAGCGTCAGCGGGTCGGCCACGGGTTTGCCGGCCAGCGCCTGTTCCACGGTGATGTTCTTGCGCATGTGCGCTTCCGGGTTCAGGCAGGCGTTGGCGTGGTTCTTGACGGCGACGGCGGCCAGTTGCTCTCGCGTGGTGCCATAGACGTGCATATGCCGCCGGGCAATCATGGCGAACAGCGCCGGAAAGGTGCCTCCGGCGCGCATCTCCCCGCTCATATCGCCGGCCGAAGCCAGAATTTCCGCGACACGCGGCGTGGGTTGCGATGTCATCTTCTCGACGCCGACCACCAGCACGAGGTCGTAAAGGCCTGCCGCTACGCATGAAACAGCGTGAAAAAAGGCCGAGCCCCCGGACGCACAGGCGGCTTCCAGCCGCGTGGCGGGAATGGCCGTAATGCCCATCGATGCAGCCACATAGGGAGCCAGGTGGTTCTGGCCCACGAAAGAGGGTCCGGCGAAGTTACCGAGCAAAAAGGCCTCCACTTGGGATGGCCGCGCCTGAGCGTCCGCCAGGCACTTCTGCCCGGCCTCGACGGCCAGAGAGCGCAGGTCGCGGTCGGGGAACACCCCGAAGGCCGTCTTTCCAACCCCAACGACGGCGACTGGTCTCATCATGGTAAATAGGATAAAGCCGTCACTATTATTCCACGTTTCGCGCGGCCGGACGTCATGCTCTATAGGTTGATGATCGCGGCCGCACAGAGATTCGGAGCGCCCATGACCGAGGCTCACCGGCCCGTAGCGGAGGAGATTGCCGACCGGCAAAACCGGTTCGTGGCCGAGCACTTGCGCCGGATCTTCGTGCAAATCTACCGCATGGTGGGCAGCGTGGAGGAAGCCCAGGACCTCACCCAGGAGGCCTTCATCAAGGCCTTGCAGCGGGGTGAGCAGCTCAAGGACCCGCAGAAGGCGGCACACTGGCTCTCCCGCATCGCCACCAACACGGCCATTGATTTTTTGCGGCGCCGCGGCCGGCTGAGCGTTTGTGACCTCGACGATGTCGCCGAGCCTGCCTCCAACCCGAGCGAAAGCCCGGAGGAGATCCTCCTGCGGTCTGAACGGCGGGCCATGTTGGACGAAGGTTTGCGATCGCTCTCCGAAAGGGAACGCGTGGCGCTTGTGCTGAGGGATGTTGAGGGCCTGCCGGCGGAGGAAGTGGCGGCCCGCATGAACTGTACGCAGGCGACCGTGCGTTCGCACATCGCCAATGCCCGGATCAAGTTCCGGAAGTACTTGCAACGGAGAAAGCTATGACGCACCCGAAGCTGGAAGATCTGGCTTTGTATGCCGGCGGGGACCTCTCCTGGTGGGCGCGCCGCCGCATGGCGCGTCACCTTGGTGTTTGCGCGTACTGTCGCCGGGAAGTGGAGCAGTTCAGCGCGGAGCGGACGTGGCTCGAGGACGCCGGCGCAGACTTCCCCCAGGGAGTTTCCTGGGACCGTTTGGCAGCGGAGATGAAGGCGAACATCAGGCTGGGGTTGGCCGCGGGCGAATGCGTGGGCGAAGTGGAGACGCCCCCTGCCCGGCTGGCATGGCGCACGGTGGCGGCGGTGGCCTCCGTGGTGGTGGTGGTGTTCTGTGGCTGGCTCCTGCAGCGTCCCGAGCCGGCGGTTCCCGCGGGTTGGGTGCTCGAAGCCACCCCGGCGGGCATCGGCGTCGTAGAGGATGGGCGGGGATTGACGCTGCTGCATCCGGATAGCGGCACGGTTCTGCTTTCCGTCGGTGCGCAGGGAGCCATGCGCGCCCGCTGGGTGGACACAGAAACCGGACAGGTGACAATTCATCATGTTTACGCACACTAACCGCCGTAGGTTGGCGAGGCTGGCGCTCGCGGCCGCCTGCGGGCTGTTTCCGGCGCTCGCGCAGCAGGGTGGCATCGATTTCCGCAGTTCGGTGAAGATAGATTTTCCCCCCGAATCGCCCATCACTCTGGTGGCCGCGGATTGGGGCGAATCCCGGACCACGCCGCGCGGCGGCGCGCTGATGCTTGACCTCCATACGTCGCTCTCCTTGCGCAACACCAGCCAGCAGCGCATTCGCGGCGTTTCCTTGCTGGTCCAATCGCAGGAGGTTGCGCCGGGAGGCAAGGCGGGTGTCACGGTTCCGAGCCTGAACGTCGGCCCGGCGGAGGTTTTCTCCGTGCGCGTGGACCTGCGGCTGCTGCGGCCCCTCGGCCGTGGCGCCGGCCCGCTGGTGGAAGTGCGTCTGGATGGCGTGTTGTTCGACGACCTCTCTTTCTACGGCCCTAACCAGTTGAATTCGCGGCGCTCGATGACGGTCTGGGAGATGGAAGCGCGGCGGGACAGGCGCCACCTGAGGCAAGTCCTGGAACAAAGGGGCGAAGAGGGACTGCGTGAGGAAATGCTGGCGGTGCTGTCACGCCAGGCAGATGTGGCTCCCACGGGCGTGCAACTGGCCAGGGGCGGGAGGACCACTGCCATGGACCCGGCGAGGACGGTCCAGCTGGCTTTCGTGCGTTTCCCTGATTGTCCCGTCGAGCCGCTGAGCGGCACCTCCAGCGTGGCGGGCAACCTGGCTTCCGCGCCGGTGCTGGAGGTACGCAACCGTTCCGGGCGCGCCCTGCGCCATCTCGAATTGGGCTGGATCATCAGGGATGTGCAGGGCAGGCAGTTCTTTGCCGGCACTGTGCCAGCTTCCATCGCTTTGGCGCCCGGACAAAAGGCGCGGATTGCGCCGGACAATGCCCTGCGTTTTCCGCAACCTCTGGCGGGCGGCATGACGGCTTATGTCAGCCAGGCGGAGTTTGACGACGGCTCCCTATGGATTCCTGCCCGCGGTTCCCTGGCTGAAGCCCGCCTCGAGGCGCTCCTGCCGCCATCTCCTGAAGAGCAGCGTCTGGCTGAGATTTACCGCAAAAAAGGGCTGGCGTCCCTGGCCGAAGAGATCAGGCGTTTTTGACGCGCCCACGGGCGTGCTTCCGGCTACCGCCGCTTGCTCCACGTTGCCCTGTGAAATCAACGCGTTGTGAGGCGGCTGCCGCCGAGGGCCAGCTCACCTGAGACTCCTCGCTTGCTCCACATCGCAGCCTGCGCCTCTCAGCCCCGGCATGGGGCAATGCTTTCCCGCTTGCCCTCATGTGGTCGCTCTGCCTTTTGCATCTGTCCTACTGCCCGGCACTGAGGGCCGTCGCGTCCTCGCGTAGCGGGTCCGCTCCCCTGACCGCGCAGTTTGCCCCCGCTCGACCCTTTGCTGACAATTTGTCCGGCTGCCGGCCGTCGTCTGGACAAATCGTCCGCGGAGTCTTTCCGTCCTGGAATCGTAAGTAATGGATTTTATAGGCAATTCGGCTACGTTCCGAGTTGGCCTGCGATTTGCACCCAGGAGTGCGGCTCGTAAAGCGTTCGTTAGGACGGGGAGACGACCAGATCGCCAGTTACAGCGCCAAGGGCCCCAGCCTCTTCGATCACGTGGTGAAGCCGGATATCGTGGCGCCCGGCAACCGTCTGATTTCCCTGAGCGCTTCCGGCGGCAACATCGCCAAGAACTACACCGTGAACAAGATGACCCGGCCACGGGGCAGGTGCGCAGCGTGACGGACGCCACGGCGTTGTGGGGAACGACGGCGCTGTGGGGCTTGAGCAACAAGAACGGCGTGGAGAGCATGCAGCTGCTCACGCAGGGCGAGAACTAGCATCCCGCGGCGGAAAGCCGCAACCCGTCAACTCTGAATACCAGCCACCGGACTGGGAGGCGTCCGGTGGCTGCTTCTCTTTTCGGGAGCCGGTTCTGCCGCTTTGGGCAATGCCGCCGCGAACCGCGCAGTTGTAGAATCAATATTCGAATGAGAACTGCAGCGGGCAACGATTGGAGGCGGCTGACGGGACGGGAACCGGAGCGCTTCAGCCTGAAAGACTGGGAGGCGGCGGCGGGCAAGTGGGCCGCCTTCGAATTGTACACGCCGGAAACCCTGCCCTTGCGGCGTATCCGGGCGATTGGCGAAACGGTCGAAGATTGCCTGCGCCATCTGGCCGAGCAGGGGCTGGACGCGCGGAAGTTCGAGATCACGCAACTGAGAGCGCCACTCTGAGAGCTCCCTACCGCGCAAGCGGCGCGGGTGCGGATGTCTTTTCCAGCGGGCGCCGGGCGTTGAGCAGCAGATACCAGACCGCCGCTTGCCTCGGCAGATGTGACTCATTAAACTAGAAGATGTCGGGGCGTGGCTCAGCCTGGCTAGAGCGCCTGGTTCGGGACCAGGAGGTCGGTGGTTCGAATCCACTCGCCCCGACCATTCCTTTGGGCGGTTCTGAACGTTGCGGAAGCGGTAGGGTCTCCAATAAAAGCCACGCCGGCTGAGAGAAGACTGGCTACGACACGCCCGCGAGTGTCTGGTCCTGAGTTACAGCAGCTCACAAAACTGCTCGGCAGGGATGCCTGCGGAACGAAGGATTGAGCGCAGCGTGCCGCGGTCGCGGGTCCGATGATCCGGAACAACGGCCTGGCAGAAGGGTTCATCACGCCGCAGAACAATGTGGCTTCCCACCTGGCGTATGACGCGAAAGCCAATGCGGGTCAGGGCACGAACGCACGTACGGCCGGAAACAGCGGGAAGGTGGCTCACACAGTGACGAGGCGGGCGTCGAAGTGATCTTCGGGTACCGGCAGTCTGTCGGCTTCGAGGGCGCCAACGTAGGCCATGATGGCTTCCTTGATGTTGGCGAGGGCCAAATCCTGAGTTTCGCCCTGCGTGACACAACCTGGCAGGCTGGGGCATTCGGCCACCCAGAAGCCGTCCTCCCCGCGATAGATGAGGACCTGTCGCATACCTTCATTTTCTCCGACTTCGATCGAGAAGTCGAGACACGGGAAGCATGGTTTTGAACACTACGTCCCACCTCGGCGATTCCACTCGTTTCGTGGGCCGAGACCGGTTGGGCTGCAAGCCAGACTAGTCTGGCTTCTCCCGTGTCTTCTGCCACTCACGCGGGTTTCTCAGCCCTCTCCCAACAAAACAGAGATGCCTCTCTCCCCCGCCTCGAGTAACCCGCCGAGTACTCAAATTCCCGCAGTGTCTCTGGGCCGCGAAATGCCCTTTGTTGGCTCGAGGAGCCGATTGACAACATTTGGCCCCGCGGGGTGAAAAACGATGTGGAGCACTGCTGCTGCGCTGGTCACGGCCCCGGCTAAGCAGGAATCTCAGGAGATGTTTTCGATAGTCGTCTCGGGGGCCGAAAGCGAAGCCCCGCTTCTCCATCCGCAACCCTGCAACAGGCCGTGTCTCGCCACTTCCGCGTCTCTCCGCGTCGGGTCGAGTCAGCCTGAAGCGGCAGACGCGCGCCCAGGTCGGTTCGCCGGGGGCCGTTTCTCCCCGCCTCCGGACGGAAACCAGGAGTTGGGCAACAGAATCGCGCGGGTTTTCCAGCCTCAGACCGGACGCTGCCAAACCGCGCGGCTCTTCTGGTTGATGACATAGCTGGGAGGATAACGGCGCGCGGAAGTGCGCCGCGGTTCGGGTGGAGGTATTCTTGTCAATAGCGATGGTTGCCGATCGGATCACCATTGAGCCGGGAAAACGCTCGGGGCAGCCGTGCATCCGGGGGCTGCGCATTACCGTCTGGGATGTGCTGGACTGGCTCGCCGCCGGTAAGACGGAAGACGAGATCATGGGTGATTACCCTGAGCTCGAGAAAGATGACTTCAAAGCCGTCTATGAGTATGCGGCGCGTCTCGGCCGGCGGATCGCGCTGTGAAGCTGCTGTTTGACGAGAACCTCTCGCGCAAACTCGTTGACCGCCTGTCCGATCTCTTTCCTGGGTCAACCCATGTGACACTGGCGGACTTGCAACAAGCCACAGATGCGAACGTCTGGCAGTTCGCTCAAGAAAACGGATTCGCGATCGTAACGGCCGATGGGGACTTCTATGAGATGGCCGCCACATTAGGACCCCCGCCGAAGGTAGTCTGGTTGCGAGGCTGTGATTACCCCACGTCGGCCGCTGAGCGTTTGATCCGCAGTCAAGCTCTTCGAATCGGCGAGTTCTTCCGGGACAAGTCGCAGGCCGTTTTGATCCTTGCCCCCTGAGCACCGTTTCCCGACCGGTCAACGTGCGGATTGCGGCCGAAGCTTCTGGTCCACGCCGAACAGTTCAAACTCGTTCCGCGTACATAGTTAACGAACGCGGCATCGAGCCTCGTAGGAGATCCGTTGGACTGTCCATCGGCAACGCGGCCGACATCCCGAGGCACGTCAACGCTAGCCGCTCCTCCTCCCATCCTCTGTGACTCCCTACGGTGTCCCGGCCGGCCCGCCCGGCGCAGGGGGCATCCCGCCAACGCCTCCACCCGCCGCACCGTGGTCCCGGATTTCCTCCGGGCACGTCAGCCGGCCGCCCGGAGCCCTTCACGGCTTCGCGGCCCGCCAGCCGGCTGCGGATGGGCTGCCGAGACAGGCAGGCGTTGAAGGAAAGCTGAACCGGCTGGTTTCGATCGTCACCCATGGGGTACCGGGCGTCGGGGTCCCTTGACGGCGTCGAAACCAGGATAGATGAAGGTACGGCATAAGCGAGGGCCCCGCCTCTTTTCCAATCGCACGCCGTTTGTCCTTGGTGCGCCTGGCCTTACGCCGGTAAAATGAAAGCATGAGGATCCTTCTCTTCAGCGGCAAGGGAGGGGTGGGCAAGACGTGTCTGGCCGCTGCCACAGGGATCAGGTTGTCCGCGCTGGGAGTGCGTACGCTGGTCATGAGCGTGGACCCGGCGCACAGCCTGGCCGACAGTTTCGACCTCGGTCCGGAGCTCTTCGACGGGCGCACCGCCGACCCCTACGTGATTGACACCTGCCTGTCGATTCAGGAAGTCAACATACAGAAGGAACTCAAGCGGCACTGGCGCGAGATCTCGGCTTACGTCATTTCGGTCCTGCGCACTACCGGTCTCAGCGACGTCGAAGCCGAAGAACTGGCCATTCTCCCGGGCATGGAAGAGCTCAGCGCCATGATGCACGTCAACCAGTACCGCCGCGAGGGCCGCTACGAGGTCGTCGTGCTGGATTGCGCGCCCACCGCCGAGTCCATGCGCTTCGTGAGCATGCCGACCACGCTGGACTGGTACATGAAGCACGTCTTTCCCTTCCAGCGGACGCTGCTCAAAGCCGTGCGCCCTTTGGCCAACCGCGTTTCGCCGGTGGAACTCCCCACGGACCGCTATTTCGCCAACGTTCAGGATCTGTTCGGCAAGCTGGAAGGCATCGGCACGCTGCTCGAGGATCCCGCCATTACCAGCGTGCGGCTGGTGACCAATCCGGAAAGAATGGTTTTGCGCGAGACGCAACGCGCCTACGTGTATTTCCTGCTGCACGGCCTGACGGTGGACCAGGTGATTGCGAACCGCGTTCTGCCAGGCGAGGTGAGCGACGATTTCTTCGAGCATTGGCGGCGCACCCAAGCCGAAATGCTGGAGGAGATGGATGCCTATTTCGCGCCCGTCAGGGTGAAGCGTGTGCCTCTGTTCACGCGCGAGGTGCTCGGCCGCAAACGACTGGAGGAACTTTCGCGGGCTCTCTATCCTGAAGGCGAAGACCCCGCCGAGGCCCTGAACGCCGAACGCCCTTACAGTTTCCACAAGGTGGACGGGCGCTACGAGATACGTTTACAGATACCCTTCGCTCAGAAGAGTGAAATCGGGCTGTTCAAGAAAGGTGATGAACTGGTAGTGGAAGTCGGCAACTTGCGCCGCCACGTCGGCTTGCCGACGTCCATGGCCGCATTGGTACCCACGAAGGCGCGGCTCGAAAACCGCGTTCTCACGGTGGAGATGAAGGAGGTGGCACCATGACCGACAACAGGTCCAACACTGAGGCTCCCTGCACGCACGAGAAAGTCGACTGCTTCTGCCTCGGGGCGGGTCCGAAAATCACGGCGATGCTCTCGAAGTTCGGCCCCGAATCGGCGATGCAGCACTTCCGCAATGCCCGTGTGGAAATTCTCAAGGGCATGCGGGAGCTCATCGACCGCCGGATACAGGAGCTGTCCGAAGACCAACCCAAGGGCACCAAGGTCAACGTCGAATGAGCGCCCCTGAAGCCGGCGGCGGGTTGAGGGAAGGCGATCTCGCCCCGGAGATTCGCCTGGAGACCAGCACCGGAGAGGAATTCCGGCTTTCAGCCCTGCGCGGCAAGAAGGTCATCCTGTTCTTCTACCCGCGCGCCAGCACGCCGGGCTGCACGCGCGAAGCCTGCGATTTCCGTGATGCGCTGCCGCGCCTGAGCAGGCGTGGCGCGGTGGTCGTCGGCATCTCGCCTGATCCCGCCAAGAGGCAAGCGAATTTCAAGGCGAAGCACGAATTGCCCTTCACGCTGCTCTGCGACATTGGGCACGAAGTGGCCGAAGCTTACGGAGTGTGGAAGCAGAAGAAGCTGGCGGGAGTGAAATACATGGGGATTGAGCGCAGCACGTTCCTCATTGACGAGCAGGGCCGCATCGCCCGCGTCTTCGCCAAGGTCAAGGTTTCCGGCCACGCGGATGAGGTGTTGTCCGCTCTTCAGGCGGGTTAGTCCCCGGCGCTGTCAAACAGCGCGCAGTTCCGCAATTGTGGCTCCGGTCCCCCCTTCATTCGCTGGAGCGGACTGAAACCGCTCGACATGAGGGTGCGCCGCCAGCAACTCCCCGATGGCTTTCCTCAGAATGCCCATCCCGTGCCCGTGCACAATGCGGACGCGGATCACGCCGGCCATCACCGCCGTATCCAGGAACTTGTCCACCTCCGAGCATGCCTCCTCGGCGCGCTTGCCGATGACGTTGATCTCCTCGAGGGAGGCTTCGGATCGCGTCTCTCCGAGGATGCGAACGCCCGCCGGCAGGGCTCTCACGTGAGCCTTCGCCTCCAGCACTTCCACCACGTCGTCGACCGAGACCTGCAACTTCACCAGCCCTGCTTCCACTTCCACCAGGTCCGCGCCGAGCAGCCGCCGGACGCGCGCCGGTTCGCGGATGTTGCGCACGCGCACGAGCGCGCCTGCCTCCAGACGCGGAACCTCAGCGCCAGCTTGTGCGGCGTCCGGACGCAGAGCGGCTGAGATTTGCTGGCCGAACTGACGGCGGGCGCGAGCAGCCTGCTGGCGCGCGCGGCTGGCGTCCTTCTTTTCCTGCGCGGATTTGTATAGCTCGCCGATAACCTCCTGAGTTTGCCGCTCAAAACTCGCCATGAGTGCGGCTGCGCGCGCCTCGATTTCGCGCAGCTTCGCGGTCTCGCGGGTGGCCCACTCTCCGGTCAACTCCTCTCGCCGCTTTTCCAGGGCTTCCGAACGCGTGCGCAGTTCCTGTTCGAGCGACGTGGCGGCTTGTAGGCGTTGGTCGAGTTCGCTCAGGAATTGCGCGATTTCCCGCTGGCTGGACGTCATGGCGGAACGCGCCCTCTGAATCAGCCGCTCGGGCAACCCGAGCCTTTCGGCGATGTCGAGACCTGCCGACTTCCCGGGAGCGCCCACGCGCAGTTGATAGGTCGGCTGGAGCGTCTGCTCGTCAAAGCCCATCGACGCGTTCAGAACCCCTTCCGTGTTGGCGCCGTACACCTTCAGCGCCAGCAGGTGCGTGGAAGCCAGGGTGAAAGCGCCGGCTCCCCGGAAGTGCTCCAGCAGCGCGACGCCGAGGGCTCCGCCCTCTTCCGGGTCCGTGGCGCGTCCCAGTTCGTCCAGCAATACCAGCGAATCCCGTGTCGGCAGCTCCGCCATGTCCCGCACGCGCTCGATGTGAGCCGAAAACGTGCTGAGGCTTTCCTGGATGGACTGGTTGTCGCCGATGTCAGCCAGCACCTGGTCAAACAGTGGCAACTCAGCGTCGGCGCATGGTACCGGCAGCGCCGATTGAGCCATGAGCGCGAGCAACCCGGCGGTCTTCAGCGCCACCGTCTTGCCGCCCGTGTTGGGTCCGCTGATGAGCAGAGTGCGAGCCTTTTCGTCGAGCTGAAGCGTGACGGGCACAATGGGCCGCTTGCGGCGCCGCAGCACGTCCGCCAGAAGGGGGTGACGCGCGCGCTCGAGCGTCAGCCGGCGCGCGGCAGGCGGGCAAAACCGGGGAACGACGCAGTCAAAATCCAGTGCAAAATCAGCCTTGGCGAACAGCCACTCCAACTCCCCCAATACGCGCACAGCTCCAGCCACTTCGCCGGAGCAGGCGCGCAACGCCGCCGTCAGCTTGCGGAGCACGCGGTGGCATTCGCGCTGTTCTTCCTCGCGCAGCCGCACCAGTTCGTTGTTCAGTTGTATGGTTTCGAGCGGTTCGATGAACAGAGTGTGGCCGCTGCCGCTCGTGCCGTGGATGACGCCCTCCACGCGCCTTTGCTTCCCGGCTACCACGGGCACCACGAACCGCTCGTTCCGGATGGCGACGAACTCCTCTTGCAGGACGCCCTCGTCGCGGTGCGACCGCAGGAACCGCTCGAGGGAATCCTGGATGTGCTTCTGCTGCCGGTCCACGTCATGCCGCAGGCGGCGCAACAGTGGACTGGCCTGGTCCGAAATCGTCCCATCGGGCAGGATCTTGCCGGTCACCTCCCGCAACGCTTCGCTGAAATCGCCGATGCCGGAAGCGATTGCGGCCAGCCGGGGAAAGCGCGCGCGGCAGGCGGAGAGCGTGGCGCGCACATCGCAAGCCCGGTCAAGCAGGCCGCTCAGTGCCAGTATCTCGGCGGCTTCGAGGACTGTGCCTTCGATGCGCAGTTTGCCGGTGATGGGCGCAGCCTCCGGCAGACCGTCAAAGCGCAGCCTGATGGCCGCTCCGCGCGAGGCCGGCTGCGGATGCGAAGAGGCGCGCAGATACTCGATGGCCTCGCCGGTTTGCGCCAGCAATTCCTCCAGCGCAAAGCGCTCCGTGACGGGTGAGACGGCTTCGAGTTCGGCTGCTCCCAGAGGGCTGGCGACGTAACGTCTCAACAGGCGCTTCAATTCGCCAAACTCGAGGATGTCGTCGCTCCAATGGTTCATCGCGGCGCCCGCGTCTTTTGCCGAAAGACCTTTTCGATCACTTCCAGGCTGCCTTCCGTCATGCGGTAGGAGCCTAGTTCGCTCCGCTTTACCCAGACCACCCGGCTGGCGTCATCGCCCGCCTGAAGGGTCCCGCCATCCACCTTGCACAGGTAGTCCACGAGCACGTAATGGTATTCGGGCTTTCCTTGTGCATCTGGGGTGATGCGCTCGAAAACTTCCACCACCTCGCGCGGCTTCACTCGCAGTCCGGTTTCTTCCAGCACTTCGCGGCGTATGGCGTCTTCGAGCTTTTCGCCCGCCTGCACCGCGCCGCCGGGCAGAGACCAGAAGCCTTTTTGCGGTTTCCGTCCGCGTTCGATGAGCAGCACCTTCTCTCCGCGCAGGATGACCGCGCCAACTCCCAGGATGGGGCGTTTCGGGTAGCGCCGGTTATCGCGGCTAATACAGGTTGGCTCCTTTCACTTCCAGCCGCAGCCTGTAAACGCTGGTGCGAGCGGTGATGTACAGGGTCTGGAAGTCCGGGTCGCCGAAGGCGCAGTTGCTCGGAGTCTCGCCCATCTCGAAGGTGTGGAGCAATTTGCCCGCCGGCGAGTAAATGAACAGGTGCTGCGCTGTTACGTAGAGGTTGCCCTTCTCGTCCGTGCGGATGCCGTCCGGCGGACCTTGGATGCCGCTGACCAGCACTCTCTCCCGGGAGGTCTTGCCGTCGCGGGCGACGTTGTAGGCGCGGATGTTGCGCTCGTCCGAATTGGCGACATAAAGAGTTCTGCCGTCGGGCGAAAGCGTGATGCCGTTCGGGCGCCCTTCGGGCTTCGCGATGAGTTCAAGCTCGCCTTTCGGCGAGATGTGGTAAACGCCGTAGAAGTCGAGCTCGCGCGTGTCCGCCTGCCGGCCGAAGGCAGGGTCAGTGAAGTACACGTGCCCGTCACGGCGGACCACAATGTCGTTGGGTGCGT
>JBBIND010000004.1:82575-98270 GCA_037444075.1 Acidobacteriota bacterium | reverse complement strand
GGTAAAGAGCTCAACCCGAAGGAGATCATCCTCGGCTTGCGGGCGCACCTTAACGAGTTCGGCTGTTCGCAAGAGCCGGAACTGCTGGGGAACCACCTGACTCAGAAAGCCGCATTTCAATGCACGACTTGTGGCGCGTGCGAGCACCAATGCCCGGTGGGCATACAGCACGTTCCGTTGATTGTGGGGCTGCGGCGCGGGGCCGTGAATACAGGGAATTGGGAGGATACGCACGGGGGTCAACTCTTTTTGAACCTCGAACGGAATGGAAACCCGTTCGGCTTTCCGGCGTCAGAGAGGGACAAGTTCATTGAGAAGGCCGGCCTGCCGTACTTTGACGGCACGCAGGAGTACTGCCTGTGGCTGGGATGCATGGGCTCCTACGACCCGCAAGGGAGGCAGACGGTGGAAGCCCTGGCGAAACTGCTGCGGCACGCGGGGGTCACGTTCGGCGTGCTGAAGAGAGAGAAATGCACCGGAGACAGCGCGCGGCGTTTGGGTAACGACCTGGCGTTCGGGCAATTGGCAGAAGAGAACTTGCGCATCCTCGGGGAGAGCGGAGCCAAGCGGATACTTTCCATCTGCCCGCACTGCGTTCGCACGATGTCGGAGGACTGGAAGGAATACGGGGCGGAGTTGGAAGTGGAGCATCACAGTGAAGTGCTGGCCCGGCACTCACGTCAGCTGCCGCGGAGCGCTGAGAACGCAATTGTCTATCACGATCCCTGTTACTTAGGCCGTTACCGTCAGAAGTACAACGAACCACGGGCAGTGGTGGAGTTGGCAGGCACGCTCAGAGAGGCGGGGAGGGAACGGGAGCGGTCCTTCTGTTGCGGAGCGGGAGGAGGGTTGATGTTCCTGGGTGAGGAAGAAGGCACTCGCGTCAGCAACACGCGCGCGGAGGAGTTGGCAGCCACGGGAGCCGAGGTGATTGCCACGGCTTGCCCGTTCTGCCAAACGATGTTCCGCGAGGCGCTCGGCGAAGAAGCCACACGCGCTCCGCGTGTGGCTGACATTGCCCAACTGGCGGCCGGAAGCCTACTAACAGGCGACTCCGGCGATGTGGTATAAAGTGTGAAGCGACGTGGGCGCGTAGCTCAATTGGCAGAGCAGCTGACTCTTAATCAGCGGGTTGGAGGTTCGATTCCTCCCGCGCTCACCATCCCCACTCACTACCCACGCATTTTCCGATAGTTAGCCAAGCAACGCTCAACAGTTTCAAACGGCGGATAGGCGCTGCCTTCCTGTTCTATGATGTAGTGCTCGGTGCCTCCAACGGTTTCGGCAGCCTCGAAGATCTTTTGCCACGGGGCGGAGCCTTCGCCGAACAGGACCCGATAGCCCTTATCAGGATCCGAGGACCAATCCTTCAGGTGAATGGAAACCACGCGCCCCGGATTCTGACGGATGAAGTCGACCGGATCCGCTTTGGCCTGCAAGCAAGTCCCGACATCGAGCTGGAGGATGACGTCTTTTCCGGTCTCCTTCGCCAACAGGTCCATGGGACGGACACCTTCCAGAGGAATGAACTCAACCGCGTGGTTGTGGAAGCCGGCACCAAGCCCGGCGGGCTTCATCTTCTGGGAGGCTGCATTGAGGCGCTCGGCAACGCCCTTCCAGCCATTCAGGTCGACAACTTTCCCTGCGCTCGCCATGACCACGTACTTGCTGCCGAGGATGTTGTTGAGTTCAATGGCCTTGGCCACGTTTTCCGGCGCGAAGGCAGCGGGACTGTTATGAGTGGACAGGCACGGCATGCCCAAGTCATTCAACAGTTGACGTACTTGCTTGGCGTAGTCGGTTGTCCACTCGAAGTAGGGGGAGAAGAACTCCACGCCTTCGTAGCCCATTTTGGCAACGGCACGCACAGTGCCGAAGAGGTCGTTGCGAAGCTCGTTGCGAACCGAATAGAGTTCCAACGCGATGGGGATACGCTTTCTCCCCTGGCCCAAAGCCGCCAGCGGAGCTGCTGAGGCCATAGCCAGTACGGAGCGTCGAGATGGCAGTTTGTGTGATCTCATCGTAAGAAAGCGTACCACAGCAGAGAGCTGACGCGCCTCCCGGGCGACGATACACGCCACGAACATCAACCCAGGAATTTGCCCGATGCCTGCCGCCTGGAGGGCTTCCCAAACCTGTACAAAGGGGCGTCACGGGCATCCCGATTCAAGCGTACATAAGCGATCACAGTTCTGCGCGCGACAAATGGCGTTTACTGTCTATCACTTACAAACGTGTCCGCGCAGATGGCAACAAGCGGGGTGATACGCTCGAACCGTGAGAGGGTTCGGCCGCACGGTCTGGCCGCAGAGAGCAGCGCGGACCGCCGGCAACAGGCACAATCATGGGGCGCAGGGGAACAAGCACAACACGTACAGATCAGCCAGGCAAGAACGCACCGCCTTCTCAAAGGAGGAAAGTCACCAGAGGGAAGAAACTCACAAAGGCAGACTTTGTAGAGTTGCTGCTGCAGAACATGCAGCACAAGCTGCACTCCGATGACAGCCGAGCGACCATCGGAGATTTCATTCGGCTATTGCAGCTACAGAAGGAAATCGAAGAGGAGCAACCTAAGGAGATCACTGTCAGATGGGTGGAGCCAACGGACGGGAGCGGGGACAGCGAGACATAAAATACGCTCCCTTGCCGTCGCAGGCAGCGTTCCACGCATCCAGGGCGAGATTCAAGGGGTTCTCCGGACCTATTGGATCAGGAAAAAGCCAGGCATTGTGTCACGAGGCGCTCAGGCTGAGTTACTACAATGCGGGCCGCCTAGGGTTGATTGGAGCTCCCACGTATCCGATGCTGCGTGATGCGACTCAAGTGACGCTACTGAGCATCCTGGAGGAGAGCCGGATACCGTTTGATCTGAACAAGGCCGAGAACGTGCTGGTGTTGAAAGACACGCGGTCGAAGATATTGTTCCGATCTTTGGATGACTTTGAGCGGCTGAGGGGAACCAACCTGGCGTGGTTCGGTTTGGACGAGCTGACGTACACGTCGGAGGAGGCCTGGCTTCGACTGGAAGGCAGGTTACGCGATCCCCGGGCGATCCACCTGTGCGGGTTCGCCGTATGGACCCCCAAAGGATACGACTGGGTCTACCGCCGCTTCCTCTCGGGCCGAGTGCCGGGGTATGAGGCCATCATTGCCCGGCCGATGGAAAACAGGCACATCCTGGACAAAGTCCCGGACTTCTACGAGCGCCTGAAGACCAGTTACGATGAGCGCTTTTACCGCCAGGAAGTGCTGGGTGAGTACCTGCACATTACAGACGGGCTGGTGTATCACGCTTTCGATCGCCTCGTCCACGTGAAATCGAACGAGATCGAGCCGAGCAAGCCGTTGCTGTGGGCCCTCGATTTCAACGTTGATCCCATGAGTTCCATCGTCGCGCAGATCTGTGATGGGCATGTGCGTGTAATGGATGAAATCGTGATGTGCAGGGCCAGCACCAAACAGGCGTGCGAAGAGTTTCACAACCGATACGGGGCGCATGCCGGTGGCGTGGTGGTTTATGCGGATGCGTCCGGAGCCCGGATGCAAACGACGGGCGCCTCCGACCACGCCATCGTCAAGACCTGCCTTCGCAACGCCGGGTTCGGCAACGTCGTGTACAAGATACCCGGCAGGAATCCGCCCGTACGAGACCGCGTTGCCCAAGTGAACGCAACGCTGAAGACCGCGGGCGGCGAAGTGCAACTCTTTATCGATCCGAAGTGCCGCGAACTCATCAAGGACTTGGAAGAAGTCATGTACAAGCCCGAAACGGGCGTGATCGACAAAGAGAGAGATCCGCGGCGAACGCATCTATCTGACGCGCTGGGCTACCTCATTTGGATGGAGTTCCAACAGCGTCAGAATATTGGCGAACAACAACACCGGTTGTTCTGACACAACCGTCGTCCCAGGCAACAGGACTCGAACGACTGACTGCGGGCTGCGCAGTACGCAGCGCCCAAGTCCGCAGAAGTGAGCAGGCAACAGGGCCGAGCACGGAAAGAAATGACACTGTCACAAATCAACGCCGAGCATCCCGACTATACGTCCCAAAGAGCGATCAGAAGGAAGTACAGTCACCTCTACGCCGGGGGAGAAGTACTGAAGAGCAACGCGAACCTGTATCTTACGCCACGGCAAAAAGAACCAGTCGACGTGTACAACGAACGCCTCAGCCGGGCTTTCTACGAGAACTACATTGGATCGATCATCGACTGGTATGCCTCGACGGTGTTCCGGCGCGAGCCGATCATCCTGGCGGAGGGCGACGACGACACAGCGAGGCGTTTCCTCAACATATTCGCCGAGGATTGTGACCTGAAAGGCACCGCGATCAGTGACTTCTTCCGGCAGCGGCTTACGCAAGCACTGATCCATGGAGTGAGTTACATAGCGGTTGATTTCCCTCACCAGGCGCAGACAGCCATCAGCAGGGCTGATGAAGAGGCTTCCGGCGCCTCGAGAGGTTACCTGGTAGAGTACTCGCCCGACGAACTTATCAACTGGAGTTATGACGAGTTCGGCAATTTCGAGTGGGTTATTCTCCGCACGCACACAACTACCAAGCCGCACCCCAAGAATGACAAGTGGGTGGAGCAGACAAAGTGGCTGTACTACGACAAGGAACATTTCGCTATGTACAGCCAGACGGGCGGCTCTCCTGAAGGGGGATTGCAGTTAATCGCCGAGGGGCGACACGGATTCTGGCGGCAGGGGCGAGTTCCGGTGTTCGAACTCAAACTGCCGGATGGGCTTTGGCTGATGAACAAAGCCGCGTTGCTGCAGCTGGAGCATTTCAACAAATCCAACGCATTGTCCTGGGCCCTGACGATGGGCTTGTTCGCCATGCCGGTGGTGTACTCAGACCGGGAATGGAAACAGATGGTTGGAGATTCCTACTACATCCAACTTGGCCCGGAGGACAAATTCGGATGGACGGAGCCGGAAGGCCACGTTTTCCAGATAGCCAGTGACAACCTGGCGCGGCTCAAAGAAGAGATTTATCGAGTCTGCTATCTGCTGCCGCAGGCAGGCGGATCCTTTTCCAGCCAGGCGGCGCAGTCCGGGCTGAGCAAGCAGAGAGATTTTGCGATCACTCAGGAAGTGCTGCGGGTCTACGGAGACCTTCTGAAGGACACCATTAAGCGCATCTTGAGAGAAACGCTTCGGGCCCGCTGCGACCAATTGACGGTGGGCGTTTCGGGACTGGACGAGTTTGACATCGGCGAATTCAGCACCGAACTTGCTGATGCAGAGCGGCTCTTGTCGCTGGGCATTGTTTCGCCGACCTTGCGGAAGCAGGTCTTCAAGAAACTCGCATTCAAGTACCTGTGCGACGTCCGGCAGGACGTCAAGGACCGAATCGCAGCAGAGATTGATGGTGAAGGACACTCAACAGAACACGACAAACACGACGGATAAAGGCCAAGGAGAACACGCGGTGAACGAAAACAACCATGAGAACCAGTTGCGGTCTTTGATCGGCCAGGTCATTGCGGAATACCTGGATACGGAGAGAACCCGAGCTGAGCCGGTCCTGAAAACCGAACTGGTGGAGGAGCGGAAGAGGCGCGAACAACTGGAACGGCGGGTCAACGAACTGATCGAGGAGAACGCCAAGAGCCGCGCCGCGGCCGAGGAAGCGGAGCGGCAGGCCGCAATTCGGAGCGAATTGCAGAGACACGGCATCCTCAAACTTGACTTGGGCTTCAAGGCCCTCAAAGACGACATTCACAGAGCCGACGACGGGCGCCTGGTGGGCCGCAATTCGAGCGGAGAGATGGAGTTGAAGGACTACATCTCACAGTTTGTCCGAGAAAACCCGGAACTGCTGCCTGCGCGAAATGTGGGCGGCTCAGGAAGCGGTGTCACCCAACGGCATGCCGGCCCGAGCGGCAGCGGCCTGGACTTGGACAGCATCAAGCCGGGCATGAGCCGCGAAGATCTGGAAAGCATGAGACGGGAAATCGCGAGGATCGCTTCACAGACTCTGCGCGGCTGCTAACAACAGATCAGATTGGAGTCCCCATTATCCGCAGCGCTGATGCGGCAGGTTGCGTGCCGCATGCGGCGAGTTACCCACTAAGAGCGTGGGCACGCGGCGAAGGTTGCGCCGCCCGCGGGCAGTAGCAACCCAGCACTGCGCCTGCGTTCCGGCGGGCCGCCGGGAAGCCGTGCAGTGCGGCAGAGGGGAGGCGGAGCGGCTGTTCAGCAGCCTCTCATAGGGGGACCAAACAAACCCTTGCAAAAGGTCGTGGGGCGCTCAGCCGCAGTTTGAGCGGGCCCGCGTAAGTCGAATCCACTTACAGGAGAACCAATGCCAGCAATCAACTCAGCCAACGTGGCTAACGCGATTGTCAAGCTTGTGGCGGCGGACGCGCTACCGGCTTTGATGGGCGCCCTTGTCATGGGGAACCTTGTCAATCGTGATTATGAGCCCACTCTGGCCCAGGCCGGGGATACGGTGAATGTGCCGATTCCTCCGACCCTGGTGGCTAACAACATCGCCGAGGGGAGTTCCGTCGTGGCGCAGAGCCCGAGCCTGGGTAATGCCCAGATCGTTCTGAACACGCACGCCGAAGCTACCTTCCAGATTCCCGACGTCACCAAAGTCCTGGCGGTACCCGACCTGCTGAATCTGTACATGCAGCCGGCTCTGGTGGCCCTGGCCGAAAAGATCGAGTCGGACCTGTTGGGTCTGTACTCGCAGCTTACGGCCAACGCCGCCGTCGGAACCGCGGGAGCCCCGCTGACCGAGGCCGTGATTGACGAAGCCGAAACCGCTTTGTTCAACGCCAAGGTCCCGGCCAGCCGGCCGAAGTACTTGATCGTAGACGGCGCCACCTACTCTCAGTTGCGTCAGATTCCTCGTTTCAGCGAATTCCAGTCGGCCGGGGACGCTGGCCTGCGCGCCCTGATCGACGGAAACGTCGGCAAGATCAAGGACTTCTATGTGTTCCGGTCACAGTTCGTGTCGAAGACGGGCAGCAGCCCGGTGACGACCCACAACCTAGCCTTCGCCAAGGACGCGATCGGCCTGGTGGTCCGGCGACTGCCGCAACCTCTGCCGGGAACAGGCGCGGTGGCGGAATACGCGGAATTCGGCAACTTCGGGTTGCGCGTCGTGATGAGCTACCAGCCCAACACGCTCGCGCAGCAGTTCACGGTGGACGTGCTCTACGGAGTAGGCGTTCTCCGGAACGGCTTCGGTGTCCAGGTCCGCAGCTAAGGACCAGAAACGGGCCCTAATCAAGGTATTAGGGCCCTTTCCCAACATTCAGAGACGGGGTCACGTATGAACTTGAAAGTGTATTACCAGAAGATCCGCGATGTCGCCGCTTCCATTCCGGAACCAGAAGCAGTCGTGGCCAGCCTGGAAACGCCGGACGGTGGCCGGGCGGGAGTACTGACGGAAGTTCCGCGGCAGATCGCGGCGCGCCTGGTGGTGGAAGGCAAAGCCCGTTTGGCGCTGAGCGAAGAAGTCGTGCAGTTCCGCGCGGAACTGGAGAGGGCTAAGCAGGCGCACGAAGAACGCATGAGTGCGGCGCAGATGCGGATTACCGTGGTGTCCGAGTCCGATCTCCAGGCGCTGCGGAACAGTTCCAAAGGCCAGAAGCAGTCCACTTCGGAGACACCCTCCAGGAAGGCTTGACATGGCTCTATTCCTTGACGGGACCATCTCCACGCTCGAGGAGCTGCGCGCGTACGAATCCTCCGTCATCGAACTCGCCGCAGTGGAAGGATTGGACCTGGCGGCGAAGCTCGAACTGGCACAGAAAGAGATCGGCGTCGAATTGCAGGAGTTCTTGAGCGACCATGGGGACATCGGGGCTCAGACCGCCGATAGATCGGTGAGTGACCTATCGCCCGTAGTTGTCACTGAGCCCCTTCAGCAATGGCACCTTCTTCGGACTCTGGGTCTGGTTTTCGAGGACCTGTCGAGCAAGCGGTTTGATGACCGCTACGGGGACAAGCGGAAGACGTATCGCTCCCGTGACCGGGAATGCCGAGACCGGTTGTTTCGCATCGGAGTAGGCGTGGTTGATCAGCCCGTTGCGAAGGCGTCGATGCCGCGGGCCAGGACTCTGTCTGGGTTCGGAGGGGCCGGGCTTTACTACGTCAAGATCGCGTGGCGGAATGCCAGCGGCGAGAGCGGCGAACCCAGCCACGCGCTGACCCACATGATCCGCGACGGAGGACGACTGGCGGTTACCGCCGTGGCGCCTCCGGCGTCTGCCATCGCTTTCGATGTTTATGCAGGCTTCACGGAGTCCGGCCTCTCAAGGCAGAACTCCCAGCCTCTTTCTCCCGCGAGCGAGTGGATCGCTCCGGAGACAGGCTTGACGACCGGTCCGCCTCCCGCGCCGGGCCAATCGCCGAACCGATATGTGCAGGCGAACAAACAACTGAGAAGGGGTTAACGGGATGCCAGAGACAGGCAGTGCGGCCACGAGGGCGCTCATAGGCTTCCTGAAAGCCGAGACCGGCCTTCCTAAGGCCATCGAGGAGATCTCCTTGCGGGAAGGAACGGCGGTGTTTCCGGAGTTTGATCTCAGCGTGCTAGACATCAACGTGCCTCCCGATCTGGCCGAAAGGGACCGGCCGACACGTTACCCCAGCTTAGTAGTGTATTGCGACAAAGTGGTCAATGACCGGAGGGAGAAATTCACCCGGTTTTCAGGGTATGCACAACTCGTCATTCAAGTGCGACTGTCACAGGAGCGGTTGAATGGCTTTCAGAGGCGTTTACAGCTCATGGTCGAAGCGCTGACCGATGTCCTTGAAGGCATCAGAGGCGACTGGGGCGGAGGCATGCATTACTCCGGTGCATATGAAATCACCTACGGGCAAGTGAAACATGGAGGGAGACACTTTCTCCACACCGGAACCATCTCGTTGCCCGTCAACATACATCATTCTTGAGGCACACTCGTATGGCCTGCTATGTAACATCTAACAGCAACCGCTACTATGCCGCGTTGGAGGAGGAGTATGGGGCAATTGCACAATTGGCCGCTTCTCACAGGGTCGCGGCGCGACGTCTTGGGATCAAAGAGGCCCGAGAAATTCCCCACAGGAGCGACAAGACCGGCAGCCGGACGTTCACAGGTGTGCCGGCTGGCCTGAGGAAACAGGTCCGCTTCGACCTGACAACCTACTTCACCGGCTGGGATCCGTTTCGTGCAGCGCCGCATGCGGATGCCATGATGCGAGCCGCACTGGGGGGAACACCGCTCTTCTTTGAGGGCGGCAGGGCAGCTGCCCACTCCACAGAAACGCACTTGCGATTCGAGGGGCCGCACGGTCTGCAATCCGGGCAAGCAGTAAGCTATGCGGGTGAGATACGGTTTGTGGCGGCGGTGGTCGACACCAATGGTGTGATTCTCAATGCGCCTTTCAGCCGCCGGCCCGAGCCGGGCGAAGAGTTCGACAGAGCGGTAACCTATACGCTGGGCGCCAGACTTCCCAGCGTCAGTTTGTTCGATTACTGGGAACCTGAGAATGCGGTTCAGCGCGTGCTGACGGGAGCCGCCGTGAACACATTCAGACTCCACATCAACGGCGATTACCACGAGTTCTCTTACTCCGGTCAGGGGAGCGAACTGTTATCCAGCAGCGGCTTTGAAACGGATCCGGCCGCCCTGCAGGCTCTTCCTCCCGAGCCACTGGAACGCGACTACAACTTTTCCTTAGTCCCCGGGCACTTGGGGCAAGCGTGGCTGGGGAGTTCTCCGGAGCGCTTCTATACGCTCACGGGAGGCGAGGTCATTCTCGACAATAACATGGACCTGCGGCTGCGGGAATTCGGGGCAGAGCGAAGAGGCTGCGTGGCCGCCGGCCAACGCGCGGTGTCCGTGGACTTCTCGCTGTATGAGACGACGGACAGTGGCGCCAGGTATCTCTACGAGGCTGCGTCGCAGCGTTCACCGATCAGCGTGATGTTCCAGCTCGGCCAGCAGACTACGCAAGTCTGCGGGGTCTATATGAAGAGCGTGGTACCGGAAACGCCGGACTTTTCCGATAACGAAATCCGGTTGCTGTGGCACTTCAGGAACTGCCGGGCGCAGGGCACGGTGGACGACGAACTCTATGTTGCCTTCGGGTAAGGGTATGCGCTACGAGAGCACCGTGAAGGTGGCGTCCCAATGTCTGGAAGGCGTGCACTTCAACGTTTTCCGGATGTCCCTGGCAAGGCGCATTGAGCTTGCCCGCCGGGTGCGCGAACTCTGGCGACAAGCGGAGTTTCACGCCGCGGGAAACGAGCCTCTGGAAAAGCTGGAGGCGAGCGTGCTGGCGGACGAGGTGAACCGACTGTACTTGCGTTGGGGTCTCGAGTCGGTTGAGGGGCTTCTCATAGACGGCCGCGAGCCCACGGTTGAGGATGTCGTCAACCTGGCTCCCGAGGAGTTCAGCCGCGAAGTGATCGAGGCCATCAAGAAGGAATGTGGCCTCAGCACGGAAGAACGAAAAAACTCCTAGTCGCACTCCATTTTCAGCGTTCAGACCAGGCCCTCTGGAGATGCGACGAATGCAGACGGCGCGGCCTGGAACTAAAGCGGAACTGCGGTTTCCTGACAAAGCCCACAGTGCTTGAGCCAGCCGTGGTGTGGGCCCGAAATGGATTTGCGATCACGGAATGCCCGAAGTCCTATGTCAGTTCTCAGAGCCTCAGTCTCCTGGAGGAATACGCGGTATGGAAAGCAGTAGGGCCAGTCGCCTTCGGCATGCTGACAGCTCGGCAGGCGGAGGCATTCCATGCGCTGGACCTGGAATTAACTAAGGAGGCCAGAGATGCCCAAGGATGATCTAGTGCGAGAGATTCTGCAAGCGCTCAAAATTCCCTTGTCGAGCCAAAACAACGTGGATCGTGGCGAAGGTCTTCTGGCTCAAACAATGGGCAGATCTTCTGCCGCGACATGGCAGGCGTCAACAGACGCGCTGCTGAACTCGTTGCTGGGGCAAAAGCCAAATGATGCCTCTTCCTCCAACGACACCGTTTCAGACGAACCCACGCCGAGCCGCGAACTTTCCGAGCAAATCCGCCTATTGACCCGCGAAGTCACGTCGCTTTCCGAGGTCAGCCGACTCAGCGCCGACACCTTGGAGAGCAACACGCGCGCCGTTATTGAAAATTCGCTGGTTCAAGCGGGCAAGGGAGGCAAGGGTGAGTCCATTTGGCGAAGCAAGATCGCCGGCGGATTGCTGGGAAGCGCCGGCGGCATTGCAACGCTTACGAGCTTACTCGGGAAGCTGTTCGGCGGAGGACCAGAACCCACTAGCTATGTCCCGCGGCCATTTGCCCTACCCGCACCCGTGAGAATCTCAGGGGGATTGAGTCAGGACTCCGAGGCAGAAGCCTTCCCGCTTGTCTATGGGCAGGATGGGCTTCCCCGTGGCATATCCACACAACATAATGCGCCAGGACCGCAGATAACGATACAGGTGCAGGCGATGGACAGCAAGTCCTTCATGGACCACAGCGAAGCCATTGCCCGCGCGGTGAGACAGGCAATGCTCAATTCTCACAGCCTTAATGACGTGATGGCGGAGTTCTGACCTATGCTCAGGTTTCCGAGACTCCGGACAGGCGCTGTGATGCAGTATCCGGCGCAACGTGACATCGTCTTTTCGACGCATGTGGTGTCGTTCCTGGACGGCAGTGAGCAACGGTTCCGTGACCTCCCCACAGCACTGCGGCGATGGGTGGTCCGTTTGAACCTCTTGGATGAGGTTGAACTGACAGCCGTAGACTCGTTTGTGACCCAAGTGTCGGGGCGACTGACGCCGTTCGTCTTCGTGGATCCCTGGGACGGACGCGAATACTCTAACTGCACACTGGATGCGGATGAACTGACTTTGGCGCATGCAAATGCAGGCAGCGGCAGGACAACCATCACGGTCAGGCAGAACTGGACTTGACAATGCTGTACTTCCCACAACTCGTTTCTGGAGCCGTGGCCCAATACCCTGTGCTGCGACGCCGGCTCTTGAAGACAGTCGTGCTACGCGCCGCCGACCAAAGCCGCTGGTTCTACGGTGACCAGAATGCGCACGCCGTACGCTGGGATTTGCGGTTTGAAGGACTCACCGATGCCGAACTTGCCGGTATCGAGACGCTGTTCATGGCATGCGAAGGCCGACTCCGGCATTTCCTGTTCCTCGACCCTACCGAGAACCTCCTTGCATGGACTGAAGCCTATGGCGAATCCGCGTGGAACGGAACCGACGCCTTACAAATCACTTATTCCCAGACTGATCCCACGGGCAGTTCGCGGGCGATAAGGATCGCCAACCTGGGCAGCACCGAGGCGGTCTTGAGCCAGAGGCTTCGGGCTCCTGGCGCATATCACTACTGTTTCAGCCTGTATATCCGCAACGCGACAGGATCGCCCGGCAAGATGTTCATGGAGTCAGGCGGGCGGCGTCACGAGGTGGGACTGAGTGCCGGACACGACTGGACACGCATGACCTGTGGAACGAACCTGGAAAGCAGCTCCAACCAGGTCGTCTTTGGTGTGCAACTGCCACCGGGATCAGCTTTAGATCTTTATGGGCTGCAAGCCGAAGCGCAGTTGCTGCCGAGCCCTTACAAAAGGACTTTTGAGCGTTGCGGGCTACATCCAAAAGCTCGCTTCCTGCACGACACACTTACAACCGTCGCCGTCGGACCTAACTCTCACTCATGTGAGGTAAGCATCATCAGTTCCAATAGAGATTGATCTTTGCACAGTTTCCCCGGCTCTACAGCAACCGTAGTTCATGATCCATGCAGTAGTCCCACACAGGCCGCTTGGATGACGAGCATTGTGAGAAACGCCTAGGGCTGCTGAAGAAGCCTCCCGGTGGGTCCGGGGCACACAAGCTGAAGCTTATGCTACGCTGCAAACCAACGAGTTGCGGACCCACGTAGGGCGTGCTTCAGCTTGCCCAACGGCTTTTTCAGCAGCCTGTTAGGTGTGCTCTCGATCCGGGTAGTGTTCCCAAGAGCGCAGGGGTATTCACTGTATCGGCGGCGGACTGGCGGAACACTAACTAGCAAATGAGGAAGGTGAAACATGAAAGCATATTCGTTAGGCAAGATCAAAGTCACTTCGCCTGGCACGCCGGTTGGTGTGTCAAGCGACAGGTCACTGCGCGTGGCCTGCCTCCGGTTTCAGGCAGTCATCGGTGAGGCGGGCCGGGTGTTCCTCGGAGTGAAATCGATGAACAAGAACACCGGCAGCGGACTCATCAAGGAGTACTGGCCTACAGGCGCCGGCGGCGGAGTCGCAGATGAGTTTGAGGTGGTTTCCCCGGATGGCACCAATTCACTGCGCCCATCGGATTACTACGTAGACGCCAACAGCCCCGGGGAGGGCCTCATCGTCAGCTATTGGGTGAAGTAGAACATGCCGTTGTCAGGTCCAAGGATTGGCGCAGCGTGCTGAACGAGACACGTCAACCGGCAGACCGCGCACATGCGGACGCAGATTTGGACCTGGGCGACAGCGGCAGTGGCAGAACGTGGTGAGGCCTTACACTGATGATCAGCGCATCCGTCCATAAAGAACTGGAAATCACAGAAACACCGCTGCTGTTGTTTGACTGTGAACTTGTCAGTGGCCAAGTGGAACGCTGGGCTACTCATCAGGTGGAGCTCGATGGTCTCCGCTATGAAGCGCGCATATTGCGGCATAATCTGTTCGAACTGAAGGGCGCCTCGGAGGACGGCGTTGATTCCGTCTCCAAGGTGTCCGTAACGCTGTCCAACACCGATTCGAGGTGTTCACAAATCGAGCGGGCGCTTGGGTGGAAGGGAGCGAAGCTGACAGTCTCCTTTCTGTTCTTCAATCTCCAGGCCGGGCACCCTAGCAGCGATCGCCAAGTTCTCTTCCGGGGTCAGGGGAATTCACCGGAAGACATCTCCGACAGGAGCGTGCGGCTCAGTTTCGACAACCGGCTGGCCACACAGCGCCGCCAAGTACCCGAAGTCCGGATTCAGCGAAGGTGCCCATGGATGTTCCCCAGCACGGCTGAGCAGCGGGCGGAGGCAGTGTTTGGGGGAACAGAAGGCTTTCACTCCCCGTTTCAACGCTGCGGGTATTCACCGGACGTAGAAGGCGGCGCCGGCAACCTGGAGAACGGCCGCCCGTTTACCAACTGCAACCGCACCGGCGTTGACTGCCGCGCCAGGGGGATGTTTGACAAGGACTCCAGCAACAGGGCGACACGGCGGTTTGGCGGCATTGAATACGTTCCCTCAAACATCGTTGTGCGGAGCTATGGAGAGCGTCACGCACACTACTCAACGGTGGTCGATAACCAGGCCCGCTACAACGACTTCGTGCCGCTGGTGTATGGGACAACCTGGTATCAGCCTCCGGTAGTGTTTGCCCGCAACGACGGAAACCTCACGCGAATGGAAGTGCTGCTCGGGATGGGAGAAATCCAAGGAGTGCTGCGTGTGGTTGTGGAAGACATCGAGATTCCGGCAGGCCGGACCGACTCGAATATGACGGCGACGGGATGGTACAACCTGGTAACCACAGGAGCACGCACGGGCGGTTTCAACCTCGATTTCGCAGACAAGTCCGGACGACCTTTGGGAGACCCGTACGGCAGCATGGCTATGCTGTCTGTGGTTGTTCCAACGCGGATCAGCGACGGCAAGCGGTTGCCGCGCGTCAGCGTCCTCATCGAGGGCATGCGACTGGAGCAGTACGCAACTGACGGTCAGCATCTGACGCAGGGCTTCACGAACAACCCCGCTTGGGTTCTACTGGATCTTCTCCGGCGGAATGGGTGGAAACTGGAGGAATTTGATCTGGCCAGTTTTGCCCGAACGGCAGCCTACTGCGGGGAACGGATCGAGGTCACGGACCTGCACGGAAACCCGTCCTCGGTCCCGAGATTCCAATGTAACCTGGTGCTTCGGCGCCGCCGGAGTCTGGCGGATGTCATCAGAGGGATACGCAACGGCTCCGGTCTGTATTTGACGTATGGACTTGGAGGCCGGTTACAGCTCGCCGCAGAGCAGGCCTTGGCCAAGCAGCAGGCGACGGCATCATCCGGCACGAACTCGACGCAACCGCTGAATGGAGGCTGGCCCGCTTACGAATTTGGCGACGGCACGTGGGGATATTCAGGCATCCTGCGAAGAGACAACGGTGAACCCAGTATCCGCCTCTGGACGCGTCCTACGAGCGACTCGGCGAACCATTACAGTATCGAGTTCCAAGACGAATTCAACGAATATCAGCAGGACAGCCTTGCGCTAACGAACACAGACGACGTACTTCGAACCGGGCAGGAAATCTCGGCGTCCCTGGCTGCGCTCGGAATTCCAAACTTCCACCAGGCCGCACGAATGATCAGATTGCAGCTAGACAAATCACTACGCGGCAATCTGTATGTTGAATTCGAGACCACTGTTCGCGCCTTAGGCCTTAAGCCTGGCGACCTGATCACGGTTACATACCTGAAAGAAGGCCTGCAACGGCAACTCTTTCGAGTCATTCGATTGTCTCCGGGCTCTAACTTCCGCACAGCCGTAGTGCATGCGCAGATCCACCACGACAGTTGGTACGAAGATACGGGAGATCCCAGCGTCTTCCTGGGGCTTACCCGGAGGCAACCCAGCAGTGAGGCGCGTCCTCCAAGGCCACTGGTTGGCTCTAAATTGAATCCGTCCGGGGAGCCCGAACTCGAGATTTCCA
>JBBIND010000004.1:0-82563 GCA_037444075.1 Acidobacteriota bacterium | reverse complement strand
GCAGCCGGACGACCGGTGAAGCGGAATTGCTGGTAGCCTTCACAGCACCAACCTCACCGGGCAAATCAGCGGCCGAAATACCGCTAGTGAGCCTGAACGCCCTGGTTACTCCGAGCGGAGGGTCGATGGCCGGAGGCAGGACGTGGTACTACGCGATCAGCGCCGTCGACGAACACCATCAAGAGAGCGCCCTTTCCTTCACGGTGAAAGCGGCCGTACCGCCGGGTTCAAACAGCAATTCTGTGGTCCTCACGGGTCTGAGCTTGAGTCCACGGACTGCCTCCTTCCATGTTTACAGGGGGGTCACGCCGCTCCAGCTGTTCCGTATTGCCTCACATGTTGCCGTAGCGAAGGAGTTCACGGACACGGGCTTTGAAGCAATGCCTCAGCCACCCGCAGACGAGAACTTCGACCATGCACGCGTCTACTGGCGCTGGGAGTTGATTCCCGAACACCAGGCGGTAATCCGTTCACAAGTCACCATCGGGAACCCTGATCTTCGCATGATCGCGGACGAACACGTTGGGATGGTGGTTCGCATCACGCGCGGACGAGGCGCGGGGCAGGAGCGAGTCATCGCAGGCAATTCGCCGACGGTCATGGCATTGGCGAGACCGTGGGATGTAGAACCGGACAGCAACAGCGCTTTCGTTGTGTCGGAGTCAAGTTGGAGGCTCGGGGCAGTAACCGCCGATAGCCCTGCACGCTTCGCGCTGGCCCAAAGAAGTGGAGCAACTGTTCAGATCTCAGCCAGGTCCGTGAATCACCGTGGAATGGAGAGCCCGATTGAGTTGTCGCCGTTCGGGCGGCACCGGCTAGCTGAATCGGACGAGCAAGTGGCCGATACGGATCTTCCTCCGACGCCGGTGTTCGGCCTTCGGCCCAACGGTCAAGGAATCGTGGATTTGATGGGGATCGGATTCGCGAACCTGGCCAACACGAGGACGATTGAGGCGGGGGTCTTCACGCTGCACTATTTTGACGAACTCAAGAACCCCACACCGTATCGACTTGAGGGCGGCGTAGGACCTACTGACACAGTGATCTCAATGAACCTAACTGGGCCGGCGGTTCAGGGGTCAATGATTCAGATTGACGGAGAAATCCTGGTTGTCGAGACCGTGCACCTTCAGTCCAGATCATACACTGTTGCGCGCGGGGCGTTCGGAACAGAACCAGAAAGCCACGCTTCTCAAACCCAAGTCTTCCACCTTGAGAGCAGAAGCCACGTAGTGCCATTTGCGAAGGACTTTTTCGGGACGCCAGCGAGTGGAAGCTACTCCTACCCCATCTACCTGCCGGCTGTGAAGATCGCAGCAGCTGAACTGTACGTCAGGAACATGCATGGCAACAGCGAGTCAGCCAAACGAAACTTGACATCGACTGTGGACTACGGCATCCGGACGCTTTCCGGCGGGCAACTCTCGATTCAAGTCGAGGGCGCTTTGGCCGTCGAGGAATACGCCGCTCCTCCCCTGATCCTCGAAAACACGCATGTGGTACGCGACGTGTTTGCCATGCTTCGTCAGCCGCCCACGGGATCCGCAGTGGTGCTCGAGTTGGTGAATGACGGTGAGCCGTACTGCACTCTAACGATTCCGCCCGGAGCCACCGTTTCGAACGTAGTTTCAGGTCTTGGAAAGCTTCCCCTGCGAGAGAAATCTGAAGTGAACTTGCATATCCGGGCAATCGGATGGACTGGCGACAGCGTCCCCGCCGGCGATCTTACGGTGATCGTCCGTCTCTGAGGACAGGCTATGGACGATCTTCTGACGAAGCTCCGCCCGGACCGCGATCTACAATGCTACTTTGAACGCCCTTCCGCGATCGCGGCTCTCAGCTCTGCAACACCTATGTCCTTCTTGGTCAGCGGGACTTGGCGTCAGCAATTTGACTGGGCGGTTGTGGAATGGAACAGAGACAACGTCATTGAGCACCCGCGGCTGAGGAATCTCCCGGACGGAGACCTAAGCGAGCTTCTCCTGACCTATGACGAAAGCAGGGAGAATTGCTACCCCGTTGACTCTGACGTTTACCCGACCGTGGACTGGCCTTATCTGAGAGTCTGGGCGGACCCGGGAACCGGAGAAAACGTATACTACGTTCCACTGAGGGACCACGCCGAAGCGATCCTGGGATCCTATCAGGCTGCCAGCGCAGAGCTTGAGCTATTCGGTACTCCTACGGCCGGAGATTACGCGGGCATTTCGTTCCTGACAGAACACCGAACATATCAACTGTATGGCACCGATGATCTCAGCTCTGTCGTGCGCAACATAGCTGAAAGCATCAATACGTTTCCGTGTGGTTTGCAGGCCACCCCCATGGGGAACAAGCTACGCCTACTCTATGTGGGCGACGGCCAGACGATTGAGGCCAGCACAACCGGCGCGAACGGCAACCGGCTGGGAGCGTATGGCTTCACACACGGATCAGGCAACCTCTTCTGGAGCCCACAGTGGAGGGTCTTTTCCGGTGGCCAGTCACCGAGCACCTGGAGGATTACCTTGCCGTTTAACGACCTCCACGGGTACGCGGGTCCATACGACAGAACTACCAAGGTTCGCATACCAACCCACAACATTCGCAAAATGCGGTGGACGTACGCGGCAGACCTCCAACGAGGGGAATTCACGCGGAGTGAATTCGCAGTGCGTGTCCACAACTGGACGGTGACGGACGAGCGGCGCGTGTATTCGGTCGCAGGACCCGGGAGCAGAAGGGTAGAAGATGACTCGCCTTCGATTCGCTATGAAGGGGAGTGGCGCGTCGCGAGGGGGAATTTCTCGGGTGGAACCATACGCGACGCGCACCGTACGGGCAGCCTGTTCAAACACACCTATCTTGCATCGGGGAACCATTCGCTGTACTTGGGCACACGGCTGGCCCACAACGGTGCACGAGTGCGAATTCGCGTGAACGGTGGCGAAGAGATCGTCAAGAACCTCCGGGCAGCAGGAGAGGACACGCTGGCCCGGATGTTCATCGGCACTTACGGCCCTGGGACGCATGAACTAACCGTGCAGCATGATGGGCCGGACGGCGCCTATTTCTTCTTCGACTTCCTTGAGTTGGCTGTGCCGACTACGGCGCTCCCGGTGGCTGTGACCCAACCGCTTATTACTCCAGCAACGGATTGGGACACAGACCACTCGCTGGCCATCGCGGCAGAAAGAACGGCGTGGCTGATTAATGTTTTGGGCTTCAAGGGCCGGGTGAACCATTATGTGGGCGCCATGTGGTTCTACGAACTGGAGAAAGTCGACCACGAGTATGCTTCACTCAGCGTGGATTTCTCCGGACACCCCGAGTTCAGCCGCATCACCGAGCTCGCCATCGGCCGAGTGGGAGAAGATGCTTCCCGGCGTACACTCATTCAACATGTTCACCGGATTGGTGAAACGGCCGAGACCCTGGCTAAGGCGTTCGAGCTTGAACTCAACCGCGGCTATACGGCGATACGGGCCGAAGCAGTGGGGAGCCGGTTGATCATTTATGCACGAGCAATGGGCGTTGAGGGCAACCAGATCACCATAGACGCCTCCAGCACAGCAGATACCCTTGCGATCGAGGTGCCCGGAGACCGCCTGTCGGGCGGGCGGGAAGGCAGATGGTGCACGGATTTGAAAGCCAAGCCGAGGCTGAACAGAGCAGTGCGAGATTGGAGCCGGGGCTTTTTTACCGCTTTGAGAAACTACGGTTTAGATGCTGCCTCCGCGTTCAGCATGGAACTCCAGCACGGGAACGACACGCTGGAAGCAGGGATTGCCCAACGCTACCCGGATGCCAACGGAGGGAGCGGGGCCCCCGTGTGGCTGAACACTCCCGCCCTGCAAACAAACTTCTCAACAGAGAGCCGGAAATTCTGGGCAGAGGTTTACACGGAGATGGCCGGCCTGATGGCCGAGTGCGGGATCAGGCCGTACCTTCAGTTTGGTGAAGTCCAGTGGTGGTACTTCCCGCCTTGGGGCGGAGTCGGAATGCCGTTCTACGATGAATTCACGCGTAACCGATTCCAGGCAGAGTATGGCCGCCCGCTTCGGTACATCGTCAACGAACACGTAGACCCTGCCGACTATCGCGAGGAAGCCGAGTTCCTGCCGCGGTTGATCGGCGAGTTCACGGACCACGTGATGGAAGCAGTAAGGCGTCATTACCCGGATTGCCGCTTTGAAGTTCTTTACCCGCCGGATGTCAACGAATCCCCTTTCAATCGCCTCATCAACTATCCCCGGGAATCCTGGACGCCGACAACACTCGATTGCCTCAAAACCGAGAGCTTCATCTATACCTATTCGATGAGGCTAGATAAGAGTCTGAGCACCATTCGCTTCCCTGAGACGATGGGCTTTTCCCCGTCAAAAAGGAGCTGGCTGGTAGGTATTGGGGACTCATACACGAACTGGAAGAAGGAAGTACGGAACGCACTGCGCCACGGCGTGGAGTCCGTCGTGTTGTTCGCGTTGGACCAGTTCTGCCTCATCGGCTATCCGGTTCCTCTCAAGGAAAGAACTTGCAGGAGCAGGTTTCAGGGCTAGGCGCGGGTGGCGGTGTGAGAAGGCGAAGCGCATCAGCACCAGAACACGAGCGCTAACGACCATCTGCCAAACAACGTGAGAAGGGTTGGCCGCAAGAGATGACCCTCTTACAGCCCCGTTCTAAGACGCGGGGAGCAACGAGACATTGTCTATCCAAACCGTCCCGCGGATTTTGCTGTCGAGCTTCGAAGATGGATCCCTGACAACCTGGACAACGAGCAGCCGCGTGGCACCAGGAATCTGAATGGACTGCTGGACAGCCGTCCATGGGTTTGTGCCAACTAACTGCTCCGTTCGAATGTCGAATCGACCGGGACTCTCCGCATCGTAGAGTCGAAAGCGGATGCCCTGATTGGTCGTCAACCGGTCCGTCCGGACGCGGGCGGAGAAGCGGTACTTGCCGCCCTTTGGAACCGCCGTATGCTGGCTGACATGCGAGTAGCTTATGTTGGCAACTCCTGCGAACCGAAGCCGTAGAGCTCTTCCCCTCCCGTATCCCTCGCCGGTAGCTAAATCGTCTTCAACACCCTCCAGTTTCTGCACACGCCAATCCAGTGGAGACCCCGTAAGTTCGTTTTCAAAACCACCGTTATAGAGAAGCTCCGGGTCTTGATAGTCAGCCTTCCTGTCACCCAGGTGCTTGGCCCAGGTAGACGCCGCTTCAGCACTCCGCCTCTGATCCAGCAGATACTGCACATACTGACCGGCGATCGTGTCGTCAGCCTGATTCTCCTTCAGCAGCAATTCCCAGGAAAGCGCCACATCCTTATGGGTCGCAGTGCGCATCAAGTGGCGGGTATAGGCCTGGCGGGCTCGCTTGTCCGCCGGGAGGCCGGCGGACAAGGCCTCAGTAACAGGGATCCCTTGCCTGTGGTAGGCGCCAAAGACCCAGGAATCGTAGTGCGGGACCAAAGCCAGGACTCGCCGCGTATTCTCCATGGCGGCGGAACGATCTCGCCGGGCAAAATGAAAATTGGCCGCCCTCACCAGGACAGGAGGAATGTTCGGCCCCAGTTGAACAGCCTGCGTGAAACAATAGCCCGCCTTATCTAATTGCTCTAACTCATCGAGCATTTCAGCCAGATCAGCCCAGCGAAACGGGTTGGCCGGGTCCCTGCGCAGAGCTTCAGCCAGGAGCGCAACGGATTCAGCGCGTGCTTCGGGACTGGCCTCGAACGCATTCTTGCGGGCATCTTCCAGAAGGTCCTGCGCGGGTGCGGGGGCAATCTGATTCAAGAAACGCTGGCGCGATCCTGCCGGATCTGTCCGGATCGTGATGGTAGAACCCACCGCGACCGCAAGGACCAAGCCAGTCCCCAAAAGGAACTCCGCCTTAGTTGCCATATGGCAGCCGAGATGAAGCCATTGTAGCCTTTCAATCCGGGTTGCGAAACTGCGCGAGCGCCAGCCGGACGCTTTTCGGGGACACCTTCCTCGGTTCCTTTTCCGGGAGCGGAGTCCTTACGGCACCCGGCAGTTGTCCCTACCCGTCACAGGTGCGCACGCAGGAAGGCGGACATCGCCAGACCATCTATCAGATTGAACGGGAACTCGCCGAGAGTATAGTGCCCACAGGGCAGCCGCAATTGATTGTACGGCACACCCAGCCGATCGAACTCCCCAAGCAGTTGCTTCGAAAAGACAGGGAGGAAGGTGGGGTCGAAGCCGGTCCAGATCAAGAGACTCTTCAGATTCTTCCGGCCAAACCGGGCGACGTAGCTGAACGGGCTGATGGCGGCCCAGTAACGCCGAAGTTCATCCTGCGTCACGCGGCTTTCCAATCCGAGGCGAACGTGCCGGGTGGAAAGTCCGCACCAGACCACATCGCCGAAGTAGGAGGAGACGTGGTTGTAGACGCCGGCACGGATGCGCCGGTCGTGCGCTGTTGTAATGAAGGAAATGCACGAGCCGAGACTGGTGCCCAGGATTCCGAACCGGTGGTAGCCTTGACTCTCCAGCCAGTCCAGACAGCAGCGAGAGTCGATGACCGCCTGCCGGGTAGCGTGAATCGTACGCCCCAGGTTGCTCGAAACGTGGTATTCGGCGCGCTCCTGTCCAGCCGGCTTGCGCCGTCCGTGATAGGGCTTGCTCAGCCGGAGCGTCGACAGACCGAACCTGTTCAACATCTTGCACAAGCTCTCTTGAGCGCCCGGATGGGCGTTCCACTGAGGGATCACCAGCACGGCGCGCCCATGGCTTCGTCTGGCTGGGGAGTATTCGGCATAGACAATGTTGTTCTCCGCAAATGGAGAAGGCAGGGCGCTCGTGAACGTCACGATACCGGAGCGCAAAGCGTAGTCGCGGGGGGCCAAGTAACTGAAGAAGCGGTCGGAATCTGCGAGGGCCGTCTCCGCCGATTGAAGCAGGCGATCGGCAGGCTCGCCGTTGAGTCCCGTTTCGTCCAGCCAACTGAGGCCCCAATCGAACTCCAAAACACGTCTATTCTTGTCCTGACTGGCGAGGCGGTGCTCCCAGGATTCCATCCATTGCGCGTACAGATTGGGCATCAGCTAAGGGGTGCAGCACAAGTGTAGCAGATGAAAAAAGAAGGGGTTCCGACATGGCCGGAACCCCGCTCAGGTGAGGCAACCTCCACCAATAAGTTGCGTACCTCTAAGATCCCTACCTTCTACTGTGCAGGTTTATCACCAATTGATAAGCCCTTTTTTTTCAATCCAGCTGATGGGATCGGCTATCGGATTCCGTATTTTGTCCGCCGCGTGATTCAGGATTCCGAATTGTCCGAGGCACGCCGTCCGGCGCTGGAGGGGTAAAATACCTGGGTGGCCAGCGAGACATGGCAGCGTAGCCCCTCCCCGGTGGAATCAGCGAACATTCATGCTCCGGCCGGTCTGCGGGCGCTGAGCGCATTTTTCTTGTTAGGACTGATGCTGTCTCTGCTGGGCGCAGTTCTGCCTGTCTGGGGCTACCATCTCCGTCCAGACTTCACTTCGGGCGGCCACTACTTCATCTTCATGGCCGTGGGCGTGGTAGGAGGGGTGTGTGCATCCTACCCAATCCTCCGGGTAAGGAGTGTTTCGTACGCTCTGGTGTTAGGAGCCGCGTTGAGCAGCGGCGCGCTGCTGTACCTGGCATTGGCCTCTCCTCCTGTTTCGACTGCCGGGCGCCTGGCCGGCGTTATGTTATTGGGGTTTGGCGCGGGGCCGATTTTGCATGCCGCCTCTCTGGCCATATGGTCTTCGTACCGCCACAACCCCGCGGCCACGGCCAACCTGGCAGGAGCCTCATTCGTCTCGGGTTGTCTGTTGATGGCTTTGCTGGTGGGCGGGACCTACTACATATACACGGTTCCCAGTATTCTCTTCCTGCTGGCCGTGGTGCCCGGCTTATTCGCCTGTTACTATGCGCGTCATCTGCGAGGGCCGGATCCTCCCGCGAGGCCGCAGCCGCTGCTCGAATTGTGGCGCGATCTGCGCAGCCCGGCAGCCGTCCTATCCGCACTGTTGCTCTTCTTCCAGTTTGGAAACGAATGGGCGATTGCCGGCTGGCTGCCCGTCTTCCTGATCCAGAGGCTCGGATTCAGTCCCGAACTGGCGCTGCACTTGCTGGCGTTTTACTGGGCAATACTCTTGGTTGGCCGGGTGGTGGCCCAGTTTCTGCTGCTGAAGTTCCGCCACGGCTACCTGTTACTGTGCAGTGTCCTGGCCGCGCAGTTTGGATGTGTCATCCTGCTGATGACGAAGACGACGTTCGGCGCTGCCTCGGGGATACTGTTTCTGGGCGGGGGCTTCGCGATGATCCTGCCGCTGCTGATCGAGAAGATAGGCTTCCGGTTTCCGGATCTGCCCCCGAGTTTTTATACGGGCTTCTTCGCCTTCGCGATGTCCGGAGGGCTGTTGGCGCCCTGGAGCCTCAGCTACTTCGCCGGTTACCTCGGAATACGAGCCGTCATGTTGCTGCCACTGGCAGGAATGACAATGGTAGCCGTACTTCTCACGCTGATATGGCTGGAGGCCACTCTCAGCGGGACGGACAGGCTTGCGTCCGGCTCAAAGTGAGCTCTTCCGGTTCGTGCTCACGCGGTTCCGGCTGAGTCCCCAGACTACTCGAAACCGGGTAATTGACGAAGCGGGTTCAGGAGATACGGCAAACTTCCCTGCCCTCCCCCTCTCGGGCGTAACGGCTGGGTTGGCAGGCGCCCCGCCGGTCTCGCCCGGTGCAGTACAATCACCTTTTCATGAGATGGTTGTGCGCATTGTTGGTGTTGCCTTGCCTCAGCGCAGGCTCCACGCTAGCGGAGAAGATTGACGCCCTCGTACGGGAGAACCCGGCCGTGGCGCGTGCTTTCTGGGGAGCGAAGGCGGTCGACCTGGAGAGCGGGGAAACGCTCTACGAACGAAATGCCGATCACTTCTTCGTTCCAGCGTCGAACACCAAGCTCTTCTCCACGGCTCTGGCATTGGTGAAGCTGGGGCCGGACCACCGCTTCCAGACGGTAGTGCGCAGCGTGGCAGAGCCCGTTTCTGACGGGATATTGCGCAGTGATCTGGTACTGGTCGGGGGCGGAGATCCGACTCTATCCGCACGCGTCATCCCCTACCGGAAGGGACCCATCACTGGCGATCCGGTCGCAGCGCTCGACGGATTGGCGGCACAGTTGGCCTCCAGAGGCCTACGCCGGGTTGAGGGAGATGTGGTGGGCGACGATACTGCCTACGTATGGGATCCCTACCCTTCAGGCTGGGCCGTGCAGGACGCCGTGTGGGAGTACGGCGCCCCGGTCAGCGCGTTGAGCTTCAATGACAACGCGCTGACGCTGACCATCCGTCCGGGGAACCAACCTGGGGCGCCGGCAATGCTTACGCTCACGCCCTCACTCGAGCACTTCGTCATCGACAACCGCGTGCGGACGGGAGGCCCGGCCGAGCCCATGCTGAGAATCTCGCGGAGCCCGGGGTCCCGCCAGCTGCAGATCTGGGGCAGCGTTCCTGCGGGTTCCGCCGGCATTTCGAGGCTGCTCGCGGTCGACGACCCGGCTCGCTTTGCCGCTTTGGCGTTGGTGGAGGCGCTCAAGCGGCGCGGCATTACGGTCAATGGGAGCGCCAAAGTCAGGCACCGCTTTCCGCACGAAGTGGGCGATCTGAAACGCCCGCGGCCCTCTCCACCCCCTGAGGGGATTGAACTGGCTCGCCAGGCTTCGCCGCCATTGCTCGAGACCCTGCGCATCGTCAACAAGGTTAGCCAGAATCTGCACGCCGAATTGGTCCTCCACGAAGTGGCACGCGCAAGACGTCAGGTTGGGAGCCGCGAAGCCGCCTTGGAAGAGCTGGCGGGATTTCTTGGCGAATTGGGTCTCACAGAGAAGGACTTCCGCTTTGAGGACGGGTCGGGGCTGTCGCGCCTGACGCTGATCACCCCGTCCGCCACGGTGCGGTTGCTGAGCTATATGCACCGCAGCCAGCATCACGCTGCGTGGTTGAGTCTGCTGCCGGTTGGAGGGCAGGATGGCACGCTGAGTGACCGTTTCGAAAAGGACTCCGGCGGAGCCCGCATCTTTGCCAAGACCGGCACGCTGAGCCACGTCAGCGCGTTGTCAGGTTATGCCGAGCCCAGACGCGGAGGCCGCCTGGCCTTCTCCATTCTTGTTAACAACTACCATGCCTCACCCAGCGCAGTTCGCCGGTTCATTGATAGAATGGCTTTACTACTCGTCGAATAAGGGTGACTCCGAATGCCCATCTATGAATACCGCTGCGAAGAATGTAAGGCTTTGTTCGAGAAGTTGGTCCGCTCCTCTGGTTCTGAGCAGGTGACCTGCCCTTCCTGTGGCGGATTGAACCTGAAACAACAGCTTTCTACATTTGCGGCGCACGCTTCGGGACCGAACTCTCAACCGCAGGCAGCGCCTGCAGGTTGCTCGCCCCAAAGCTGCCCCAACGCGGCTTTTTGCGGCCGCGGCTAGCCTGGCCGCCGTCCCCCGGACACAAAAATCACTAGTTGACTTTCCCCTTTTCTTCGCCCAAAATGTGGACTAGGGGGATTCGATGCCGCTCACCAAGAGACAAAAACAGGTTCTGGATTTCATCCTTTCCTTCGAAGAGGAGAACGGCTATTGCCCAAGCTTTGAGGAAATTGCCTCCGGCTTAGGCTTGGCCTCTCTGGCGACGGTTCACAAGCATATCTCGGCTTTGGAAGCCAAGAACTACTTGCGCCGCGTCCCCCGGCAAAGCCGGTCGCTCGAGCTTTCTCCGGAGTACCTGGCAGACCAGAAGCGGACTCGGGATAGCCGGCCATCGGCTCCTGAGTTGCCGTTGACCGGCCGTATTGCGGCGGGTTCGCCAGTGGAAGCCTTCGCGGACAAAGAGAGCCTCAGTTTTTCTGAGTTTCTCGACGAACCCGAGGTCTTCGCGCTCGAGGTGCGAGGCGATTCCATGGTGGAGGACCACATCCTGAGCGGCGATTATGTCCTGGTCAAGCGCTCCCATCAACCGCGAAACGGCGAAATCGTCGTCGCACTCATCGACGGGCAGGAAACCACGCTGAAGCGGTACTACCGCGAATCCGAGTCCATGGTACGCCTGCAGCCCGCCAACGCCGCCATGCAGCCGTTGCGGGTGCCGGCCGAATGTCTGAAGATTCAAGGAGTTGTGCTCGCGGTTCTACGCAAGTACCACTGAGCACTCGCCCCAATGGCGGTCTTAGGAAGCGGCCGCAGCCACTGTGCGGCGAGGGCGTAATTCTTCCTCCGCGCGGTACCAATCCGCTGCCGGGTCGCCGCCCTCACAGCCTCGAGCTTCCCAATACGAGTAGGCCAACCGGGCTACTTCGCAAGGATCCAACTCCGAGGAGGTGGTGAGCGGGGAGGTCGCCTTCTCGGCGCGTTTACGGGCGCCGGATACCTGCTGAGAGTTGCTCTCCGCAGATTTGGCCTTCCGGGGGCTCCCCACCCGGGTGTTCTTGTTCTCAGATGACTTAGGCATATTCCCAACCGAAATGTAAGAATCCTCCATTGATTATAGCGTAACTCCGCCGGATCGGCTAAAGCAATTTTGTCTGGAGTCCATAAGAAAAACCGCGGACGCCTACCAGGCTCGGGAACCTGCCTGCAATGGGGATATGCAGACGGATCGCATGCGGGAACAGATCCGGGAGTGCATGGCCAAGGCACCGGCAAGGCTCCGCACGCGGCGCGACGGAAGCTGGTGAGGCGTCTCAAGCTTCGCCGCATCCGGGCGGGCGCCGCCTGCGCGGCTACCACCGCAAGGCCGCGCAGATGAGCGCGGAGGATTACGTAATCCGCGTCATCCGTAAGGAACTGAGAGGCCCTACCTTGACGTTCCAGCTCAGACAAGGCTTTGACGTTTTGGCCGTCGTAAACGGCTACCCGCCGGGTGACCCGGAGAGCCTGGGCTGGGCGGCGGTTATCGAGTGGCTGACCAAGCGCGTCGCACGGCCGGAGGACTACGCGGAGCGCGACCCTCGATTCGCACGCCCCGGGACCAGTAGCCTGGTGCGCTGACCGGGCATCGCAGTCCCCCCGGGCGCCGGGATATCATGTTGCCAGGAAGGAGAACCTATGCGCACTGCCACCCTCTGCATGACCCTCGCTCTCGCCACGTTCGTGGCGCTGTCAGCTACGGCCGCTTCGCCGCCACAGGCCGCTGCGGCTGAGAAAACCTACATCAGTTTCAAGACCTACACGCAGGAAGAGGACGACAGGATTCTGCGCCTGTATGAACCGCTGCGTGTGGCGGATGTCAGCGACGGCATGGACATCGTCGGGCTGCAGGACGTGGGGCTGATGGAGCCTGCCATGAAGGCGCTGTGGAAGAACACGGAAGACTTCTCACACCGCTTCGTGGGTATTGCCGTGACGGCGCGCTATGTGCCCACCAACCGGCGTGCCGGGCGGATGCCGGTGGAGGAGTACAAGAAGTGGGAAGGCTGGTGGTACAACCAGCTCTCGCCGGAGCCATTCGTCAGCTTGCTTCGCAGAGGCTCCGTCATCGTCATCGACGGCACGCAAGACGGAGACACCGGCACTATCGGTTCGAACAACATTCTGGTGTGGAAGCTGCGTGGCGCGGTTGGGGTGATCACCACCGGAGGCGCGCGCGACACGGACGAGATCATCAAGCAGAAAGTGCCCGTCTATCTGAAACAGGTCGGCCGCGGAATCCGCCCCGGGAGGAACGAGATCGAGTCCGTGAACAAGCCCATTACCTGTGCGGGCGTGCTCGTGCGTCCCGGCGACGTGGTGGTGGCGGATGGCGACGGCGTCATCGTGGTGCCGAGGGAACATGCCGAGGAGGTCGCAAAGGCGGCGATGGTTATCCTGGAAGGAGACAAGGCCAGCCGGCGGAAGCTCTATGAGAAGCTCGGCATGCCAGTGGACAAAACAGTATTGCCCGACTAGGAGCCGCCGATGGAGAAAGTTAACTTGATTTCGAGGCGCGGATTGCTGGGGGGAGCCGTGGCGGCCAGCCTGCCGGCGCTTTCGCCCAAAGCGGCCGCGGCTCCGGTTTCCGCGGTCGCCGTGGCCCGCTGCACGCAATATGGCCGGGATTTCGATGAGGCTTTGCGAAAGACCATAGACCAGATTGGCGGCATCGGAGGCCTCGTAAAGAACAAGACCGTTGCCGTAAAGCTGAATCTCACCGGGAATATTACGCGATTTCCGTTAAAGGCCGAACTGCCTTACAGGACGGAGCCCTCCACGGTCCTCGCCACCGCGCACCTGCTGGCGCGCGCGGGGGCGAGGCGCATACGCTTCCTGGAAAGCTTCTTTCCAGCCGCGCAGGGTTTGGAGTTGTGGGCGCGTTATGGGCTGGACGTCAACGCCATCAATAACGTTGGCTGCCCGGTGGAGTGGGAGAACACGCAGAACATCGGCTACGGCAAGCGTTACTCGCGGCTGAAGACGCCGTGGGGCGGCTACGTGTTCCCGGCTTTCGACCTGAATCACTCCTACGAGGATTGCGACGTCTACGTGTCGCTTTCCCTGTTGAAGAACCACTGGATCACCGGCGTGACCATGTCGCTGAAGAACAACTTCGGCATCACGCCTTGCTCACTCTACGGCGGGGACTGCGGACCGGGAGGCAACGAAGATCCGCGTCAGGAGCGCGGGCCGGTTTGCCACAGCGGGCTGAGGACTCCCCCCATCGGCGTACCGCAGGAACTGGATTCGTCGACGCCTCGCGACGCGGGCTACCGCGTCCCGCGCGTGACAGTTGACCTTGCCGGCGCGAGGCCGATCGACCTTTCCATCGTGGACGGCGTCATCACGATCAGGGGCGGCGAGGGCGCCTGGAATCCCGGGGTTCAAATCCTGCGTCCCGGCCTGCTGCTGGTGGGCAGAAACCCGGTCTGCGTGGATGCGGTGTCAACCGCCGTCATGGGATACGATGTCCGCGCCACCCGGGGAACCAACCCATTCATCCGGGGCGACAACCCTACGCTTCTGGCCGAAGCCGTGGGCATGGGGAGCGCCGACCTGTCGCGCATCGAGGTGGCTGGGCTGAGCATCCGCGAGGCTCGATACGACTTCGGTCCCGGCCCCATCGGCAAGACGATTTAGACGCAGCGTTGGCTCCGGCAGCGCCTGAATCGGGCGTTTGAGACTGCCAACGGAGCTCAAGGTCCCGGGTGGAAACTGGAAGGCAGCGGGCTGCGGCGGGCTGCTCCGAGCGAAGCCTGCACGAGTATCCAGCACTTTGCGGCGCCTGACAACCGAACCCGTTGGCGCAGCACGTCAAAGCGTGCGTGTTCGATGCACTCGAGCAGCCGGGCGTAGATTCTGATCATGGCCCAAATGGCCTTCCGGCTGGCAGGGTGAACCATCTCCGGCAAACCGGCTGATTCGAGGTAGTAGCCGCGGGCGCGCTCCGCAAGTGAACGGAGCAGGCCGGACAGGTTTTCCGAGACCTTATCCCGGGTCAACTCCGCCGGGTCCACGCCGAACCGCTCCATTTCGCCTGAGGGCAGGTAGACCCTTCCCATGTCCGCGTCTTCCCGGACATCGCGCAAGATGTTGGTGAGCTGAAAGGCGACCCCACATTTCTCCGCAGCCGCGAGCGCGTCGCGCGATTCGAAGCCGAACACGTGCAGGATGCTCAGGCCGACCGCAGACGCCACCTGATAGCAGTAGCGATAGAGTTCCTCGAACGTGGAAATGCGGCGCGGCGTGAGGTCCGAGCTGACGCCCTCCACAATCTCGTGCAAGTAGGCGCGCGGTATGGAGTAGCGGAGAACGGCGTCCTGAAGCGCCGGCCACACGGGGTGCGCTACCTGCCGGCCGTCCAACGTGGCATCCAGCGCCTCGCGCCAGGCAGTCAAAGCCTGGCAAGCGGAGGCCCCATGACTGGGATCATCGCTCAAATCATCGCAGTGCCGCATGAACGCATACAGGGCGCAGAGAGCGTCTCTGCGTTGCGCGTCGAGCAGCAGAAAAGAGTAATAGAAGTTGCGCGCGCGCGAGCGGGCGACGTGGCGGCAATAGGCGTACGAGTCCTTCAGCAGCGTACTCAAAGAGCTCGCCTCCCGGGCAAACCCGCCAGGCTGCCTGCCAAGAGCCTGATCCTGTCGAAGGAAGAAACCACTGGACGCCTGCCAAGAACATCGTAGTCCTGCCGCCGGATTTTTTCCAGGATGCACAGACCGCCGCGGCTGAACAAGTCGACATCCAGAGCGAGCCTCCAGTTGACCATACGCACCAGCGGGCGGCCCTGTTGAAAGAAAGATCGCGCCAGATCAACCGCTTCTTCCATTGCGCCGCGAAAACCGGGAGTAGCGTTGAGCGAACGGATGTCGCCGTAGCTCGAACCGTGCCGGGTGAGTACTTGGCGCGGCAAGTAGATTCGCCCCTTTGCCAAGTCCACCGAAACATCCTGCCAGAAATTGGCGAGTTGGAGCGCTGTGCAAGTGGCGTCAGAGAGATGCTGCCGCTCCAGGTCGCGATACCCGCACAAGCCGAGCACCAGCCTGCCCACGGGATTCGCCGAATAGCGGCAGTAGGCGAGTAGTTCGTCCCAGTCTTCATAACTGGTCACCGTCTGATCCTGTTCAAAGGCGTGAATCAGATCGGCGAATGGCTGCTGAGGCAGAGCATGGCGCTCAACCGTGGCTCTCAGCGCGACGAACACAGGGTGTAAGCATTGCCCCTGATACATCCGCTCGAGTTCATGGCGCCACCAGCGAAGCAGCCGGAGGCTTTCCGCCGGATCGCCGATTTCGTCCGCCAGGTCGTCCGCCCAGCGGCAGAAGGCGTAGACGTTGTAGAAGTCCTGATGCAGCGCGCGGGGAAGCAGGAATGAAACGACGTGGAAGTTCTCATAGTGGCGGCGGGCAAGCCAGCGGGTGTAGCGCGAGGATTCAACTTCGTCCCAGACGCGGGCGGCAAAGCCCGGATCAGCCAGGAATTCCTTCGGTAGTAGAAACGCTTGCCGCAAATCTGCGCCGCAAGGCTGCTCAGGGGATGATGGCGGTCTTCATGTGCCCGTTGTGGCTCATGAGGTGCCGCATGACATCGAGCAGGTTCGTGAGCGGTTCGACGCTGTTGACGAAATCGCTGGCCGTAATTTCGCCGCGCGACACGCACTCCAGAGCTCGGCGAACATGGCCCGGCGTATGGTGGAAGCTGGCCTTGAAACTGATTTCGGAGTAGTGCAGCAGAGCAGTATCCAACGTGATCTTGCTCTCCCTGGGACAGCCGCCGAAAAAGTTGACCGTGCCGCCGCGCCTCACCAGCCTCACGGCTAACTCCCACGCCTTCGGGAGTCCCACAGCCTCGATGACGACATCAGCGCCGCGCCCTCCGGTCAATCCGCGGACAGTTGCCTCGAGTTCCGTCCGGTAGTCAGCCAGCAGCAGTTCTGAAGCGCCCATGGCGGCAGCCCGGTCCAGCTGAGTCTGGCGTCGACCCACGGCGATGACACGCGCCCCGCGCACTTTCGCCAACCTCACGAACATCAAGCCAATCGGGCCCAGCCCCACCACGACGACGTCGTCGCCCGCGCGCAACTCGGTTTCTTCCACGCCCCGCAGCACGCACGCCAAAGGCTCGACGAGGGCTGCGTCCTGGTAAGAAACGTGTTTGGGAATCTCGTAAGTGTTGAGTTCAACGATGCGGCCCGGGATGCGAATGTACTCCGCGTACGCGCCGTTGTTGAAGATCAAATCCTCACAGAGATTCTCGAGCCCTCTCTGGCAGTAGTAACATTCCAGGCAGGGAGCGGAGTTGGCGGCCACGACACGCTGCCCGGGCCGAAACCTGGTCACGCCTGCCCCCACCTGGACCACGTCTCCCGCCAACTCATGGCCGAACAGGGCCGGCGGCATGATCATCCGCGCGTGATAGCCTCGGCGAAATACTTTAACATCCGTTCCGCAAGTCAGCGCCGCCCGGACTCTGACGAGGATATCGCCGTCCTCGATCTGGGGAACGGCAACCTGCTCCACTTCCAGTTGTTCTTTGCCGTAGAGCACGGCCGCCTTCATATGCGTCTTCACTCAGGCTACCTCTGAGGCAGAACCACTATTTTCAATGATTCGTCCCCTGGATGCAACGCCAGTTCGATGCCCTCGCGGATGCTCTCCAAGGGGAGTTGATGCGACACCAAATCCTCCACCGGCAGCTCGCCGTCGAACACCAAACGGGCTGATTCCGGCTGCAAGTCAACGGAAGCACTATAACATCCGAACAGGGTGCGCTCGCCTACGCAGACGTCGGCTCCCGACACTTCAACTCGTTCCTGATCCGAGGTTTGCGCAAACAGCAGGATGCGGCTACCGGGGCGGGAACAGCGGACCGCCTGCTCCACGATGCCAGGAGCTGAAACAGCTACGATCACCAGGTCCGCCCCTCTGCCGTCAGTCAAAGCCTTGGCTGTTTCGACTACGTCTGCCTGCCGGGGATCCATGGCTCGCAGAGCGCCGAAGCGCTCGGCGAGCTGCAACCGGCTGGGGAGCGTGTCGGTGGCGATGATGCGTGCGCCGGCGCGATGCGCGAGCATCGTGAACATCAGTCCTATGGGACCTTGCCCGAGCACGGCAACCAATTCTCCCGGCTGGGGATCGGCTTGCACGAAAGCCTTGTGACACGTATTCAAGGGTTCTACCAGGCTCGCGCGCTCAAAGCTGACGCCTGTGGGGATCTTCTCCACCCCCCGCCGCGCAATCCAGTCCATGACGCGCACATATTGGGCGAAGCCGCCGCCGGCGGGCTCGAAACCTGCCGTCACGCCGACCCGCTTGTAGACAGGGCACTGCGCATAGAGGCGCCGCGCGCAATAGAAGCAGTCCAGGCAAGGAACGTGGTGGAAAACCACCACCCGGTCGCCTACCTGGTAGCCGTCCGTACACGGACCTAAGCCCGCCACCACACCCGCGGTTTCATGGCCGAAAATGCGCGGCGGCGGCAGCAGGTCATAATGCACTTTCTTCAGGTCAGTGGGGCAGATGCCGCAGCTTTCCACCCTCACCAGCAACTCGCCCGGGCCAATCTCCGGCACGGGCACGCGCTCCACCTGAATCCTTCCCTGCCCTCTGTAAACAGCCGCGCGCATCTCGGCGGGCAGGTTCGTCTCAAAACTGGCAAGCGGCAAGAAATTCTCCCAAAACAGCGGCTGATCTGCGGCCGCGAAAACGCAATCTTATCAACTCGCGCCCGACCGTATTCGGCCGCCGCCCAGCCTGGCAAAGCAATCGCCATCCACTGAACCGGCCGCGGGCGTCTCGGGCTGCATTGAAATCGCAGCTAAAGCCTTCATCTGACGAATCCAGCACCACGCGAACGCAATAGAAGGGCAAGCTCCATCGGCGCGCGCAAGCCGCCACAGCAGCCGCCTCCATGTCTACCGCGTCGGCGCCTTCCAAAAGAAGGCGCCTCTTCTCCTCGGTCTGCTGGACAACGTGGCCGACCGTGAGCAGCGTCCCTTTCCTATAAGCTCGGCGCGCCGCCGGCATGAGGGCAGGCTGGAGGTCTCCACTGCCAGGCTCCTTCACTACAGTGCCCACAAACACATCTCCGGTCTGAAGGTCTGCTGACAGGGCTCCGCAAAAGCCCGTGCTGACCACGGCACGCATCTCTACTCGTTGCAGGGCAGCTTCCAGAGCCTCGCTCGCCAGCTCCGATCCCGGACCGTTCGCCAGCAGAAGCACCGGCAGAGAGCCTAGTTTGCCCGACCGGGCGAAAGCGACTGGCCAAGGCAGACGCCGAACCTCGCGCAGGCGCCGTAGCAAGCCGCGGAACTCAAGCGGTTCGGCCGCTACGAAGGTGATGCAAGCCATTCAGAAATCAGCCGCCCCCGGTCGCATGGCGAACTTGCCGCGCTCGAAATCTTCGTTTCTGACCGTTCCTGTACATCGGCACCGTGATCAGGTGACACAATCCGAACCTGAACATTGTATGCCGGATCGTCTCTCCCGGCGGGACCTGCTGCCCCTCGTTCCAGTCAATGCTTCACCGCGGAGCGCATCAGGTTGTGACCTTCACGTTGGCAGCCCGCAACTGCGTCAATTCACCCGGCAAGGCGAAGCGGACAGCTTCTTTGACCAGCGCCCTCTCTTCGACAGCCGTGTAGCCGTGAGCGATGAGAGCGTCAATTACCCCACTCACCAGCACCTCCGGAGCCGAAGCACCGGCTGTCACGGCCACGGTGGACACCCCTTCCAGCCAAAGTGGATCCAGCATTCCTGCATCGTCAAGAAGGTAGGCGATAATCCCAGAGCGGACGCCGACCTCCACCAGGCGGCGGGAATTCGAACTGCTCTGTGAGCCTACGACGAGCAGCAATTGGCACTCCCCAGCTACCGCCTTGACGGCCAACTGCCGGTTTTCTGTGGCATAGCAGATATCCTGTGCTGAAGGCCCCTGAATGGCGGGAAACCGCTGCTTCAGGCGTTCCACAATCCCTCGCGTTTCGTCGAGGCTGAGTGTAGTCTGAGTGAGATAGCACACGCGCCCCGGATCAGGCACTTCCAGCGTATCCACATCCTGTTCGGTGGACACGACGAACGTGCATTCCGGAGCTTCGCCCCGGGTGCCAATGACTTCGTCGTGCTCTTTATGACCAATGAGAACGATGGAGAAACCCCGCTGCGCGAAGCGAATGGCCTCCCAATGGACCTTGGTGACCAGAGGGCAAGTGGCATCAATGACCTGCAACCTGCGCCGGGCAGCTTCCTCCCGCACTTCTGGCGAGACACCGTGGGCGCTGAAGACGACGTAGCTTCCTTCGGGAACCTCGTCCAATCCATCCACGAAGACCGCGCCTGCGCTCCGCAACTCTTCCACAACGTGCCGGTTGTGCACGATCTCCTTCCGGACGTAAAGCGGCGGCTTGAGGACGTCTAAAGCAATGCTCACCACGTCGATGGCACGCACCACACCGGCGCAAAAACCGCGCGGCTCCAGCAGGATGATTTTCTTCTCTGGCATGTTGCGGGTGTCCCAGACCCTCAGTTTTTGAGTTGCTTCCCAATTATAACAAGCGGACTTCCGCGGACCGCCAGCAGGCGTCGGCAGGGCCAAGGCCGCATATAATTGACCGCATGAGAACCCTTGCCTGTATGCTGTTCCTGGTTGGCGCGATGCATGGCGCCGTCGACTTCAGACAGTCGGAGTTCAGTGCCGCCGCCGACGGACTCCCTTCGGGCTGGAAGGTGTGGTCGCCGCGCCCGGAAGCGGCGCCGAGGACGTACCTCGACTCCGTCCATTCCCTGGGAGAACCGGGAGCGTTGGCGATTTCCGGCGACAGCAACGCCGGTGTGTGCGGGGGCTGGGAACGCCTCATTGAAGGAGTGGAACCGGGCAAGTGGTACCGCCTGACGGCGCACTACCGCGCCGAAGGAATCACCGAGGCGCATCGCCAGATCATCGCCCGGCTGGAATGGCGAAGCGCCGCCGGCAAGCGCGCCGGTCAGCCTGAGTACGCCTACCGTGCTGAGCGGCAAGGCGAGTGGACGCGGTTGACGCTGGAGGCTGCGGCTCCGGCGGCGGCGAACGCCGTGACGGTGCAACTGCACTTGTGGCACGCTCCCGCGGCCACGCTGTGGTGGGATGCCATCGCGTTGGAATCCATTCCCACTCCAGCCCCCCGCGCGGTGACCATCGCTTCAATCCACTATCGCCCTTCGAAGACGGGCTCCGCCGCAGCCAATGTAGAGAAATTCGCCGAGGTAATCGAAAGGGTAGCGCCCGAAAAGACCGACCTGATTCTGCTGCCTGAAGGCATCACCGTGGTCGGCACGGGGCTGAACTACCTCAAGGTGGCTGAACCCGTGCCCGGGCCCACCACAGTGCGGCTCGGCGAAACGGCGCGCCGGAAGAACGCCTACATTGTGGCCGGCATCTATGAGCGCGAGGGCTCCGCTGTCTACAACACGGCCATACTGCTGGACCGCTCGGGCCGCCTGGCCGGGAAGTACCGCAAGGTGTATCTGCCGCGGGAGGAGACCGAAGGCGGGCTCACTCCCGGCTCGGACTACCCGGTCTACACAACCGACTTCGGCAAGATCGGCATGATGATCTGCTGGGATGTGCAGTACGCCGACCCTGCACGTGCGTTGGCCATGCGTGGCGCCGAGATCGTTCTCATGCCTATTTGGGGCGGCAACGAGACGCTGGGATTGGCTCGCGCTATAGAGAATCACGTCTTCCTGGTGAGTTCGGGCTACAACTATCCGACCCGCATCGTTGATCCGCTCGGTGAGGTGCTGGCCACGACCATCGAGAACGGCACGGCCGCCATCGCCACGGTCGATCTGAACCGCCGTTACGCCGACAACTGGCTCGGGCACATGCGCGGGCGCTTCCACAGGGAGCTGCGGCTGGACGTCCCCGTGGCTCCGCCGGACTGGCCCCGCTGAAACCGGCGGCGGCTCGCCAAACCGGCGTGGTCAAGGCACAGAGGGGCCGTCTCAGTGCACGGTGGCCGCAATCACTATGCCGAGCGCCAGCGTGGCGGCTCCCATGAACACTGCCACCGCGAGGTTTTGCTTTTCAACAAGCTCTTTCCATAGCTCGCAGGGCGCCGCCCTGACCAGCAAGCTGAAACCCGCCAGGAACAGACCCACACCGAGGACGGCAAACACGATGGCATTGATGAGATAGCCGGGGTGAAAATCGGTAATCATGGTCGAGCTACCAAAGTAGCAAAGCCGCGCCCGCCAACAGACAATGGCATTACAATAAGACCTATGCCGTTGTCCTCCAGCGGAGATTTCTACCGCATCAGCAAACTCCCGCCGTACGTTTTTGCGGTGGTGAACGAAATGAAAGCCCGGCTGCGGGCGGAACAGAAGGACGTGGTCGACTTCGGGATGGGCAATCCCGATGGAGCCACTCCCGCACCGGTTCTGGAGAAAATGCTGGAGGCAGCCCGTAACCCGCGCAACCACCGCTACTCGGTTTCCAAGGGCATCCCCAAGCTGAGGCAGGAGATTGTGCAGCGGTACGAGCGGAATTACGGAGTAAAGCTTGACGCGGACAAACAGGCCATCGTGACCATCGGCGCCAAGGACGCCTTGGCGCACCTGTTGTTCGCGGTCATCGGGCCGGGCGACGACGTGGTGAGCCCGAATCCCGCCTACCCTATCCACCAATATGGCGTTGTCATGGCCGAAGGCAATGCCGTGATGCTGCCCATGCCGGACCCGTGGAGTTTCCTGAACCGCCTGGAGGACCTGTACCGCGGACCCGGCAAGAAGCCGACGATGGTGCTGATTTCATTTCCGCACAACCCCACCACGCAGTGCGTCGAGTTGGATTTCTTCCGCGAGATCGTCAGGCTGGCGGCGCAGCACGGAACCATGGTTGTGCACGATTTCGCTTACGCCGACATCTGCTTTGACGGCTACAAGGCGCCCAGTTTCCTTCAGGTGGAGGGCGCCACCGAAGTGGGCGTTGAAATCTTCTCGATGTCGAAAAGCTACAACATGGCCGGCTGGCGTGTCGGCTTCTGCCTCGGCAACCCCAGGATGATCGCCGCCCTGACGCGCATCAAGAGCTACCTCGACTACGGCGTTTTCCAACCCATCCAAATCTGCTCGGTGGTCGCGCTGCGCGAATGCGAAAAGGAGACGCAGGCGATTTGCCGGACGTATCAGCTCCGCCGGGACCTCGTAGTGGAAGGGCTGAGCCGGGCCAACTGGCCCGTCGAGCCGCCACGCGGGTCCATGTTCCTGTGGGCGCAGATTCCTGAGGCCTACCGCGCCATGGGTTCACTGGAGTTCTCCACACTGCTGCTCGAGAAAGCCTTGGTGGCGGTCAGCCCCGGTGTCGGCTTTGGACCCATGGGAGAGGGGTACGTGCGATTCGCGCTCATCGAGAATGAGCATCGCAGCCGACAGGCGCTGCGCAGCATCAAAGAGTTCCTCAAGCACCAACCGGCGGCCTCCAACCAAGTGCTTGGCACTCATTTCAAACACACTTGAATCGGCTGCTCAATTGTGATAAACCATCTCGGCGGGAGACATAATGGCAAAATCAAGGCGAGTTCTTTTTCATGCAACCGTTGGCGCAGCACTGCTCGTGTTACTGTCCGCCTGTTCCACCGGACCGGCGCCACCGGCCAAGGGCACCCCGGCGTTTTATTGGCAAGCAGCCAAGGAGACATTCGAAACAGGTGACTACCTGAAAACAGCGGAGCACTTGGATCAGGTCGCACGCCCGGACGGAGAGTTCACCTCTCGCGCGCAGCCCTGGCTGTTGGTGGTCACCGCCGGCATGACGCGCGGCTATATGCAATTGGCTGACAGCTTCCAGCACGGCGGGCGCGCCAACAAGGCGAATCCTACACCTTTCCGACGTTACTCGGATGAGTTCTTTGCGCGCTCCAACCGGCAGGCGCTGCAATTCGGCCAGGCTTTTCTGAATTTCCAGAAATCGCCCAAAGAAGCCTCTATCGAGCTGGCCATGCCCTATCCGAAGGGAAATCCGATGAGGCACATGGCGCTCACGAAGGTGGAGAACGGCATTCTGGTTACCGACGATGAGGTGACTGCTGCTGAAAAACAGATGCTGGAGCGAGGGGTGTTGATGGCGACCTGCCGCGCCTCCGGCTCGAAAGAAGACGTGGCCAAAGCCCAGCAGGTCTTCACCCAGCCGCCGGTGAAGATCCCCCGCGAGACTTTCATGTTCGCCATGGCCGAACTGCTGAGCGAAATCGCAGAGCTCTACGGCCCCTACAGAACGTATCAGCCGGAGCGGCTGGAGTTCTTCGCTGATACAGCCATGGCAGCCCTGAAGGAAGTTCCGGAAAGCAAGGAAACCAAGGAACTGGCCAAGAAGATCGACGAGACCAAGAAGAAAGCCAAGCGGCGTTAGGCGTTTCGGGGACGCGTCCCTACTCTGATTCTTCGATCACCGGCAGACCGCCCGCTGAGTCCGTCACTTTCAGCGGGCGGCGCTCATCCGCGCAGTCCGGCAACGGGCGCACGGAGTAGTAATTCAAGCCGTACCGCCAACTGCGGTGCAACCACTCCACGCACACACTCTCTGAGACGGGGGAAATACGCCTCCACAGAGAGCGCGCCGAGACATTCTCATCCAGGACGGGCAGCACCGCTGTCTTCAGATAGACCACCGACACAGCGATACCCGTGAGAAGCAGCATCACGGCCCGGTCGCGTTGCCTGTTCCGCTCGACAAGCCAGACCGCCAACGCGAGCGCCAGCGCCAGCCCCGCAGCGCCCCAGGGAAAGCCGGGCCACGTAGAGCGTGTCAGCCCATCCCGCAAAGCCACAGGCAGGATGGCTGCCAGAGGCGGAACCAGAAGCAGCAGACCGGCGGTCAGCGCCAGATGCCAGTGTGCCCGCCTCGTCTCAGCGAGACCCAACCCTGCCAGAGCACAGAGGGGCGGCAACAAGGGCAACAGGTAGCCGGGGAGTTTGTTGATCGAAGCGGAGAAGAAGACCAGACCAAACACAACCAGCACGCCCAGCAGGCGCTTGCGTTGGTCGTTTGACACGGCTTGCCTTGGCGCCAGCGCCAGGAGCGGCGTCCATGGGAACAGGCCTGCCACCAGCACCGGGATGAAGAACCACCACGGTTGAACGTGCTGGATTACCTCACTCTGGAAGCGGAGCACGTGGTGTTTCCAGATGAACTCCTGCAAGAAGACTTCACCGTTGCGCCACGCGCAGAGCACATACCACGGCGCCGCCACAGCCAGCAGCGAGGCCAGGGCAATCCACCATTGCCTCCACAAACGCCGCCCGAACCACAAGGCAGGCAAGGCCAGAACCAGCGGCACCAGGCCCTTGGCCAGTACTGCCAGGCCGAGGAATCCGCCCACGGCACACAGTGCGAGGCGTTGGCCCGTTCTGAGCCACCCCAAGCCAAACAACCACGCCGCGCCGAAGGACGCAGCGAGCGGCAAGTCCGTCACCGCCACTCCGCTGAAGCCCAACCAGCCCGCCGAACTCGCCAGCATCGCCGTGGCGTAGTGGCCCGCGCGTGGACCGAACTCCACGGTCAAACGGCGCCAATAGAAAAGGAGGAAAGCCAGGCTGAGGAGAGCGACCGGCAAACGCGGCGCAAGGTCGTCACCGAGGCCAAGGCGAAAACCCGAGGCGGTCAGCCAATACAGGAGCACCGGCTTTTCAAACCAGGGTTCGCCCCACAATCGAGGGGTCACCCAGTCGCCGGAGGTGGCCATCTCCCGGCCAATCGCCGCATAGCGCGGCTCGTCAGGACCCAGGAGCCCGGCGCCGGTCAACCCGTGAAATAGAAGGAGATAGGCGAGAAGAGCCGCCAGGGCGGTTCTCCGTATAAGAGCAGACACTTATCAAGTATAATGAGCGCAATGCTTCGGACGTGTATCCCCCTTGCGCTCCTCTGGTCCGCGCCCATCGTGGCAGACGTCAAGACCCGCTGCGTATGCGACGCCACCCGGCCGGATTCGCTCGCGGCGCGCGAGTGCAGCCTGACCGCGGAAGCGCTGAAGCAGCCACCCGATACGCGGCTCTTCTTTCTCAAAGACAACAACCCGCGGAAGCCTAACCGCTGGCTTGCCTTGCCGGGTCCTTCGCTTACCGGCGTCTACCGGCTGGCGGAAATGACTCCCCCGCAGCGTACGGAACTCTGGGCCGCGGCCATCGGCAAGGCCAAGGAACTCTGGGGAAACGAATGGGGTCTCGCCTATAACGGGGACCACGTCCGCACACAATGCCACGTGCACATTCATATCGGCCGCCTGATACCGGGCGTCGAACGGTCCAATTTCGTCATCGTAAACACTCCCGCGGAGATTCCCGTGCCGCAAGGGGACGGCCTCTGGGTTCACCCCCACGGCAAGCGCCTGCACGTACACATCGGGGAGCAAATCAACGAAACGGTGCTTTTCCGCTAAGCGCGCATGGAACTGGTGCGCATCTCCGAGCCCCCTTCCCCGGATAAATGCCTCATTCGGATGCGGGCGGCCGACAACGTCGCCGTCGCCCGTGTGCGGCTCAGCCCGGGACAATTGGCGCGCCTGCCGGGCGTTGAGCTAACCGTTCAGGAGCCGATTGCCGCGGGCCACAAGCTGGCCCTATGCAAGGTGCCCGCCGGAGAACTCGTGTATCGCTACGGCGAGCCCATCGGCCGCGCGACTCAAGACATCCTGCCCGGCCGGCACGTCCATCTCCACAACGTCGCTTACGAGGAGTTGGGAACGGACTACCGTTTCCCGGAAACCGGCGTGGGTCCGGTTACCCCAAAAGCCGACGTGCCCTGTTTCCTCGGCTATCCGCGAGAGGACGGACGCGCCGGGACGCGCAACTACATCGCCGTCGTGGCGGCCAGCAACTGTGCTGCGCACGTTGTTCAATTGATCGCGAACAGCTATCAGGGCGAGGAACTGCCGCCCGGCGTTGACGGCGTGGCGGCCTTTCCACACGGCGACGGATGCAGTCAGTCCACGGGAGCGGACACGGAGCAACTACAGCGCACAATCCGGGGAGTGCTCGACCACCCCAACGTAGGAGCCGCCATCATCCTCGGGTTGGGATGTGAAGGCAACCAGGTGGAATATTACCTGGCAGGCGCGGGTCCCCGGCTGAGAGGCATGACCATCCAGGATTGCGGTGGAACCACCGCGACCGTGGAGGCAGGCAGGCGGGAGATTGGCCTGATGATCGACCGCCTGGCCGCTGAACCGCGCGTCCAGGTGCCCGTAACACGGCTGGTGCTCGGTCTGGAGTGCGGAGGATCAGACGCATTCTCGGGAATCACTTCCAACCCGGCGCTGGGACTTTGTTGCGACCACCTGGTAGCGGCTGGCGGGACTGTGATCCTCGGCGAAACTCCGGAAGTCTTCGGGGCTGAACACCTTCTGGTGCGGCGCGCCCGAAACCGGCAGGTAGCTGAGAGGTTTCTGGCTTTTGTCGAGGAATACAAGAACTACCTCCGGAGCTACGGAGGCAGCTTCAACGACAATCCCTCGCCGGGCAACAAAGAAGGCGGGCTGACCAACATCCTCGAAAAGAGCCTGGGCGCGGTGACCAAGGCAGGCTCCTCCACGCTCATCGACGCCGTAGCATACGCCGAACGGGTACGGGAGCGCGGTTTGGTCTTCATGAACACGCCGGGCTACGACCCTGCCTCGTTGACAGGCATCGCCGCCGGCGGAGCGAACATCATGGCGTTCACCACCGGGCGGGGCAGCGTGACGGGCTTCCCCACCGTGCCGGTCATCAAGATCACGAGCAATTCTTCCACCTATGCCCGGATGCGTGACAACATGGACGTCAACGCCGGTCTGATCGCTGATGGGACAGCAAGCCTCGAAGAGGTAGGCCTGGAGATTTTCAAACTCCTCGTCCGGGTAGCCTCTGGAGAACGGACCTGCGCGGAGCGTCACGGACACGCCGAGTTTGTGCCCTGGCGCATCGGACCCTTGCTTTAGGCGGTTCCGGACCGTGGGTTAGAATGAGATTTATGAGATGGATTCGGGCTGGATTGCTCCTTGCCGCCGTTTTGGCGGCGCCGCTCGCGGCTCAAGAACAAGCTAAGACGGCAACCACTCACGCCAGGAAATCGGGGCTCGACAAACCCACGCTGGAGGCTTACGTACGCCACCTTTTCCTGTGGGGACCACAAATTAAGGTGAGTGTTTCCGATCCGAAACCTTCGCAGCTTCCAGGCATGGTGGAAGTAAGGGTGTTGGGCACGGCAGGCGCGGCGAGTCAGGAAGAATTGTTTTACGTAACCAACGACGGCCAGAAGATCGTCCGCGCGGCTGTTTACGACATTCAACAGAACCCCTTCCGGGAAGATCTCGACAAGCTGAAGACCGAGTTTCAGCCTAGCTTGGGGACACCGGGAGCCCCCGTCGTGCTCGTTCTGTTCAGCGATTTCCAGTGCAGCTTCTGCAAGGAAGAGGCCAGGATGCTGCGGCAGAATTTGATTGCCGCCTACCCGACGCAGGTGCGCCTGTATTTCAAGGACTTCCCGCTCGAGCAAATCCACCCTTGGGCGAAGCCTGCCGCCATCGCCGGGCGCTGCGTCTTCAGACAGAATCCGACAGCCTTCTGGCCGTTTCATGATTGGCTGTTCGAAAACCAGACCTCGATGACCGCGGAGAACCTTCGCGCCAAAGTGCTCGAGTACGGCAAGAATCATGATCTGGACGTCGCACAACTCACGCGGTGCGTTGACAACCGCTCCACCGAGAATGAAGTGAATCGCTCCATGGCCGAAGCCCGCGCTCTCCAGGTGAACTCCACCCCGACGTTGTTCGTCAACGGGCGGCGCATCACATCCCACATCTCCTGGCCTGCATTGAAGCAGATCATCGATTTCGAGCTCGAGTACCAGAAAACGGCGAAGAACGCCGGCGAGACGGCCTGCTGCTCGCAGAAGCTGCCCACGCCGCTGAAGTAGTTGCAGTCTGCTCACATGATTAGCCTCCGGCATACGGCACGGTCGATCTTCCTGGCTGGATTACTGGCCTTCGCGGGCGCTACGCACGCCGAAGCGCCGGGGCGCGTCGATCCGGAGCTCTTCCTAAACCACGTCAAGCACCTGAGTTCGCCCGAAATGCGCGGGCGCGGAACCGGCAGCGAAGAACTTGACCGGGCCGCCGACTATGTCGCCGAGAAGTTCAAAGCGCTCGGCCTGCGTCCGGCGGCGCCCGGCGGCTTCTTTCAATACTTCCCCGTCAGCGTGGCGGCGCGTTTTGGCAGCGGCACGCGCCTGGAATTCGCTGACGGAAATCACCGTGAGAAACTCTCGCTCAACAAGGACTTTCAGCCTCTGAACTTTTCAGCCAGCGGTGAGGTGTCCGCCCCGCTGGCGTTCGCAGGCTACGGCATCACCGCCCCGGAATACGGCTACGACGACTATGCCGGCCTGAATGTCAAAGGCAAGGTGGTCATCGTTCTTTACCACGAACCGCAGGAATTTGACGCTGCCAGCATCTTCGCCGGCCGGATGTACACCCGCCACGCGCAATCGTTCAGTAAGGCCATGAACGCCCGGCTGCACGGAGCGCGTGGGATCATCTTCGTGGGAGACGCCGCCTGCAACGGTAACGAGCGGTCTTCCCTGGAAGAGTTTGCAGGCGCCGTCGGTCCGGCGGATTCAGGTGTCCCTGCCGTCGAAGTGAGCATCCGCGCTGTAGCCCGTTGGCTGGAGCGAGGCGGTCTGGACCTGGTTCAACTTCAGAAAGAGGTCGACCGCGACTTGAAGCCGCGGAGTCTGGCGCTGCCGGAGCGCTTCGCCGTGACACTGCGCAGCGATGTAACACGCACCCGCAGGATGGCGCCTAACGTGGCGGCTTACATTCCGGGCGAGACCGCGGAGCACGTCGTGATTGGCGCGCATTACGATCACGTAGGCGGTGGCGAAGCCGGCTGGCCTCCGAACAAACAAGGCGGCGTATTTCCGGGAGCGGACGACAATGCCTCGGGTACGGCGGGGCTTCTCGAATTGGCCCGGCGCTTTTCCTCGCAGCCCAAAGCGCGCCGCGGGCTGCTGTTTCTGGCCTTTGCCGGAGAGGAGTTGGGTCTGCTTGGATCCAGTCATTACATCGAGCATCCGCTGCTGCCGCTGTCGGATGCCGTTGCCATGATCAACCTGGACATGATCGGCCGCATAACCGACCGGCAGATCCTTGTAGGAGGAATCAACACAGGTTCCACTCTGCACGAGATTTTCAACGAGTTGCTGCCCTGGCGCGGTTACAGTGTCGATTTTTCCGAGCAGACTGTGTACGGATCCAGCGATCACCATGCGTTTTTGAGCAAAAGCATACCGTCGCTGTTCTTCTTCTCCGGGCTGCACCCCGACTATCACCGCTCCTCTGATACGTGGGAGAAGATCAAGGCCCCCGAGGCGGCCGACCTGCTCGACCTGGCTGCGGCAGTGATTGAACACCTTTCCCGCCAACCTGACCGTCCCGCTTTCCAAACCTCTCCGCCCGCAACCAGGACACCCGCCCCCCCAGTTGCCTACGGCCCGGTTCCTATATAGAATTGATCCAGCGTTCCTGGGCGGAACGCTACGGGGTTTCACAAAAGAATCTCTACCGACTCAGAATAGGGGGAGGACTATGCCATTACGCAAAGCTTCTTGGGCCCTGGTGCTCGCAAGCTTGATGCTGACAGCGATGCTGTTCAGCCAGACTTTCACGGCCTCCGTGCGAGGCCTTGTGACCGATTCAACGCAAGCCGCCATACCCGCCGCAAAAGTTATCGTAAAAAGCGTCGAGCGCGGCACAGATGTTTCGACGACGACGGATGCGCAGGGCCGTTTCGTCGTGACCGCTCTTCCACCCGGCAACTACACGCTCAGCGTGGAGGCGCCCGGGTTCAAGAGGTACTCTCTCAGCGCTTTCAACCTTCAGGTTCAGCAGCAGGCATCGTTGGACGTCCAACTGGAGGTAGGCGATGTGGCCACCACCGTCGAGGTCGAAGCCACGGCGCCCCTGCTGAATACGACCATCGCCACCCTCGGCCAGGTAATCGAAAACAAGTACATCATTTCGCTGCCGAACATCGCCCGCAACCCGATGGGCTTGACATACCTGACACCGGGCGTGGTCGGTTCCGGCGGGAGGCGCGGCGATAACAACACGAACTTCGTCGCCAACGGTTCCCGCAACTCCACCTCGGACGTCCTTTTGGACGGAGTGACAGTGGTAACCGTCGAGCAGAACTCCGGCATCACGGACCTGAAGTTCACGCCCTCCGTGGACGCTGTTCAGGAGTTCAAGATGCAGACGAACTTCTTCTCCTCCGAATACGGGCAGACCGGAGGGGCGGTGGTGAACATGGTAACGAAGTCTGGAACGAATGACTTCCACGGGACAGCCTATTACTTCCTCCGCCACTCCGACCTGAATGCCAACGCCTGGTTTGCAAACCGCGCCGGCAGGACGCGCTCAATGTACCGCCGCGACCAGTTCGGGGGAGTGATCGGCGGGCCGATTGTGAGGAACAAGACCTTCTTCTTCGGCACCTATGAACGCACCAAGGCCAAGAGCCCGCTCAGCTACACCGCCACTTTTCCCACCCTGCTCCAGCGCGAAGGGAACTTCTCGCAAACGCTAAACGCGGCCGGACAGGTGATGACGATCCACAACCCCTTCGATACGTTCACCAACGCTGCGGGAGCTATCGAACGCCGGCCGTTCGCCGGCAACATCATTCCCCGGTCGTTACAGGATCCGGTGGCAGTCAGGTCCCTCGCTTACTTCCCGCTGCCGAACACCACGGGCACTCCCTTGACCGAGGCCAACAACTGGTTTGAGCAAGGCATTACGGTGAGCCCGAGCCAGCAGACCGACCTCAAGGGTGATCACCACTTCACGGAAAACAACCGGTTGACGGGCCGGTATAGTTACGGCCGCGGCCGGGGCAAGCCTCCCAACCTTTTCAAGGAGCTCGCTCCCGCCTACACTTTCAATGACGGACCCAGCCTGAGCACGTCCACGGCCATTGTCGCGGAGTTCAACAGGATTCAAAGCGCCACATCGATGTGGAGCGTGCGCTACGGCTTGACGCATTCAACCTACTGGCGTAATCCGATGGAGTTCTTCGATCTGACCACCTTGGGATTCCCGAAGTACATGTTAGACACCGCGCAGTTCAAGGTCTTCCCGACCCTCGCTCCCGATGGCTACACGGACATCGGCACGGAAGGCTGGTTGATCATGGACCGGCAGGAAGGTGTCCACCACGTCACGGGCTTCTACAGCAAAGTCTCTGGCGGTCACAATCTCAAGATGGGCGCCGAGACCCGGCGGAACTTCCTGAATTACGCCCAGCCCGGTTTTCCCTCCGGCCGCATCGGCTTCAGCCGCGGTGTAACCTGCCGGGATCGCTTCTCCTGCCCGGGTAATGAAGGGAACGGCCTCGCCACCATGCTGGTTGGCTGGGGTGGCTGGGGTGACTTCCACATCGCTCCGAGGCAGGCCCACACCCGGTCCGGGTACTGGGGCTTTTATCTCCAGGACGACTGGAAAGTCACCAGAAAGCTCACCCTGAACCTGGGATTCCGTTATGACTTTGACGTGCCCCGCTGGGAGACCCAGGATCGCCAGAGCTACTGGGATCTCGATGCCCAGTCTCCGGTGAGAGTGCCTGGCTACGACACCCGTGGGGTGTTCCGGTTCACCGACCGCAACAAGCGTTCCCCATTCGAAGCCGACATGAACAACTGGCAGCCTCGTATTGGCATTGCCTATGCGGCCACATCCAAGCTTGCCATTCGCTCCGGCTACGGGCTTTTCTACCAGCTCAGCCGCGCTACCGTGTTCGGCCATACCGGCGCCGGATTCGCCGTCAACTCCACGCCCACCTTCTCGTTGGATTCCAACGCCACACTGTACGCCCGGCTGAACAACCCCTACCCGGACGGCATGTTGCTGCCACCGGGCCGGTCTCTGGGCGATGCGACTTTCATTGGCCTTGGAGCAGGCACGGTTCTGCCCAGCAACAACCGCAACCCCGCGTACCATTCCTGGAACCTGTCCATCCAGCACGAGTTGCCAATGTCGTCCGTGCTCGAGGTCAACTACACGGGCAGCCGCGGCACACACCTGTTCCTCCCGTACACCTCCTTGTCCACTCTGCCGGAGGTTTATTGGCCCATGGGGCGGCCGGCGCTGACGGCGTCGGTGTCGAATCCCTTCTTCGGCCATATCCGCGATCCACGAGCCACCAACCTGAACCGCACGACGGTTCAGCTGTTCCGTCTGCTGCGGCCCATGCCGCATTTCGACGGCACGAGCGTTGGAACGGCCGAACCGGCACGCGCGGATTCTTATTACCACGCCTTACAGCTCAAATGGGAAAAGCGCTTCTCGAAGGGCTTGACCATGCTGACCCACTACACCTGGTCCAAGATGATCGACAACTCCTCGCATGGCTCAGGAAACTACGGCTGGCTCGGCGGAGCGACCGGCATCCAGAACTTCTTCGACCTGCGTGGCGAGCGAGCGCTGTCGGCTCATGACGTCGCCCACCGCGCCATTTTGACCGGCGCCTGGGAGTTGCCCTTCGGCATCAACCGCAAGTGGGGCTCCGGTTGGAACCGCGTTGTGGATTGGATCGCCGGCGGCTGGGAGATAAGCGGTATGACTCTCCTGCAAAGCGGCATGCCCCTGCACGTCACGCAGTCCGGTGGCAGCATGTGGGCCGGCACTCAGCGCCCTGACCTGATCGGCGACCCCAGCACCTCTGGTCCCGTGGTGAACCGTCTCACGGGTTACTTCAACAACGCTGCCTTCCGCCAGCCGGTTATCGACGTTCCCGGCACGGCGCCACGGAATCTCAACTATCGCGGTCCGGGCATCCGCACCTTCGACGCCGCTCTCCTGAAGAGCTTCCGTACGAAGGAAGGTCAGCGTTTCGAGTTCCGTATTGAAGCGCAGAACGCCACCAACACGCCCATCTTCAGCGACCCGGCGACGAGCTTTGGCGCGACCAACTTCGGCCACATCAGCGGCACGAAGATCGGACCAAGGAACGTGCAGCTTGGCATGAAGTACTACTTCTGACCTAGGCTTTCCACTTCGAATGGCCCCGGCCGGGTTCACCGCGCCGGGGCTTTTTCTTTGTGCGGCGAGGCTATTGACGGCTTGCCTGCCGGCTGGGCATACTATCAACGCCATGCCAACACGGACGCTTCTGCTTGTCTCTGTCGCGGTCTTCATGGCCGCGGGCGTGTTCTGGCTACAGGGTGACAGGGCCAGCGCAGCCCCTGGAGAAGCTGGCTTCCCTGCCCCCATTCAGGCGCCCGCAGCGGGCAGCGTGGCCGCCACAGCCGTGGGTCACGAATTTCGGCAGGATGACCTCCCCTCCATCGCAGCGGCCCCGGACGGCTCCCTCTGGGTGGCTTGGCTGAGTTTCTCAGGCGACCGTGATGACATTGCTATCCGCCGTTACGCGGACGGGAAGTGGGGAAGCCTTCAGTGGGTACCGGGCACGAGCGGCGACAGTTGGTTGCCGCAATTGGCCGTGGACGCTTCCAACCGCGTCTGGGTGGTGTGGTCCCAAATGAAGGCCGATAACTGGGATCTCCACGCGCGGCGCTTTGACCCGGCGACGCAGGAATGGGGGACGCTCGAGCGCCTGACGAGTGATCCGCTCCCGGACATCAACCCTCGCCTCACGAGCGGCAGCAAGGGCAGGTTCGCCCTGGTATGGCAGGGTTTCAGAGCTGGATGGAGCAACATCTTCCTGAAGACGTTCGACGGGGAACGATGGTCTCCGGATGTGCGTGTCACTTCCCGCCAAGCTAATGATTGGGAACCCGCCGTCGCGCTGGACGCTCAGGGAACTGCCTGGGTTGTCTATGACAGCTATCGCCAAGGCAACTATGACGTCTATATGGCCCGGGTCTCAGGTGGCGCGCTGCAAGACGGGGAAATCCCGGTCGCCATCAGTCCGCGTTTCGAGGTGCGCGCCACCGTGGCGGTGGACACGGCGCAGCGTGTCTGGGTCGCCTGGGAAGCGGGCAGACCCGCCTGGGGCAAGGACCAGGGCTACATTCTTCGCGACCGCCCGGCAGGTTCACCGCTCGGCGGGCAGAGACAGCCGCGGATCCGGTGTTATGAAAACGGTCAATGGCGGGATACGGTGGAATCGCTCGCAGCCGTTTTTCAGGGTGACCATACTTACCAGCCGCACGTGTTCAGCGACGGCAGAGGTTCCATCTGGGTAGCTGCCAAATCGCGCCGCCTCGCGCGGGAAGCTCAGGGTCAAAGTAACCGGGGCTTCTACGAGTACCGCCTCACGCACCTCGCAGGCGACCGGTGGACGGCGCCGGTGGATATTCCTCACAGCAAGGGCCGCTCCAGCACCCGCATCAGCGCCACGCTCGACGCCGAGGCTTCCTTGTGGCTCGCCTGGGACACCGACAACCGGACTGAGAAGTTCTACCACCGCCCCATCCGGCAGCAGGTGTACGCCGGGCGAGCGGCTGCGCCCGCGCCTGTTTCCGCGATCGCCTGGGGCGCCGCGCCCGAGGAGAAAGTGCAGGTTCCCGAAGGCCATCCCGATGAAGCCGGGGATTTGAAGGCGATTCGGGCCCACGTCGCTGAAGTGGGCGGCAGGAAGTTGCGCATCGTGCGCGGGGATTTTCACCGGCACACGGAATTGAGCTGGGACGGTGGGGGAGGCAACGACGGTTCGCTCCAGGATTTCTACCGCTACATGATCGACGCCGCCAGCATGGATTTCGGCGCTTCCACAGACCACCAGGGCGGAGCCTGGCCCTACTGGTGGTATTACACGCAGAAGATGACGGACATGTACCACGTGCCGGGAGCTTATGTGCCGATCTTCGGCTATGAGCGCAGCGTGATCTACCCGAACGGGCACCGCAACGTCTTCTTCGCGCGCAGGTCCGAGTCCCGTGTGACTCCCTTCCACCTTCGTACCGGAGCTAAGGGTTTCGGACTCGGCGCTTCTCCGCACGGAGACGAACCGGGCATCGGCACGGGCGAAGTGGTCAGTAACGATACCAAGCTCCTGTACGACGACATACGGCCGCGCCGCGGGCTGGCCATCTCGCACACCAGCGCCACGCGCATGGGCACCGATTGGCGTGACAATGACCCCGGCCTGGAACCGGTCGTCGAGATTTTCCAGGGCTCCCGCACCAACTACGAGCAGCTAGGGGCGCCACACGCCGCCGAGGAACCTCGCGACGCGGCACACATGAAACAGGCCGGCTACCAACCAGCGGGGATGGTCTCCAATGCCTGGGCCAAGGGCTACAAGCTCGGGATCATCACGAGTTCAGACCATGGCTCCACGCACATCAGCTATGCCATGGTTTACACCGATGATCCCAGCCGCGAGGGGATACTGAACGCTATCCGCAGACGGCACACGTATGGCGCTACGGACAACATCCTCCTCGACGTGCGCATGGGTCCGCACTTCATGGGTGACGAGTTCGCCTTGAGCAAGCCGCTGCCGATCAGCGTGAAAGCCCGCGGCACGCGTCCCATCGCCAGAGTGGATATCATCAAGGATAACTGCGTGATCTACTCGTCTAAGCAAGACCGGCAAGTGGTCGACTTCACCTACACCGATACGGGCGCCATCACCGGTAGACATTTTTACTACGTTCGGGTGCTTCAAACAGACCAGATGATCGCCTGGTCCAGCCCGATGTTCATTAACTATAAATAGGAGTATTCACTATGAACACAGCAACCACACGGCGGACTTTCCTCGGCGCCTCGGCGGCGCTTGCGGCCATCAGCCGCACCCCGGCCTCGGCTGCGCCGGCAGGAGAGCTGACCCTTGGCGTGGCGACGTATTCTCTGCGCAAGTTCTCGCGCGCGCAGGCCATTGAGATCCTTAAGCAGCTGAATGTCCAGCACATCAGCGTGAAGGAATTCCATTTGCGCTATGTCAGCACGCCCGAGGAGATCGCCGCCGGCCGGAAGGATTTCGCCGCGGCCGGCATGCAGATCCTCTCCGGAGGGAACATCGATCTCAAGAAGCCGGAAGAATTGCGGAAGATGTTTGAATACGCCAAGGCGTGCGGCATGCCGATGATGGTGTGCGCACCCTCGCACGCCACGCTGCCTGAGGTCGAGAAACTCGTGAAGGAGTTCAACATCAAAGCCGCCATCCACAACCACGGGCCCGAAGACAAGCACTTCCCCTCGCCGCAGAGCGTGCTCAAGGCTGTGAAGGACATGGACCCGCGCGTGGGCTTGTGCGTGGATGTGGGGCACACCACGCGCACCGGCGTCGACGTTGTAGCTTCCCTCCGCGAAGCCGGTCCGCGCCTGTTGGATGTGCATATCAAGGACCTTCGAGATTTGATGAAGGCGGGCTCCCAATGCCCGGTGGGCGATGGAGCCATGCCGGTGGTGGCTATCTTTAAGCAGCTGAAGCAGATGAACTACAAGGGCGCCGTCATGCTCGAATACGAAATCGACGCGGACAACCCGTTGCCCGGCATGATGAAGTCCTTTGCCTATATGCGCGGAGTCCTCGCCGGGCTCCGAGGTTAGTCCATCGGCCTGAAGCGAAATCCGTTGTTTAGGTAGTCTCGCGGCAGGCTTTGACATCCGGGCGGTCCCTTCGGTGGGCCGCCCGTACAAACAATCGGAGGGGTGAATGCCAAGGTCACGACGTAAGCACACCGGACCCACGGCGCCGCTGATGGTGCGTGTGTTCAATGGCGCCAGAGAAGTGATGCCCGAAGGCCTTCGGATTCTGTACCGATGTATTGACGGCAACCACAAGCAGCAATTGAGCAGGTTTTCGCAAAAGCCTGTCCTGCGGACGGAGGTCCCGTTCTCGGACAACCTGGCCGATCGCTACACCGTCATCGTATCCGCGAAAGACCACTTGCAGACCGGCTTTACACCCATCCTCGTGCAGCCGGGAGTGGTGCAGTTCGCAGACCTGATGCTGTTGCCGCGCAACAACACGTTCAGTTTCTCCCGGGCTCGCTGGGATAAGCTGAGCGAAACACACCCTCATCTGATCGAGATCCTCTCCCAGGGCGCCAGCCAGAAAAACGCCCAGGATCGCTACTCGCAGTGGATGGAAGAGGAACCCGCCAGTGTGGCGGCTTTCCTGAACATCACGGAAGCGCTCGGTTCCATTCTTCTGCCTGCCGGCAGAGCCGTCGATTACTTCAAGAACCTGATTTGGGATGACCCTCAAGCCGATCTTTCACCAGACCGCTTCTTCGGCTATGCCGACGCCCGGCTGCTCGACCAGCTTACGCAGGCGGTCCAGCACGGCACGTTCAAGGAGGTCCCTCTGCCGGGACTGTTCCACCCGGGGGCTACACGCAGCTTCAAAGAGGTCCGCTTCGGCGAGGCCAACGTGCAGTTGACCTTTCATGAAAAGCAGACCCTCAAGGTCGGCGGCATCCCATGCGTCAAGGTGGAAGCGGACATGGACTACTACCGGGACCAGTTAGCCCACACGCTTCTCGAAGTGCTGCCCAACACGTTCGGCGGACGCACGGACCCGCGTCAGATTTACGTCCTCCGTTGGATAGCAGGCAGGCGCGCGGGCGTGGAGAACTTCAATCCGCCTTACGAAATCCAGGCCGCCTGAACCAGAGATTCACGGCCAGCGTAACCGCCATCAAAAGCGCGGTGCCCAACGCTCCCACGAGCAGGGGATCCAGATAACTACACCACGCTTGCGGTAACACTCCGATTTGACGGCTGAAGTTACCCCATAAGACGAACAGAACCGTCGTCACCGTCCCAATGAACACGGCTGCCCGGCGGAGGCGCATCTTTGAAATCGCCAGAAGGAATAGACCGAGTAAACCACTGCCAGTCACGGCGGATATCTGCCAGAACAAATCCAACCCGGAGCGGTTGCCGAGCATCAACAACCCCAGCCCGGTGCCGGCCATCCCGCTGATGAGCGTTACGGTACGCAGCAGCCGGACATGCGCCCAACCTTCCAGCGTGGGCCGGCGGCGGCGCCAGACATCTTCCACAAACACTGTGGCCATGCAATTCAGGCTTGAACTCACGGTACTCATCGCGGCTGCCAGTATGGAAGCGGCCAGCAAGCCTGCCACCCCCGCTGGTAGAGTGGTGCGGATGAAGTGCGGGAATACGGCGTCGCCGGTGAACGAAGCCGGCAGCAATTCCGGGAACACGCGGTAATACACGAACAGGCTGGTTCCGATAGCCAGGAACAGGGCGGTCACAGGCACGTAAGGCAGCGCGGCGATGAACACCGCCCGCCGCGCGCCGGCTTCGCTCTGTGCGCTGTGATAGCGCTGGACGTAGTTCTGATCGATGCCGAAATTCTGCAGGTTCGCGAGCACGCCGAAAACGAGAACCCCCAGGAAGGTCTGCCCGTCCCACCGCAAGGACAACTCACCCAGCGCGAACTTGCCTTGCTCTGCCCACGCAGTCTGGAAGATCCCTACGGGACCGCCGGGCACCTTCGTCCAAATCAGCCCCAGGCAGCCAATAGCGCCGGCGAACATCACGATGACTTGCACGACGTCGGTCCAGATCACGCCCTCGATCCCTCCGAGCAACGTATAGACGGTAACCAGCAGCCCGATGACGAGGATGACGGAAGGCACGTCCACGTGAAGCATGGGCGCTACCACCAGCGCCACCAGGTACAGAATCACGCTCACTCTGCCCAATTGGAGGATCTGAAACGAGAGGCTGCCGTAAGCCCGCGCCCAATAGCCGAATCTCTCTTCCAGCAGTTCATAGGCCGAGACGCCGCCGCGGCGCCGGTAGAGCGGTACGAAGACGCGGCCGGCGGCCACTGCCACGACGGGCACTGTCAGCGCGAACAGCAGGGGAGCCCAGTTGTCGGTGAACGCCTTGCCGGGATAGCCGACGTAAGAAATGCTCGAGACAAATGTTCCCAGAACGGACAGCCCCACCGCCCAGGCAGGCACGGAACCGGAAGCGACGGTGTAGCCCTCAGGCGTTCGGCTACGCCGAAGGAAGTAGGCCCCCAGTGCAACAGTGCCTGCCAGGTAAACGGCCACCACCCACAAATCCCCTGGCCTGGCTCCATCCAATTCGCTTGGGTCCTCCCCGGCAGGGCTTTCTCCTGCCTGATCGAAATGAGTAAGTCTACCATTCGCAGGCGCGAGTCGGCCGCCCTGCACCTGAGTGATTTGTCACCCGCTGCTTGGCGCGGCTATATTCGGGATCATGCCGGTCACCATACGCGCTGACGCCGTTCATGGAGCGCCTCAGCTGCGCAGCCACATTCCTGTCGCGGCGCCCGCCAGACGCGAGCCAGCCGACGGCAGCGAGTCTCCGATGCGTTGCTCGGTGGGTTTCGAACCGGCGTGGTTTCATCACCGTTGCAAAGCAGATTTTTCCGAAAGCTGGCACCGCGACCCGGTCATTCGCCACAATTCATTGAGGACACTGCGCGATGTCCTCCGGGCCGCCTTCCCCGGCGTCGAGCCATGGGGCTCCATGGGCGACGAAGCCCTGGCCACTCTTTCCGGCTGCTACGGGGCATATGTTATCCCTCGCGTTTTCGGCCTCCCGCTGCGCTACGCTCCCGACCGTTGGCCTCAGCTCGAACCCGGCAGCACGCTCTCCGTTCAACAGATCGAGCAGCTCGAACCCCAGCGCCTTCTCTCCAGCCCCGCGGTCGAAGAGCTGTTCGAGCAGATGAACACGATGGAACGGCGGTGGGGACGCATCCACGGATATCTCAACTGGCAGGGCGTCCTGAACAACGCGCTTCACATTCGCGGACAGGAGATCTTCCTGGACATCCATGACCGTCCGGACCTTGCGCGCCACCTGTTCCGCACGGCGTGTGAAACCATGATTCTGTTGGCCCGCGCCGTGCAGGAGCGGCAGCGGCGCTCCGGCTTCCACGTGGACCATTTCTGCGTCAGCAATTGCACGGTGAACATGGTGTCGCCACAGGTCTACCGCGCCTTCCTGCTGCCGCTCGATGCCACGATTGCGCTCTCCTTCGAGCGCTTCGGCGTACACACCTGTGACTGGAACGTGACCCCCTACATTGACGCTCTGAAGGAATTGCCAAAGCTCGGATACCTCGACATGGGGATGCAGTCCGACATGCGGCGCGTGCGCGAAACCGTGCCGTGGTGCCGGCGCGCCGTGATGTACCCGCCGGTGCGGCTGGAACACGCCTCCTGGGAGGACATACGCGCGGATTTCGAGAAGATCCGCCGCGACCTGTCCCCTTGTGACATCGTGCTGGCAGACATTACGGTCACTACACCCGATGAACGCGTGCGTCAGGTGCTTGACCTGTGCCGCCAACTTGAGGCCGCGCCGTCGTAAAGCGGCTCAGCGACCGCAGACCTGGCGTTGCCGCGCGAGAAAGCTATTTGCCTTACTCACGCTGTGTGGGCCACCGTTTGACCGCCGTGCGCCACATTGGAACAATCAAGTGAATCGTGATCGCTTTATCCACGCAGGAGACGCTCGCATGCAACAGGAACAGATAGGGTTGATTGGAGCTGGCTTGCTGGGCTCGGCCATGGCGGAGCGCTTCATTCACGCCGAGTTCGCCGTCTTGGGATTTGATACCGACGCTGCACGCCGCGACGTACTGGCATCGATCGGTGCAGGCAGCGCCGCCTCAGCCGTGGAAGTCGCCTCATCCTGCCGCCGGATCGTGCTGTCGTTACCCCATTCCGGTATTGCGGATACGGTTTTGCGCAAGCTCGGACCGCATTTGCAGCCCGGACAGACGGTCATCGATACCACCACCGGCGCGCCCGAAGCGATGGAGGAATTCGGGCAATCGCTCGCCGCGCGCGGCGTCCACTATCTGGATGCCACTGTGGGCGGCTCGAGCAAGCAGGTGAGAGCGAGGGAAGCCATCGTGATCGTCGGCGGAGAGGCAGCGATCGTCGCGAGTTGCGCCCCCCTGTTTGACAGCTTCGCCTACCGCACGTTTCACGTCGGCGCCTGCGGCGCCGGAGCGCGCATGAAGCTGGTGATGAACCTCGTGCTCGGCCTGAACCGCGCCGTGCTCGCCGAAGGTCTCGCCTTTGCCGGCTCCTGCGGGTTGTCGATGGCAGCCGCTCTGGAGGTGCTTCGAGCGGGACCGGCTTACTCCAAAGTAATGGACACCAAGGGCGGGAAAATGCTGGCCCGGGATTTTGCACCCCAGGCGCGCCTGGCCCAACACCTGAAAGATGTCAACCTGATTCTCGCTATGGGAGGACAAAGTGGGGCGCGCTTGCCCCTGTCTACAGCGCACAAGCAATTGCTGGAACAAGCTGCCGCAGCCGGACATGGGGGAGACGATAACAGTGCTATTATCGAAGCGTTTCGATGAACCCTCTTGATCCCCTGCTGGCACCATGAGGCCCGATCTTCCTCCCGATCCCGCCCCACCTGAACCTGAACAGCCCGTGCCTCGCCGCCTTCCTAGAGGCGCCGGCTGGTTGGTTGTGGTGCTGATTTTAGCGGTGCTCGGATTGGCTCGTCTTTGGGAGGGAAGCGGCGGGCCACGCCAGACCATCACCATTGGCGCCATGCCCCCGGGAACTTCATGGTATGTGTTCTCAGCCACACTGGCCCAGATGCTCGAGGAGCGCATGCCCTCCGGCGTGGGCGTGGAGGTCATCGCGCGCGGCGGGGCCATTGGCAATCCCACTCTGGTGGAGCGCGGGCAGGCAACCATCGCCTTGGCTCAGGTTGCCACCGCCGTATGGGCCCGGGACGGCGACCCGCGCGCCTTCAGGGGCGTGAAGCATCCCAATATCCGCGCGTTGGCAGGCGGACTGAACCTGGTCTGGATGGTCGCCGCGCTGAGCGAAGACTACATTGCCCGCACCGGCAACGACACGCTGGAGAAGGCGCTCCTCTCCAACCGGCCAGCCCGCATCATCATGAAACCGCCCGGCAGCAGCGTGCCCATTGTGGCGGACATGATTTTCGATGCGCTCGGGACGAGCCGCGATCAGATCAAAGCTGCCGGCGGCGACATCATTCAGGTTGCCACCAACCAGATTCCGGACATGATGCGAGACAAGCGCGCGGACCTGTACTTCGAGTCGGCTATCCGGGGACATCCCGCGCTCACCGAGGTGGCCACCATAACGCCTGTCAGGTTCCTCGACTTCTCCGAGGGGCTCCTGGAAGCGCTCGCGAAACAAGGCCTCCGCCCGCACCCCCTGCCGGCCTGGTTCAAGGGCCAGCGCGGACCAACGCAAGCTGCCGATTGCGGCACGGTCCTGATTGCGCACAAAGACCTGCCCGAAGAACTGGCCTACCTCATCACAAAGACGATTTGCGAGCAGCGCGACGTGATGGTGCGGGCGCATCGCGCCTGGGCCGATTTTGATCCCGCCACCAGCGGCCGGGTTGAATCCACCGGCATCGACCTGCACCCGGGCGCCGAGCGCTATTACAGGGAAAAGGGATGGCTCTAGACAGCGCCTCCGCCGCCGGAGACACGGCTTCGGCGGCCGCCGGTCATCCCGAACCGACGGCAGACCTTTGGTCCCGCGTCCGGTTGTGGCTTATCGTCGCGCTCGGACTCGCCTGGCTCGCCTTCCAGTTTGCGATCGTCGCGGAGCCGCAGGACCCGCTGCTGTCACGCCCTATTCATCTGGTGTTTGCGTTGGCGCTCACATTCCTGACACTTCCGCTCGATTCGCGCCAGCATTCGACGCTGAGGCGCGCAGCCGACGTGCTGATGGTTGCAGCGGTGTTCGCCACAGGTTGCTATTACTGGCTAGCCTTTCCCAGGTTGACCGGGCGCATCGAAATGGTGGACCCGGTCACCACAGCGGACGGGTTCTTCGGGCTGCTGCTGTTGCTGCTGTTGCTCGAGGGAGTGCGGCGGACAGTAGGTTGGGCGTTGCTGGGGCTCCTCTTGTTTGTTTTGTTCTATTCCGCTGCCGGGGCCTGGTTTCCGGGCTGGTTGCGATTTCGCGGCTTCGGTCTGGAGGAAACCGTGGAGATGATGACGATGACCACGAATGGAGTCCTCGGCATCACCACGGAAACGTCCGTGCAGTTCGTCTTCTACTTCATCGCTTTCGGCGCGATCTATGCCGCCATTGGCGGCGGCAAGCTGTTCATCGATATTGGACTGTCGCTCAGCGGGCGCCACAGCGGCGGAGCGGCCAAAGCGGCTGTGCTCTCAAGCAGCCTCATGGGAACGGTGAGCGGGAGCGCCGTGGCAAACGTCGTCTCCGTGGGCGTGTTCACCATCCCGTTGATGCGCCGTGCGGGCTACAAACCCGCTGCCGCCGCAGGCATCGAAGCGATCGCCTCCACCGGGGGGCAGCTCATGCCGCCCGTCATGGGTGTCGCGGCTTTCGTCATGGCGGAGATGCTGCAGATCGATTATGGCCGCATCGCCTGGGCCGCCGTCATCCCCGCCGTGGCCTTTTACGTGGCCCTTTTTCTCGTCGTCGACCTGAACGCCAGGCGCACCGGCATCGGCACGCTGAAGGCGGGCTCGGCGCTGACTTATGAGCCGCTCCTGCCGAGGCTCTATCTGCTGCTGCCTCCCCTCGTCCTTATCGCTTTGCTGACTTCGCGTTTTTCGGCGACATTCGCGGTGAATGCGGCCATATTCGCCTGTGTGGTGACCTGCTACCTGCGGCGGCGAAGCTGGCTGGGACCACGAGCGTGGCTCAGTGCCATCCACGACGTGGCCCGTCAGGCCAGCCATGTAGCGGTTCCGATTGCGGCCATCGGCATCATCATCGCCGTCGCTATTCAGTCCAACCTGGCTCTGAAGTTCTCCACGCGCCTTATCGAAGCCGGCGGCGCCAACGTTTATGCCGCGCTGTTGTTGACCGTGCTGGGGTGTTTGGTGATGGGCTTGGGATTGCCTACGGTGGCCGCCTATATCATCGGGGCGATCCTCTTTGTGCCGTCCCTTCTCAAGCTGGGCGTACCGGCCCTTTCCGCGCATTTCTTCGTGATGTACTACTGCGTTCTGTCCATGGTCACTCCACCGGTCGCGTTGGCTTCATTCGCCGCCGCCGGACTCGCCCGCGCGGGTACGATGGACACCAGCTGGCAGGCCTTTCGCCTGAGTTTCGTTCTGTTCCTGATTCCATTCGGTTTCGTGTTTGACCTTCGCCTGCTCGGACAGGGCGAGCCATTGTGGGTGGCCGCCGCGTTCCTGTCCCTGCTGACAGCCACGGCTGTCTGGGCGGTGAGTTTGACAGGCTACCTGGGACGCCCACTGACCTGGCTGGAACGCGTCATGCATGGCGCAGCCGCCGTACTGATCATCCTGTTTCCTACGGGCTCCCGATACTGGGCCTTTTCTCTGGCCTTGGCCGCGATGCTCGCCTGTTGGTCGCTCGTCAGGTGGAGGCTTGCGGCCCGGCACCGTGAGGTTCTCTAGTGTTTAAATCCTATCCGTTCCTGACGCTGCTGCCCCTGTTGGCAGTTCTGCTTCCCGCTGCGGCGTTCGCGCAACTGCCGCCCGGGAATGAGCACACCAACTCGCTCGGAATGCGGTTCGTCCGAATCCAGCCGGGGACCTTCTCCATGGGCGAGTCCAATACCGTTCCGGACGAACTGACACTGCCGCTCAGCTACCCTACGCGGGATGAAATGGAGAAGCGCTACCCTTGGGGCGACCCGGGCAAGTTCCGCGTCACCGTGGATCACGTCCGGCGCGGAGACTTCGACGAGAAACCGGTGCGGAGTGTCACGCTGACGCGCCCCTACCTCGTGGGCGCTACCGAAGTCACAAACGCTCAGTACGAGGCCTTTGACCCGAATCACCGCGCGCTGCGCGGCAAGCAGGGCTTTTCCCGCGAAGATGACGAAGCCGCGGTCTTCATCAACTGGCACGAAGCGAACGCCTTCTGCCAGTGGCTTTCGAAGAAGGAAGGAGTGCCGTACCGCTTGCCCACCGAAGCCGAATGGGAATACGCCGCGCGGGCCGGGACGCGGACCGTCTTCTCAACGGGGAACTCGCTCCCACCCGCTTTTCACAAGAATCCCGTCAATACTTCTTTCACATCCCCCGCCGATGTGGTGACGCTGCTGGTGGGACGCACCCCCGCCAACCCCTGGGGGCTGTTCGACATGCACGGCAATGTGGAAGAGTGGTGCTCGGACTGGTACGGACCCTACGTTGCGAGTGCTGAGCGCGATCCTGTCGGACGCGCAGGCGGGGAGTTCAAGGTCACTCGAGGCGGCAGTCACGGAACCCCGCTGTACTACCTCCGGTCGGCCAACCGCCTCGGAGCGCCTCCTGAAACAAGAAACTGGTTGATCGGTTTCAGAGTTGTGATCGGCGAAACTCCGGCGTCCAAGCCCCTGCCCTTGCCAGCCACTCCGCCGGTACAGCGCAATGTGAAACAAACTCCGCCGCCCGCCAGCACAGTAACAGTGGATCAACCTTATTTTCGAGGACCGCGCCGTTACGTGCGCATTGCGCCGGGCTCGCATGGACCGCTCTACTACCACCACAATCATGACCCCGCCATCACCGAGTGCCCCAACGGCGATCTGTTCGCCATCTGGTACACCTGCGCCATGGAACGCGGACGTGAGCTGGCCATCGCCGCCAGCCGCCTCCGTGCCGGCTCCGATGAGTGGGACATCGCTTCGGAGTTCTGGGATGCGCCGGATCGTAACGATCACTGCCCGGCGCTATGGTTCGACGGCGACCGCACTATGTACCACATCAACGGTCTGGGCGCTGCAGGACGCTGGGAGCCCCTCGCCATCATCCTGCGCACTTCCACGGACAGCGGCGCTACGTGGTCACCGGCCAAGCTCATCGCTCCCGAGTTCGGATTCCGCAACATGGTTGGGCAGCCCTTCTTTCGAGCGCCCAGCGGAGAGATCCTCTTCGGCGCCGATGCGGGCGGCGGCTCCACCGTTTGGGTGAGCCGTGACAACGGCACGACTTGGGAGGATGCGGGGGGCCGCATCCGAGGTGTCCACGCAGCCATCGCACCGCTGAAAGACGGGCGCCTGCTCGCTTTTGGCCGAGGGGAAGACCTCGACGGGTGGATGCCCCGCAGCGTCTCCTCGGACTTGGGCAGGAGTTGGACCTCTTCCCCCAGTGGCTTCCAGCCCATTACCGGAGGGCAGCGGGCCACAATGATTCGCCTGAAAGATGGCTCGCTGTTCTTCGCCTCCTTCGCCAAAAACCCTGCGAATCCCGAGCCAGTTCGACAGGGCGGAAGAAACCCGCGTCAGGTCTCCAGCATCTTCGGCGCCCTTTCGTTCGATGAAGGAAACACCTGGCCCGTGCGCCGCGTCATCGCACGCGACGAACCCGAAGCAGCCGTGCCTACCATCGATGGCGGGTTGATCCGTATGAGCCCGGCCACTTCCGAACCCCAGGGGTATCTGGCCTCCGTGCAAAGCCGGGATGGTTTGATCCACCTCATCAGCAGCACGAATCACTACGCGTTCAACGTCGCGTGGCTGAAACAGAACCCGCCTCCTGTTCGCGCACTTAGCGCCGGCCGTTTGCCGTCGAGGACGAGTCTGGCTGCCGTCTACGAACCACGCGCATTGCCGCAGGAATCAAAACCCGCCTGGCACGTAGTAGGAAGTCCTGGTGCCAGTCCTGGAGGAAGTGCCGACATCAGCGCTGGCTCGCTGAATTTGCGGGCGGACAAGGGCCAGAGTCTGCGTTGGAACAATGAACGTACGTCTGGCTTTGCTGAGTTTCGGCAGGACAGGGGATTCACAGTTGAGGCCCGGGTTCGTGTACTCGCTTCAGCGGACCCGGCTCGCGCATTTGACCTGGAAGCATACGCCGCGGGCGGGGCCTTGACCTCTAACCACTACTTGCTCAGGATCACGCCTTCCGAGGTCCACTATTGGCATGACAACCGCTTCATGCCCGTGGCCGGCCAACTCGATAACTCGTCCGCCTCACAAACTTTCCGGATGGCCGTTCGCGATGATACCGCCGTCGAGATCTATCGGAACGGAGACTTATTGGCCGTGATGCCCGCCGACACCGTCATTGACTGGCGGCAACCGGCGCGCGGCTCTTACCTCGAGTGGGGTTCGAGTTCCGCGGGGGTTGAGGCGCACGTCGAACGCATCGCATGGGACGCCGGCGGGGCCTTTCGGCCGGCCGCCGGCACCCGCTCCCGCTAGACGGAGAGGGAAGTCAGTGCCTGATCCTTAGACGCCCGTGGGCGTTCCCCAATGCTTGCGGTAATCGCGCCGCACCAGGCGCTGTGCCTCAGCGTCTCCCACGATGCTCTCGGTTTGAGCGTCGAACTTCAGCGAGCGCCCCGTCCGCGCAACCATGTTGCCGAGGTGGGCGTAAATGGTCGAGGCATGCCCGATGGCGATCTCCGCATTGGGCGCATTACGGCTCCTGACGCAGTTCACGAAATTCTGATGGTGGGATTCCCCCTCGCCCGGTTCGTCCGTGTGCGGCACATGCTTTCCCTGGCGGTCAAAGAACTTCACGCTGCCTTTGTAGTCCTTCCAGCGGCCGATGTGGATCATCCCTTCCGTTCCATAGACGCCCACTCCGTTGTCCACACCCTCGAGCATATACGGGCTCCAGATGCGCATCTCGAACATCACGACCTTGTCTTTCCACTCGTAGGTGATGTTCATCGTGTCAGGCGTCTGCTGATCGTCGTCGAAGAACAGCTTCTTGCCCATGCCGCTGACTCGCTCCGGAGGCCCCGCATCCATGGCCCAGACGGCGATATCCAGTTGGTGAACGCCGTCGTTGCCCATGTCACCCGTACCGTAGTTCCACCACCAGTGCCATTCGTAGTGGAACCGGTTTTCGTTGAACGGCATAGCCTGCGCAGGCCCAATCCAGGTGTCGTAGTCCACGCCCGGAGGCGGCTCGCTGTCAGGCTTGCGGCCGATGTTGCGCCGCAGCTGCACGTTCCAGGCCTTCGCCATGAGCAGTTTCCCGATGCGCCCTGAACGCGCCTGGTCCAGAGCCCAGCGCACCGTGGCATTGCTACGGTTCTGCGTGCCATGCTGGACTATCCGGCCGTACCGCCTGGCCGCCTCCACCAGCAGGCGGCCCTCGCGGATGTTGTGCGAACAGGGCTTTTCAACATACAGGTCCTTGCCCGCTGCGCACGCCAGGATGCCCGCCGGCGCGTGCCAATGGTCCGGCGTGGCTACGACGACCGCGTGCACTTCCTTGTCATCGAAAATCCGCCGCATGTCAGACACGAGCTTGGGTCGCTTGCCGTGCCTCTTCTCAAACTCTCCGGCGATCCTCTCGAGGACATTCTGGTCGACGTCACACAGGTACGCCACCTCCGTATCCGGCAACTGGGCGAACCGCGCGGCAAGCCCCTTGCCCTGCCCTCGCAGCCCGATGACGCCAACCGACACTTTGTTGTTGGCTGAGGCAGGCCGCACGGCTGCGGCGGCGCCGATAGCCGACCCCAAGAAATAACGGCGGTTCATCATGTGTCCTCCCGGTCTTTCTTTCGAAACAGGAGCGAAACGCGGAAATGGCTCAATTCCGCTGCAATGGTCAAATCGAGATTATCACAGCGCAGGCGTATGTACCCGAGGTTTCTTAGGGCGTCGCCCAAGGGGCGGTACAGGCGTTTGGCAGGACCGCCGTAGCGATGCCACTATCACCGCACTCAGGGTCGTTGACCGCTGCCGATGCCCGGTCTATCGCCGCATGCGGCAGTCGGCCAGAGGGCAGCGGTCGCAAGGATTGCCGTAGGCCGTAACCTGTGGGCTGGGGCCGAGCCCGATAATCCCCGAAACGCTCTTGAGTGGTTTCATGATGAGCGTGGGCAGCAGTTCAACGCCGATGGAGGCAGCGTCGATAAGCGTGAAGAGCGCGCGCTGCTGACTGAGTGGGATGCCGCAATAGCCCGGGCTGTACGGCAGCGTGAGCGTCTCACCGGACCGCAACCTGCCGCGCAACTCCTCAAAGACCCGCTGTACCGCTGCTTCGGCCAGATGCGAGCCAATTGCATCCAGCGCCATGCCGGCTACCCTGTCGTTGGCCCGCATGGCTTGCCGCGCCAGCTCAACCACTTGCTCCCCGGCGGTGCCGACGAACACCGCGGCGCGCGGCGCTTCTCCCAGGAATTCGCCTACCTTGCCGGCGATCTTCTGCCCGCCGGTGAGGGTCAAGGAAAGCGGCTCGCGTTCCTCCACGTCATACAGGCGCCAGGCGCCACTGGGGCGAGCCGCCTCGCTGGCTTGAGCCACGGATTCCCGCACTCGCCGCCTCAGGCGCTCATCGGGCGTCACCCCGGCGGGGTAACCCATGTAGCGCAGCACCTCGTCCTCCCTCGGCTCAATGCGCAGATCCGTCAGGACATGGGTGGTGTCGTCAGGGCCGATTATTTCGGGCTGCAAAGACCAACTCCCGCAGGTTCTTCAAACGTGTTTCAGGCGGAATGCCACACCCCGGCGCCAGAATGGCGACCCCAGCCTCTATGGAAGCAGCCGCCGCTCGGCTTACGTCCTCGGGAGTGCCATTCAGCAACGCTTCCACCGGCGGTACGCCGCCGACAATCACGGTGGGACTGAGCGAGGCGGCTTCGACCAGATCCGTGCGGTCTTCCAGGCTGAGACCCTCGGCGCCAGCTTCGCCCAGCAGCCGCAAGATCCGCGTGTTGGAGCCGCATACGTGCAGAATCACGGGCGCGCGGATGGCCGCTATCAGCCTCTGCTGCGAGGGCAGGATCAATCTCTCATAGATGCGCGGAGAGGTGAGGTCCAGGCTCGCGCTCATGTCTTCCAGTACGATGGCATCCGCGCCTGCATCCACTTGGCGGTTCGCGTAACTCGCCTGGAGTTCGACCGCAAAATCAAGCCACGGTTGCAGCCTCTCCGGGCGCCGTACAGCATCCATGAGAACGGGCTGCACCCCGGCTAGTTGGCACAGCAAGGTGAACGGCCCGGTAACGCCCCCGAGCACGGCGGCAGCGCCGTCCAACCGGGCGCGCAGCAGTCTCAGGGCTTCCAGCACGACTCCCGCACGGCCGGAACTCGTATCCGGCACCGGCGGCGGGGAATCGTCCATCGAAACAGGATGACTGCGCACCGCGCAATTCGAGACCGGGTCACCCAAATCGACGTCAGCCCCGAGCAAGCCGGCTTCAACCGTCTGATCAAACGGTACGCGGACACAATCGAAGCCGATCAGAGTGTGAGCGGACGCCGCCAACGCCGCCATGAGCTGCGGATCTACATGCGCCGCAGGCCACTGCGCCGAGCTCTCCTCCATCTGTTCGAGCGTAGCGGTCTGCGTGACCGCGCCCACCGGAACGGAGTGACTACGAGAGCCTGCCAGCGCCGCCAGAAACCGCTGGCGCCCGTCGCTCAAAGCCATCAAGGGCGCTTCTCCCGCGCCGCGTCGATCATCGCCTTGACATTCTCCGTCGGCGAATAGGAATCGATCTCACACCCCGGCATTACCACGGCTGTGGTGTGCGGCGTAGTTGAATCGATGAATTCCCGGACCATCTGCCGCACTTCACCCGCGGTTCCGTGGCAGCAAGCTTGCGTAGTGGGAGCGTTCATCGCGCAACGCTTTCCGGCAAACAGCCTCGCCACCGATTCCGTCCACTCCGGCCAAGGCAGCTTCTGGCTGTAGTAAGGCATGTCGTACTGCACCGCCTTGACGCCTTCCCACTCCGTTAGCGCCTGCATCGCCTGAGGCAGGTTGTGCCCGCAAATGTGCCAGAACGTGTAAGGGAAGATCTTCGCGGCTTCCTCCGCGAAGATCTTGTCATAGTGGCCGAACTCCTCCAACTGCCGCGGCCCCCAGGTGCGCGCGCCGCCGAAAAGACACAGGAACTCGCAGCCGTTTTCGCCCGCAAACTGCTTGTAGAATTGCAGGGCGGCCAGGCGCTCTTCGAGGGCCAGGTCGAGATAGCGCTTCACCTTTTCCTTGGGTTCGGTGATCGTCCAGCGGACAAACTGCTGCACTTCCACCAGCGTCTCCGCGTAATTAGAGGGCGTGCCAACACCGACCACCACCGGCACCACCCGGTCCATCTTTTCCTGGAACTCGAGCAATTGGAGCATGTGCGGCGTGTAGTGCGTCACCGGACGCGAGCCATCCAGGTATTTCTCGTAGGCCTTTGTTTCGTACAACTCAATCGCTTCATCCAGCGTCGAGGCGAGCGGCTTGAAGAGCAGGTAATCTTTCTCCCCGCGATGGACAAAATGCGCCGGACGCTTTTCCGCCGGAATGAAATGCTCAATCTGATGACTGATGTCGACGTACATCCAGATGGCATCGGTACGCAGGTCAGCCCAGGTCTTGATGCACGCGTCGGTCGTCTTGTCCGCGTCGTTGTAGATTTCCTGGTGTGAGTAGCCGGCGTACGTAATCTGCCAGTAGTCCAGTTCCGGAGCAACCGGCGTCAGGTCGGTCTTCTTCAAATCGAACGCCGCGGCCAGGCGTTCCCAGTGTGTCATCTCCCCGACCGGGGGCAGTTTGCCCTTCAGCCGCTGGACCCAGGCGTCAACCACTGCGCTCATTTCTTCAGTTCCTCCATCAAACGGTCCAGTTTCTCGACTGCTTCCCAGGCGTCATCGCTGGCGTCGTCAGCTCCCATGCGCCTCGCGGCAGCCGCATCCACCGCGGGTCCGCCGCAGATGATCTTCACGCCAGAGCGCAGGCCGGCCTCCGCGACCACACGGACCGTCTCGGCGGTGTGCATGAAGGTCGCGGTCATGTAGGTCCCCAGACCGACGATGTCCGGCGAGTGTTCGCGGATGGCCTCCACGAATGCCTGGTCTGAAACATCGACACCCAGGTCAATAACGTCGTAGCCTGCCGCCTGAAAAACGGGCGCGGCCACGTCCTTTCCCACCGTGTGGATGTCGCCGTGGATGGTGCCTATGATCATGCGGCCGCGGGCGGCTTGCCCGCCGGACTGCTCGATGAGCGGCTTGAGCAACTCCAGACCCGCGTAATAGGCGTCACACGACACCAGGACCTCCGGCATGAAGATCTCTCCGTTCTTGAACAACTCGCCCACTTGCCGCATGCCGGCTGAAAGACCTTGAGCGAGCACATCGGCAGGCGGCAATCCGCTGGAGAGACATTCTTCGACGCGAGACCGGACACCGGCTACGTCCATGTCGCGCACCGCTTGACCTAACTCCAAGAGCTTTGCTTTCTGATCCAAATCGAACCTCCGCTGAACAAGCAACCACAGGCGCAGCATCTACGGGCGCCGGAAGATCACGAGGTCTGGGGTTCCTGTTCCCCTTCGACGCGTCCGTTTCCGGCGGGTCACAAGCCGCCCGCCAGCCCAAAACCGGCCCGATCGGGACCTCGAGATCGGATCTATTCTGTCATATTCCGCGCGGGTGCTGGCGGCTCAACCGGCGGTGCATGCGCCGGAAATTCAACCTGCCGGGTGCGCTGACGGGCTGCCGTCAATACCGGGAAGTGAGGCGTCCAACGAATTCAGCTCTGTTTCGGCGAATTAGGCGCGGCGCGCGCGGGCTGCCTGCGGAGCCTGACGCGAAGGGCGCTCGCGGAACATGAGTTGCGCGTAGAGCTGAAGCAGTTGCTTAAATGTTGTCAGCAGCGAGCGCACCCGGAAGAACTGAGAACGTCCGTATTGCCGCTCGTAGTGATGTACGCCGACTTCCTCCACGCGGAACGGGCTCAATTCGAGCTTTCGCACAAGCTCGACGCAAATGGTGCCGCTTGTGGATCGCAACTGCATATCTTCGAGCAGTTCCCGGCGGATCAGCCGAAAATCGCAGTCGATATCGCGGATGCGTATGCGGAACAGGAACCGCGCGAAGCGATTGTAAACGTTGCCGATCCAGATGCGGTGCCAGGGATCGTTGCGTTCGAGCTTGTAGCCGTTCACCAGACCTACGTCGGAGCGCATGCGCGCTAGCAGCATAGGCAGTTCGCTGACATCGTACTGACCGTCGCCGTCCGTGTAGAACACCAGCTCCTTCGTGGCGTTTGCGAAGCCCGTCCGCAGTGCGCAGCCGTAGCCGCGATTGGCCGGGTGGGTGATCACGCGCAGTTGCGGACCGTACTGCTGCTCAAGCTGAGCCAAGACTTCAGCCGTGTTGTCATAGCTTCCATCGTTGACTACGATGACTTCGAAGTCGCCCACATGCTCGCGCAGCATTTGGAAAGTCTTCGCTATCAAGCCCGGCAAAGACGGCGCGTCGTTGTAGGCGGGGAAAAAAACCGAGACACTCCACCGAACCCCGTTACCCATGTTTCACCCAAAAAAAACCCAAGTACAGCATACCAAAAAACGGCTTCCAGGTTACAATTCTCTTACAATGCCATCTGGGAACCAAGCGGGCCCGCCGCGGCCCCCCACCCGCAAATTGACCATCATAGCCCAGGACCCCGGCGTCCTTTCGGGCGGCAGGATTCTGCGCGCGCGTGTGACGGTCCCGGCTGAAGAACTCGACCCCGGACCACGCGGCTACCGCGTGCAGGTCATCGACTATGACGCTTCCACCGGGCGTCTCTACCGTCCGCTGCGGCGCGGGCTGAACGGCGATCCGTTCCAGGAGGCGGATGATGAGCAGTTGCTCTCCAGCCCCCACTTTCACGCCTTCAATACGTATGCCATCGTCATGCGGACGCTGGCGCGATTCGAGCACGCGCTCGGCCGCCGCGTGAGTTGGAGCTTTTCAGGGCACCAGATCCAGGTTGCGCCGCACGCTTTTGCGGACGCGAACGCGTTCTACTCGGAGAGGGACCGGGCTCTGATGTTCGGCTACTTCCCGGGCCGCCAAGGGACGGTGTTCAGTTGCCTGTCGCACGACGTGGTGGCGCATGAAACCACGCACGCCCTTTTGGATGGACTGCGAACGCGCTATAAGGACGCTTCCTCGCCGGACCAGGCGGCTTTCCACGAAGGCTTCGCCGACATCGTCGCGTTGCTGTCTGTCTTCTCGCTGCCCGGCGTCGTGACGGAGTTGCTGGCAAGGGGCAGGCGCTCGCGCCGCATCCCCCGGTCGGATCTCGACCCCAAGCGGCTCCGCCGCTCCATCCTGTTTGGTCTTGCCGAGCAGATGGGCGATGAACTTTCCCTGGTGCGGGGCAGCGCGCTGCGGCGCTCGGCGGAGTTGGAGCCTTCGCCCGCCCATCTGGCGGATCCACAGTTCCTGGAGCCGCACCTGCGCGGCGAAATCCTGGTTGCCGCGATGATGAACGCCTTCCTGGCAGTCTGGTTGCGGCGCACGGAGCCGATCGGTGATGCTCTGCTGGACCGGGAGCGGGTGGCAGAGGAGGGCGCGAACGCGGCCGAACACCTGCTGACCATGTCGATCCGCGCTATCGACTACGCCCCCCCCACGGACCTCGAATTCAGTGACTTCCTGAGCGCCCTGCTCACCGCCGACACACAGATTCAGCCGGACGACTCCCGCTACGGCTACCGCAATGTACTGCTGAAAACCTTCGCCGATTACGGGATCCACCCGGCGTCCAAAGTGGAAGGCGGCGCCTGGGAACCTCCCGAGGGCCGCCTCAATTACGGGCGCACGCATTTCGAACAAATGCAGCGGGACCCGGACGAGGTGTTCCGGTTTGTCTGGGAAAACCGCAAACGGCTCAGGCTTTACGAAGATGCGTACAGCCGTGTACTCTCCGTGAGACCCTGCACGAGAGTTTCTCCGGATGGCTTCCTGCTTCGTGAAACCGTGGCCGAATACGTCCAGATTCTCAAGCTCAGCGCCTCTGAATTAAAGCGGTTGAAGGTGAGGAAGCCCGCGGACATGCCTGCCTCCACGCAAGTCACGCTGTATGGCGGGGGCTCTCTCGTCTTCGATCAATACGGGAGGCTGAAGTTCCACGTGCGCAACCGCGTGGACCAGTCTGAAAAGCAGTCGGCTCGTCTGAGCTATTTGTGGGAACAAGGGCAATTCGCCGTGGGCGCTTCCCGGGTGCGCAGGATTTCGCGGCTTCACAGGCAGCGCACCACGCAACTGCCCGCACTCTTGCCGGAGGAATACTGAGGCATGCCTGCTGACGCTCAACCCCAATCGCTCGCGATACGCGCTTACAAAGTCGGCTTCGGCGACTGCACCTTGCTGACATTCCGCTACACCGGCAAGAACCGCCACGTGCTCATTGACTGCGGCAGCACCGGCAGCGACGATGGCTCGATTTCCAGAACGCTCAAACGCGTGGCCGAAGACATCTCCGAAAGGTGCGGCGGGAAGTTGCACGCGGTGGTAGCCACGCACAGGCACAAAGACCACATCGGGGGCTTCACTACGTCCAGGAGCAAAAACTCCTCGGGCGACCTCATTGCGAATCTGAAGCCGGATGTCGTCATACAACCTTGGACCGAAGATCCCAAGGCCCAGCCTGATGCCGTCCGCCCCACCGGCGTCTCCTCCGGCGCCCGCGCCTTCACCGCCGCGCTCGCCTCCATGCAGTCTCTGGCTGCGGCCGCGCTGAAGGAAACGCAGCGCCGGCCTTCCGCCTTCGGCCGGAACATGCTGAAGCAGTTGCGTTTTCTTGGCGAAGACAACATCGCCAACCGCTCCGCGGTGGTGAATCTCATGAAGATGAGCCGGCGGAGATTCTACGTGCATTTCGGGTCGGTCAGCGGCCTCGAGGATGTGCTGCCCGGTGTGCAGGTGCGCGTGCTTGGGCCACCCACACTGGAACAGTCCGGGGAGATTCGCAAGCACCGCTCCGAGGACGAGCAGGAGTATTGGCACCTTCAGGCCCTTGCCCACGGCCACGCCGGCAAAGCCGCGGACATTCTGTTTCCAGGCGCGAAGACCTACGCGGAAAGAAGCCTGCCTCCTCACACCCGTTGGTTCGTGGAGCGCATGAAGTCCGTTCGAGGCGACCAGTTGCTCGAAATCGTGCGGGCTCTCGACACGGCGATGAACAACACCAGCGTCATCCTGCTGTTCGAAGCGGGCAGCAAGAAACTGCTGTTCAGCGGCGACGCCCAGATCGAAAACTGGTCCTACGCTCTCAACCGCCCGGAGATGGCTGAGTTGCTCGCCGGTGTGGACGTGTACAAGGTCGGCCACCACGGCAGTCTGAACGCCACACCCAAGTCTCTCTGGAAGCTGTTTGAGAAACGCTCGCGCAGTGCCGCACAGGACCGCCTGATCACCATACTTTCCACGATGGCAGGCAAACACGGCGACGCCCGCCGGGGCACGGAAGTGCCGCGCAAGAAACTGGTGGATGCCTTGCGTTCAGAGAGCAACATGTTCTCAACGCAGACCATCACCAGCCGCACGAAACCGTGGCTCGATTTTGAGATCGAACTCTGAGTCTTCCGCGGTCAGTTCAGCTTCTTCCAGCCGGGCAGTGACACAGTTGTGCGGTAGTTGGACTCGTTGTAGTCGGGACTGCGGACGGGCGCGTAGATTCTCTCGCCGCGGAACGGCCGGTCCTGCGTGTAGATCCACACCCGCTGCGTGTCCCACAGGATGATCTCGTCGCGGGCATCGCCGGTGACATCAGCCACGTAGAAGGCCAGGTCCGGGTGGCCATCATCCGGAAACATCACCACGCGGCGGAAATGGCCGTCAATCATACCGCCCTCGCGCACGTTGCCGGACAGCATGGCGAACTCCTGCCCGTCCCCGCGCCAGTTTACCGGCAGGACGGGACTGCCCGTCTGAATGGGCTCGGATTGCCCCAGCAGGTTGCCGTCATAATCGAACAACGAGAGGATTCCCGGGTTCTTCCAGTAGTTGACCGTCAGCAATTGCAGACCGGGAACGTCCGGACGGTACTTGCCGATGCTCGGGCTTTGGGCATGCCCAATCCGCGTGTGCTTGAGGATCTTGCCGTGACGGTCGAACATCAGGAAGCCCTCGTCGCTGCCGCAGGCGTAAACGCGCGGCTCGGCTTTGGGATCATCGCTGAAGTTCCCCATCACGATGCCGTCGGCGTGGTCGCGAAGTTCTGAATCGCGGCTCCAGATCTGGCGTCCATCCGGTGACCACAGCGCGTAGCCCAGCATGAACTCCTCGCGCCCGTCGCCGTCCGCGTCGTAGGGATACGGGTAGTGGCCCGTCTGACCTTGACCCTGCCAGAGCGGTTTCAGGTTCTTATCGAAAATCCAGAAGTTGCGGTAGCGGTCCTTCACCAGGATTTCCTGACGCTTCTTGCCGCCGGAAAGATTGAGGAAAGCAATGGAATCCCCGCTATTCAATTCGTAGGGACGTTCCTTCATTTCGCGCGGTATCTCCGGCATCCACGTCCAATGCCGAAGCTTCCCGGTGGCGCCTTCGAGGATTTGCAGCTTGAAGTCCCGCGCCAGGATGACTTCTTCCCGTCCGTCGCCGTCGATGTCGTGAATCTGAAATGGCGTGTCGTTGGTCAGCAGCCCGTTACGCGGGTCCGGGCGGCCCAATTGCCAGAGCACCTTGCCTTCCAGTGTTACCGCGGTCAGGCAACTCAGCTGCACGAAGGCATCACCGCGCACGCGGTGAATGTTCTGCCCGATGAGCATGTCGAGTTTGCCGTCGCCGTCCAGGTCACCGAAGCGGACGTTGCGCCCCGCTCCGAAGTTCGGTGTGTCAAACTTCTTCCACAGCACCGGCTGCGGATTCGCTCCGCGCAGCCGTTTGAGTTCCGCCTCCCGCTTTGCCACGCGCTCCCCGATGGCGCGCCTTGTCTCCGCCGAAGCGCTGATGACGAAATCCTGGAATCGCGCGGGGATGTTGGCGGTGACACCGGCACGGCCCTTGAGAATCTCCCCGTCGGCGGCCTCCAGCACCTGCTTCCCGTCCACAAAGGCGCGGATGCGCTTGCCCGAGTTCTCCACTTTCAACCGGTAGTAGCGGCGGGTGTCGTAGGTGAACGGCGCCGATCCAAGCTCGCGCCACTCGGCCACACGGAACGTTTTCTCCAACGGCAGGCGGACCCGGAGGCTTACTTTGTCGCCGCCCGTCAGCGACAGCAGGTAGTAGTGGCGGTTGGTGTGGTAACGGAAGACGAGTCCGGCCATTTCGGCAAGCGATAGCGGCTTCACGCTCACTTCAGCCGTGTAGTCCGCCCACTCTTCGTCGCCCGTGATGAAGATGGGATTCATGATCCTCGCCTGGTCGTTGATGAGGTGCTGCTCCAGGTAGGGCTTGCCATCTTCGTCGCTGACCACCCAGGCGTCCAGATGCACAATCGCGTTTGCCCAGGGTTCGGTCGGCACGCCGCGGTGCGGCAGGTAGTGGTATTCCTGTATGGCCGCGTTGAGCGTGCCAACAGGCTGCGAAAGCCAGCCCGGAGGAAACCTCGAGAAATCGTCGCGGAAGAGCACGTCACCGCGGCAGGTTCCGGCGGGCAGAAAGACCAGCAACAAGGCGAAGACTAGGAGCGTTTTCATGATCGTCCCTCAGGCGCGGCTGGCGCCCGAAACTGATGGTAGAATACCGCCGTGGCAAAACTCTACCGTGTCGCCGTGATCGGCAGAACTGGCCGTGGCAACTACGGTCACAATTTGGATCTCGCCTGGAAAACCCACCCCCGGGCGCGGATCGTAGCGGTGGCCGACGACAACCCGGAAGGACTGAAGAAGGCCGCTGCCAGGCTGGAGGTGAGCAGCGCCTATGGCGACTACCGCAAGATGCTCGACGCCGAGCGTCCGGAGATTGTGGTGATCGCCTCCCGCTGGGTGGACGCGCATCTGGAGATGGCGCTGGCGGCGGCCTCAGCCGGAGCCTCGATCTTCATGGAGAAGCCGATGGCTCGCACGCTGGCCGAGTGCGACCGCATGCTCGACGCCTGCGACCGCGCTCACGTGAAACTCTCCGTCGCGCACAACATGCGGGTGTGCCCGCTGCTGGACGCCGTTCAGCAGCGCATCGCGGAAGGACTGATCGGGGATCTGCACGAGATTCGCGGCCGCGGCAAGGAAGACCGCCGCGCGGGTGGGGAAGACCTCATGGTGCTCGGCACGCACACCTTCGATCTGATGCGCCGGTTCGCCGGTGATCCTGTGTGGGCCTTCGGCCGCGTCAGTGCCGCCGGAAGGCCACTCACCAGAAGCGATATTCGCGCCGACGCCCCCGAAGGCTTGGGTTGGGTGGCGGGGGATTCTATTTCGGGGGCCTTCGGATTTGCGGGAGCGCTGACCGGCTACTTCACTTCACGCCGCTCTGAGGACACATCCGGCAGACGCTGGGGACTCGATCTTTACGGTACCCGGGGCGCCATCGCCATCCGGGCCGGCTACCGCCCGGAGGTGACTCTTTCACGCTCCCCCACTTGGTCTGACGGAGTTTGGGAGCCGCTGCCCATCCCGGAAAACACACCTCCCAAGGACGAGCGGGCGGCCTACCATCTGATGATCGATGATCTGCTCGAGGCGATCGAACGCGACCACCAGCCCCAGGCCTGCGGACGGACCGCGCGGTGGACCATGGAAATGGCGCACGCTCTTTATTGGAGTGAGCTTCAGGGAGCGCGCGTGCGTTTGCCGCTGGCCGGGCGCGAGCACCCGCTCGCCGCGTGGCCGGCTACTGCTTCCGGCTGACGGAGATGCCGGACCGGCTCAACTTGATGAACTCGGTCCGCAGTTCGGGGCTGTTCCGGATTGCATCCAGGTAGTCAGACATCTCGCTGGCCTGCGAATCCACGTTGTGCGCGGCAATGATGCCGCCGGTGCGCACCTTCGGCAAAACCATGCGCAGATACTTGATATAGTCCGGCTTCCAGGCGTCGATGAAGACCATATCGAAGGGTCCGTCCAGCTTGGGAATCTCCTGAAGCGCGTCTGTAAGCCTCGAATCGATCAGCCCGGCCACCCCCGTGGCCTTGAAATTCTCCTGGGCAAGCCCATGGCGGCCAGTGTGGTTTTCCAGCGTAATGAGACGCCCGCCCGTGTCTCTCAAACCGAGCGCCAGCCAGATCCCGGAGTACCCGTTGGAGGTGCCGATTTCCAGCACCCGCTTGGCGTTGAGTTCGCGGATCAGCCCCGCCAGGTACTCGCCTTCTTTGGGCGCGATGTTCATCATGCCGCGCTGCGTGGAGCGCATCTTGGTGAGATGCGTCATCACTTCTTCACGCGAGGGAGACGAGGCTGCGGCGAGCAAGCCCGCCAGCGCCAAAACCGGGACGGTTGAAGCTACACGTTGCATGGGAACAACAAACCCTCCTGACTGTTCTTGCTTGGGGATTCCGCCATTAGAGCAGGCGGAAGTTGACTTCGATGGTGGCCGCTACGGAGACCGGCTTCCCGTTCAGGTAGCCTGGCCGGAAACGCCACTTCTGCACGGCTTCAATGGCCTTTTCGTCCAGACCCAGGCCGAGAGGGCGAACAATGCGAAGATCGCGGGGCAAACCTTTCTCGTCCACTACCACCGCCAGTATGACCGTACCCTGGAACTTCGCCTTGCGCGCGTCTTCGCTGTACTCAGGCTCGACCTTGAAAAGCAACGTTGGCGCGCTGACTCCACCGCCGATGCGGTAAACACCGCCACCCACGCCACCGCCTCGGCCGGGGCCGAAACCGGGACCTTCGCCCGAGCCGACTCCGCCGCCCGAACCGGAACCGATCCCCCCGCCTGAACCCGGGCCGCTCGAAGGCGGGCCAATCTTGCCAAGCGGATCACCCCACTGGGCGATGTTGACCTGAGGCAGCGGAACATCGGGCGGAACCACGATGGTCGGCTCCATGATGAGCTTGGGATCGGGGTTGTGGATTACCGCCGCTGGAGGCACAAACTGCCGGGGCGCCACTTTCGGCAATTGCCCCTTGCTGGCAGGTGTCGGCGAACGGTCGCCGCCCCCACCGCCGCCCCCCATGGTCTTAGGCTTTGGGGGAACGTTCGGGACGTACGGGGCGATATCGGGCGCAACTAGGCTGACGGTTTCCCGCACCGCCAGTTGCACCTGCGGGTTCGTACCCACAACCAACATCAGCGCCACCACCAAGCTGTGAATGATAACCGAGCTGAGCCCTGCCCTTTTCTCATTTCCGCCGGAAAAGCCCCAGATCTCCTTCACCTTGACGGGCTTGGACGTAACTTCCAGCGGAGGCAGTTTGGGCGGGAAGAAGTGCTCTTTGAGTTCGCGAAAAAGACGGACGGGTCCCGGCGTGCGGTCATCCATCACCAACAACCGGTTCAAGTGCTCATCCGCACTACCGGCTTCAGCGTCTTGCTTGGTGATGACCGTCTCGTCTCTGTTCGACATTCCAGATTCCTACCAGGAGTCCCAGTCTAAAACGAGGACCGCGAATGGGACTCTCCCCTTAAGGACGCTCCTGAGCGGCCTGAAGTTGCAGTTTTTGGAAGCTCCCTCAAGCTCCCATTCTACCGAAAAGTGTAGCACATTCATCCTGCGGCGGATACGCTCTACGGTTTGTGGAAAATGACCCTCAAGAGTTCGGAAACTTCAGATTCCAAAGAAACGCGCGGTCTCCTGCCAGATCTTCTCCTGGCAGTCAGACAACTCGTGATCCGAGTCGAGCAAAATCAGGCGCGCGGCCGGGTGAAGACGTGCGAACTCCTCCGATACGAGCGATGGCACCACCGTATCCCTGGCACCATGCAACACGAGCGCAGGCTGGCTGACATCCGGATAGTCTTCGTAGCCGAGCCCGTCCCGCAGGAAATCATACCCGAGCGGGAGTTCGCGCCCTTCGCCGTAGTGGAAGACATTCAGAAACCCGGAGCGCTCCCATTCCGACAGCGCTGAAGCGCCCAGGCTTTCGCGCCAGCGGCGCCCGAATTCGAACGCCGGCGCCAGCAGCACTACCCTTTCGACTTCCGGATGCCGCGCCGCATATAAGGCCGCCAGATACCCGCCGAGACTGGAGCCGACAAGCGCCAAGGGACCGCTGCCTGCCTCGCTCTCGATAGTCCGAAGCTGCGCCGTCACCGTCGTTCCCTCGAAGTCGCCCTCAGTGAGGTCTGGAATGAGCAGGTCCTGGCCCCGCTCCGCGAAGCGGTGACGAAGAAACTGGGCCTTTCTGGAAGCCGGACTGGAGGCAAATCCATGCAAGTAGAGGAAGCGTCGCGGCTTCATTCCTTCAGTGTAGCGGCCCGCAAATCCGAGATCGCCTGGAGGAACTTAGCGGAATCATGAAGGCAGAAGCGGCGTATCTGCTTCTGGGTTGAGGGAGCCCACTTTCCGTGGCGGGCATGAGCGGGCACAAGCCGCACTCAGGCGGCGCCAGAGTGAAGGAGTTCGGCGAGAGGCCGTTAAGCGTCTCGTGAATGAGACCGCAGCTTTGCTGGAACAACCCGCAATGTGTGTAGACTCTCACGGAACTAGCGCCGTGCATCCCCGGCGTGCCCGCACTTGGGAAATTGACTCGCTGCGCTTCACGTCGATGCTTAGTGCTGTTGCTGAGGCCGGGATGCCGCACGAGCCTGTATCTGCATCCGCCCTGGGAATAATCCTAGTTCCACTGGTATTGCAGGCGTGCGACCCTCTTGTTAGAAGGTGAGGAGGCCACTATGACGTCCGGTACCGCGGCTCGCATTGTACCGGTTCTCGATCTTCTCTTGGTCTGTTCTGACAACGAAGATCGCAAACGCCTGGAGGAAATTGCCTGCCAACAGGGCTGGCGTCTGCACTGCGCCGCCAGTTGTGCCGAAGCTCGTCCGCTTTTGGCGACAGGCGCGGTTGGGACGGTGCTCTGCGCCAGCCATCTGCCGGATGGAACCTGGCGCGAGGTGTTGGCTGAAACAGGGCGCCTGCATTGTCCTCCCAGCCTGGTCGTCTTCTCGCGGCAGGCGGATGACCGCCTTTGGGCGGAGGTTCTGCAACTAGGCGCGTGGGATCTGTTGCTGGCGCCTTTTGCGGATGCCGAAGTGGTTGTGGTCATTCGGCAGGCGGCGCGCGATTACTTGCACCGCTCTGGGGGCTGCAATCCTCCCGGTCTATGATAGAAATGGTAACTCACTGAAGAAGGGATTCGAGTCATGGCTAAGATAACCATTCACAAGCGTCCGCCTGAGGAGACCAGCTTGGCTCAGTTTCCTCAGGATATCGAGAACCTGTACGAGCAGATCCGTAACCGCGCGCTGGCCTTGTTCCACGAGCGTGGAAGCACACCCGGCCGCGAATTGGATGACTGGATCCGGGCGGAAAGGGAGTTGCTTTGCGTGCCTCAGAGCGAACTGGTGGAGCATGAAACCGAGTATTCCATGGCCGTCTCCGTCCCCGGCCTGGAGGCCTCCCAAATCGAGGTGAGCGCCAGCCCCGACCGAGTGGTGGTCAAAGCGGATTCGGCCCAGAAGCGCGAACATCGGGGCGGGCGTGTCCATTTCAGCGAGTTGGCCGGGAGGCAGCTCTACCGCTCCATCCGATTCCCTGAACCCATCGATGTTGACAAAATCAGCGCCAACCTGAAAAATGGCATCTTGACCATCAAGGCCAGCAAACAGCAGGCGTCCGCCGAGGCGCCTCCGAAGAAAGCGGCTCGTGCCCGCCAGTCCCGCGCAAAGGAACAGAAAGCGTGAGTGCGCGTCCAAGGCAACTGCCCAAGCGCGCGTTGGGCCGTTATCGAAAGCTGCTGCTCGCCAGGCTGACGGAACTCCGGAGCGAACTCCGCATCGAGTCCGAGCGTGCCGATGCCGGTTTGCCTCTCGACGAGCAGGAACACGCCCGGCGTTCTCACGATGAGTACATCAGCAACAGCCTGAATGACCTTACCTGGATGGAGTTGCGGCAGGTCGAAGGAGCCTTGGAACGTTTGGAGAAGAACGGTTTCGGGCTCTGCCAGGATTGTGGGGACGCTATCCCGCCAAAACGATTGGACGTGATTCCCTGGGCCAGCTACTGCCTTGGATGTGAGGAGCGCGGCGAGGCGGGCGATCTCGTGTCAAGAGGATAGCGGCTCGCTGGAACGCCATCGCGGCGCACTGCTTCCCCCGGCGCGAACTGCTTGACCTGACCGGCCTTCGCCTCAACCAGACCGCTGAACTACCGAGCCTCGAGCGATGCGCCGTGAACGATGACGCCGAGTTCGCGGCCGTCCCTCGCGTTTGGTGGCAGAGCCTTGTCCAAGGTGAACTCAAACCGGTTGCCGCCCCGCCGCAGGACTCCGGCAGGCAGGTCAAACGACAGAGTGCGTTGACCGGAGCCATTGAGGCTCTCCGGTTCTAGCGCATGCCCGTTGACGCTGGCCGAAAGCCGGACTGGTCCCAGCCGCTCAAAGCTGGCATCGGGAAGAAAAACGCGCAACTGCAACCGTCCTCCCTCCTGCCGAAGCCGTTCCGGCACACCGAGAGTGATGGCGAAGCGGCGCTTGCTCCAACGCCAGGCGGCCTCCTCCACTTGGTGGAAACCCGCCAGTTGCGGCGCAGCCAGAGGGTCCGCCATGCTCACCGAGGAAGTGGCGGCAGGCGCGCCAACCGTTGACGGCTCAGCCGTTCCTGACATGCCGTCAACTTGGATGATTTCCGCGTAGACCAGCCCGCTGCGCTGCCGCACGACATTGCGGCGATAGGTCGGGCGCATCTCGGCAAGTAGTTTCAGAAACGTACCCGATGCCGCCGGGAAATGGCTGTTCTCCGGACCGTTCAGGAGAAATACGCCGCCGTCGCGAATGTGTTCCGCCAGGGCAGCAGCCTGCGAGCCCGAGTCCGGCTGCTCTGCGGCGTATATCTCCCGCGAGCGCAGTTTGCCGCCGCTGAGATAGTACAGGTTGTACTGCAAACCCCAGTCGAGGATCTTGATCTCCTCTTCGGGGTATTCGCGCTGAAGATGATCGCTCAGGGCGAACACAGCGTCTGACCATTGCCCCGTCCCGCCCGTGGCATGCAATCCTCGTATCGCGGCCACCTGCCAGTAAAGCGCCGAACCCAGGTACACCGAGGCCAGAGCCACGACCGCGGCAAGCCCGAACCGCGACGTTCGTGCAATCTGCGCGCCTGCCAGGACGGTGACGGCGGCAGCCAGCGGCACGAGCGCAATCAGATGATGCTCAGAAACGGGCAGCCGGGAGAAGAACATCACGCCGCCCAGCAACAGCAACGCCAGCACCAGAAGGCGTCCCCACGGCCGGCGCAAACCAGGCGCCGGGCCAAGACAAAAGAGGCAGACCAGGCAAGCTGTCAGCACGGCAGCCGGAAAAAGCCAGGCCTGCCAGTCCGGCAGCGGAGGACCATCCCAGATGGCGCGGTGCTCACGGTCTGAGAGCAGCGTTTCCGCCAGCATCACCGCGCGCGTCGTCAGGCGGTCGGCCAAACTGCCTTCAGCACGAAACATGCTCAAGGCTTCCCAGGTGCCCCCTTTGGACTGAATCTGGTAAAGAAAGAACGGTAACCCTCCCGCCAATCCGCCGCCCACCCAGGCTGCGTAGTGAGACATGGGCAGCAACAGATGCCTGCCGAGCGTCAGCAAGGCCGCCACTAGAAGCGCTGCCACGAGCCAGGCGAAATTGGCGCGCGACCACACACCCAAGCCGATGGCCACGCCCACCCAGAAGGCAGCCTGCCAGGTGCGAAGCCGCAAGTAACGTGAAACCGACAGGCAGAGCAGGCCTAGCGTGCCCATCCAAATCGCCACGGCTCCGTTGTCGAACACCGTGAGGTCGACGTAGGCGGGATGCACCGCGAGCACCAGCGCCGTAGCTGCTGCTACGGGCCAACCGACGTGCGCACCTAAGAGGCTGGCGATGCCCGCTATGCCCAACGCACCCAGCAGCAAGGAAGCCAACCGTAGAACTTCCGCCGGCGTTCCGAACAAAGCGAACATCGGCAAGCAGAGGTATTCCTTCAGGGCTCCGACGTAGCGGACGGTCATGAGGGGGATGCAACGGTTGAACGGGCAAACCCAGGTGTCGGGGTCATGGGCCAGGTTCAGTTCCTCCGGCGAGTTGAGCATGTGCACGGCGCCGAGGATTTGCAGCGCCTCGTCGTACTGCAATCCGGGGTTCTGCAAAAGCAGCAGCAAGCCCAAGACGCAGTAGACCGCCACCGCGGCGGCCGCAGCCCACCGCCATCGTTGATTGTTGCCGCTGTTGCGGGATTTCATGAATTGCCTGAGAAAGCACGCTGCCCTGGCTGCGAGTTCAGAAGCCGGGGCCTAACCGGCCACACGCGCGGAGCGCGCTGCAACGAGGCGTACCTCTTGAGGATACGCCAGACAGGCGGCCGTATTGGGGCCCGGGAGAAGCACTGCGCGCTAGCGCTCCGGCCGAGGCCACCAACGCCCCAGCGCAGCCGCCAGCAGGCTCAGAGCGAATCCCGCCAGGGCGTCCACGGCGTAGTGGTAGCGGCCGTACACCGTCGCCAGAGCAATCAGTGTGGCCAGTATCAGCAGACCCGCTCCTATGCGGCGCCTCTCCGGCAGCGCCAGCAGCATACCGAAACCTGCTGCGAAGGAGGCGGAGACATGACCGCTAGGGAAAACGCTCGTATGGATGCCGTACCCCCCCAGCAACCACCAGTTGAACTGCCGGAAGACGGTGTCGATAGCCGGCGCATCTTCACCCGGAAACACAGTTCTCGGAGGCTCCGATGGAAAGAACGGGAAGAGCGCATAGCTTGAAAGCGCTCCGAACACAAACACCAGCAGGAAACGTTCCGCGCGCTCCCTCCGGCCATACACATAGAGCATGGCCAGCGCGAAAGGGCCCACGGCGTAGACGAGCGAGTAGGAGATTTCCAGCACCGATGGGCCCAAAGCTCCCAGGCTTTCGATGGCCGCTCTCAACCCCCACTCGTTGAGCAGCCGCTTGTCCCAAAGCACCCAGGCTCGCTCCAGGTGCGTGCTCCCGTGAGGCAAGGCGAACCAGCCCATCTCCCTGTATGCAAGCAATAGCAGCGGCGCCGGATACCAGTCCCGCATAATGCTCAGCAGCCGCGTCCTTCGGAGGGCGTCCACTCCAGCCAGGAGGCACAAGCCGCTTACCACGGAAGCATTTACGGTAAGCGTCACCCACGTAATCGAACGGTCGACGGGCAGCACCACAGACAGCACAGCAGTGTAAGTAAAATAGCCAATGAGCAAGTACTCATAGGACCGGAACAGACCCATATGAAGACAGCATACAGAGCCTTCCTGCGCCGCGGCACGCGACTGGCCGGCCCGGCGCTGCTGGCGGCCATGACGGTGCTGTCTCAGCAGCCGCCCATCGAGGGGCTGGCACATGTGGGGTTCCGCGTCAGCGACATGCAGAAGGCCCGCGCATTTTACACCGGCGTGCTGGGCTATGAAGAGGCCTTCGTCATCGCGGGCGGCCCGCAGGGCGCTCCTCTGCACTACTTCAAGATCAACGACGATCAGTACATAGAACTTTCGCCTGGCCTGGCCGCGGATCAGGATGTGCGCCTGGTCCGGATCGCCCTCTATTCAAGCAACATCGAAAGCCTGCACGCCATGCTGACGGCGGCCGGGTTGGCGCCCGCGCGGCCTGGGCCTCTGCCGGGGGGCAATCGCGGCTTCAGCCTAAAGGACCCCGGAGGCCAGGAGTTGCTGTTCCTGCAATACGGCCGCGAGTCGGAGCAGGCCCGCGCGCGAGGCAGATTCCTCACTGACCGGCGCATCTCCACGCGGCTGGCGCATACGGGCGTCACGGTGTCGGACGAAGCAGTGGCGCACGCATTCTACCGCGACAAGCTGAAACTGCGGGAAATCTGGCGCGGAGGTCCGGAGGGTGGGCCGGTTCGATGGGTAAACATGACGCTGCCGGCGGGTCGCGGCGACTATCTCGAGTATATGCTGCACGACAAACCGCCCACGCGCTCACAGTTGGGTTCGATGCACCACATCTGCCTCGAGGTCGACGACATACAAGCGGCTTACAAGGTGGCCGTTGCGCGCGGCCTGGCCACGACCCCCCGGCACGAGCCCACCATTGGGCGCAACCGCCGCTGGCTGCTCAACATGTTCGACGCCGATGGGACGCGCACTGAACTCATGGAGCCGAAGGCGGTAAAGTAGGAGTCTCGGAGGTAATATGCAGTCTAACCGGCGCGAATTCATTCAGCTCGGCGGGGTTGGCTTGGCCGCCAGCCCTGCCTTCTCCTGGCAACGGAAACCATCGCCGAATGACAACATTCAGGTGGCCATCCTGGGCTTCGGGATCATGGGTTTGGACAATGTCGTTTCCGCGCTCGAGCAGACAGGCGTCAAGCTGGTGGCCGCCAGCGACGTTTATCAGGGGCGGCTACAGCGCGTGCGTGAACTGTACGGCGCCCAGGTGGCGGTCAGCCGCGACTACCGCGAGATTCTGGCGCGCCAGGACGTGGACGCCGTCATCGTCGCCACACCCGATCACTGGCATGCCCAGATGGCCATCGACGCCATGAACGCCGGCAAGGATGTCTACGTCGAGAAGCCGATGGTGCAGAAGCTCGAGGACGGCAGGCGTGTCGTGGAGGCGGAAAAGAAGACCGGGCGCATTCTCCAGGTAGGCAGCCAGCGCGTGAGCTCCGTGATTTATGAGAAGGCGCGCCAATTGATCCGCTCCGGAGCCATCGGTGAGTTCAACATGGTGGAAGCCTGGTGGGACCGCAACTCAGCTATCGGGGCCTGGCAATACTCCATCCCACCCGACGCTTCGCCGGATACAATTGACTGGGACCGCTTCCTGGGCAGCGCCCCGAAGCGCCCGTTTGAGCCCATCCGCCTCTTCCGCTGGCGCAACTACCAGGATTACGGCACAGGCGTTTCGGGCGACCTGTTCGTGCACCTGTTCAGCGGGATGCACTATATCCTCGGCTCCATCGGACCGGCGCGTGTCTTCTCCACCGGCGGTTTGCGGTTCTGGAAGGACGGCCGCGACGTACCCGACGTGATGTTCGCGCTCTGCGACTACCCGGCCACTTCCTCGCACCCGGCCTTCAACCTGGCTTTGCGCGTGAACTTCGTGGACGGCAGCGGGGGCAGTTCGGGTTTCCGGTTCGTGGGCTCGGAGGGCGTCCTGACCGTCGGCTCGGGAGTCACCGTTGCGCGCCAACCCCGGGAGAAGGAGCCCGGCTGGACCATCGGCACCTTCCCGCGGGCTGTCCAGGAGGAGTTCATCCGCGAGTATCGCAAGAAATATCCGCTGACCACTCCCACGGCCGATGCCATGGTCCCGCAAGCCGAAGAGCGCTTCAATCCTCCGCGGGGCTACAATGACCACCGCGATCACCACCGCCTGTTTTTCGAATCCGTCCGCAGCCGCCGTCCGGTGGTGGAAGACGCCACCTTCGGAATGCGCGCCGCCGGGCCGGCTCTGCTGGCGAACGTCAGCTACTTCGAGCGCCGCGTTTGCCGTTGGAACGCTCAGAACATGACGCAGGAGGGTTAGCACCGTGACCGCACAGCAAGAGCGAGTATCGCCCAACGATCGGATCCGCATCGCCCTCATCGGCGCGGGCGGTATGGGGACAGGCAACGTACGTTATGCCACGGCCAACCCTGGCGTAGAACTGGCCGCCGTCTGCGACATCTATGACGGCCGCCTGACCCGCGCCAAGGAAGTGTTCGGCGCCGACTTGTTCGCCACGCGGGATTACCGCGAAATTCTGGCGCGGCCGGACATCGATGCGGTGATCATCGCCACGCCGGACCATTGGCACGCCAAAATCAGCATCGACGCCCTGGCGGCGGGCAAGCACGTCTACTGCGAAAAGCCGATGATCCACTCCGTCGGCGAGGGCTGGCCCGTCATTGAGGCGCAGCGCAAGTCCGACCGGGTTTACCAGGTGGGCAGCCAGTACGTCAGCTCCATCATTTACGAGAAAGCCGGACAGTTGCTGCGCGCAGGCGCCATTGGCGAGTTGAACGCCGTGGAAAGCTGGCTGGACCGCAACACCGCGCTCGGCGCCTGGCAGTACTCCATTCCTCCGGACGCTTCCCCGGACAACATTGACTGGGACAGGTTCCTGGGCAGCGCCCCCAAGCGCCCGTTTGAGCCAATCCGGCTGTTCCGCTGGCGCAACTATGACGATTACGGAACGGGCGTGGCCGGTGACCTGTTTGTACACCTGCTCTCAGGCCTGCATTACGCCACCGGGTCTCTGGGTCCGAATCGCGTATTCGCCACGGGCGGTCTCCGTTTCTGGAAGGACGGCAGGGACGCCGCCGACGTGATGCTGGCCCTTCTCGACTATCCGAAGACGGAGCAATACCCGGAGTTCACCTTGTCCTTGCGGGTCAACTTCTGCAGCGGATTGGCCTCCGAGTCCTTCGGATTCCGGTTTGTAGGCAGCGAGGGCGTAATCTCCACCAACATGAGCTCGCTCACGATTTCCAAGCGCACTCGCGACGCCGAACCGGGCTTTACCATCAGCACCTTCCCTGAGAAGGTACAGCAGCAATTCCTGCGGGAATACCGCCGGAAATACCCGCGCAGCCTGGCTACCGCGGAAACCCTGGCGCCGGAAAAGCAGGAACAGTTCGTGCCGCCACGCGAGCATAACGCCCACACAGAGCATCACCGCGCCTTCTACGCCGCCATTCGCAACCGAAAACCCGCGTTTGAGGACGCCGTGTTCGGCATGCGCGCCGCCGCACCCGCGCTCTTGTGCAACGTCAGCTACGCGGAAGGCAAAGCGTGCCTCTGGGACGCCAACCAAATGAAGCGCGTGGGCTGACGTTCTGCACAAACAGTTTTAGTGTTGACTAGAGTGCGGAGGACGGAAGCCTTCCAAAAAACTACTTTCGTAGGATAGGCCTCAGCGCCTGGAGACTACACTTATAGTAAGACATCCGGCCTGTGGAGTGACTTTTTCCGTAGTCTACTGATTGGAACTGCGGATGTGGGTCAGACAGCCTTCGAGCGGTTTCGCAGGACTTCGTTCATCGAGCCCTGCCTGTAGCCTTCCAGGTCCAGTGTGACGTAGAGGAAGCCGAATTCCTTGAACAGCGCCGTCAGTTTCTGCGCCATTTCGAGAGTCAGGGCTTTTTCCAACTCCTGCCGCCCAATCTCAATGCGCACCAGTTCTCCGTGGTAGCGCACGCGGAACTGTCGGAACCCGAGCGACTTCAAGGCTTCTTCGCCTAGCTCGACCTTCTTCACCGTTTCCGGCGTCACCGGCGTGCCATAAGGAATCCGCGAGCTGAGGCAAGCCGAGGCGGGGCGGTCCCAGAACGGGAGTCCTTCCTGCCGGGCGATTTCACGGATCTCCGCCTTGGTCAGATCCGCCTCCAGGAGCGGCGCCTGAATGTTGTGCTGCCTGGCGGCTTCTTGCCCGGGGCGGTAATCGCCAAGATCATCCTTGTTTACGCCGTAAGCGATGTGAGGGATGCCCCGTTCGGCGGCGATTTCCGCGAGCCGCGTGAACAGTTCGCCTTTGCAGTGGAAGCAGCGGTCGGCTTCATTGCGGCTGTAGTCTGGGTTGTCGAACTCGTGCGTGGGAATGGTCTCGTGCCGGAAACCGCACACGCGGGCGTACTCAGCGGCATCCTGTTTGTGCGATTCGGGGATGGAGGGCGAGTCGGCGGTGATCGCTACGGCGTTTTCTCCGAGCGCGCGCCCGGCCGCCCAAGCCAGAAAGGCTGAATCCGTCCCGCCGGAGTAAGCGACCACCACACTGCCCAGGCTTTCGAGGATCCCGAAGAGCTTATCGCGCTTCTGCCTCAGCAACTGCTGATCCAGAGGTTTCGGCGCCCCAGTTAGTCCCATAATCGTGCTCATAAGCTAAAGTATATCGAATCAATCGGTTGCGCGGGAGATGTCACTGCAGATCCAGCGTACCCTGCGAACCGTCATCCGCTTCCTCGCCCTCTTCCTCCTCGCGAACCACGCAAGCAGCCGCCACGCGGTCGCTCTCATCCAGCCTCACCAGCCTCACGCCTTGCGTGGACCGGCCCGCCTGCCGGATCTCGCCGGCTTCCATGCGGATGATCTTGCCTTCCGCTGTAATGATGAAGACCTGGCTTTCCTCGGTCACCGAAAGCACTTGGACAACCTTGCCGACGCGCCGGGTGGTCTTCATGTTGATGACACCCTTGCCGCCGCGATTGGTGAGCCGGTAACTCTTGAGAGGCGTCCGCTTTCCGTAGCCGAGTTCCGAGATCGACAGGATCAGGCTTTCCTCTCCCGTCACCTCCGCGCCGATCACTTCGTCGCCTTCGTCCAGGCGGATGGCACGGACTCCCCGAGCCGGGCGCCCCATGGGCCGCACGTCTTTCTCGGCGAAGTGGATGGCCTTCCCCTCTTTCGTGGCAATCAGAACAAACTCTTCGCCGGTGGTCAGGTTGGCGCTGATGAGTTCGTCTCCCTCATCCAAGGAAACCGCAATGATGCCGCGAGAGGTGGGATTATCGAATTCGCTCAGCTGGGATTTCTTGATCACGCCGCGCTTGGTGATCATGGCAATGTATTGATCCGAGCTGAATTCGTTGACCGAAAGGAACGTCTTCACCCGCTCGTCCTGTTGAAGGGTGATCAGGCTGTTGATGTTCTTGCCCTTCCCGGTGGTGGCCGAGTCGGGAATCTCGTAAATCTTGAGCCAGTACAACCGCCCCATGTTGGTGAACGCCAGCAGGTAGCTGTGCGTGGAGGCCACAATGAGGTGCTGCACCATGTCCTCCGAGCGGGTCACCATGCCGATGCGTCCCTTGCCGCCCCGGGCTTGGCGGCGGTACTGATCAATGGCGGTGCGCTTCAGGTAGCCGCCGCGCGTAACGGTGACAGCCACATCCTCCCTCGGAACGAGGTCCTCAATCCGAATCTCGCCCGGATCCTCGATGATCCGCGTGCGGCGCTCATCGCCGAACTCTTTCTGCACTTCCTTGAGTTCTTTGACGATGACGCCGCGCAGCGTCGCCTCTGAGCCCAGAATCCCCAGGTACTCGGCGATGCGCTTCTGAATTTCCGCCAGTTCGTCGATGATCTTCTGCTGCTCCATGCTCGTCAGGCGCTGCAATTGAAGCTCGATGATGGCCTGTGCCTGACGTTCGCTGAACTCGAAGCGGGACATCAATCCTTCGCGCGCCTCACGCGGGTTCTGCGACGCCCGAATCAGTTTGATCACGGCATCCAGGTTCGCGAGAGCAATCTGGAAGCCGAGCAGGATGTGCTCGCGCTCGCGAGCCTTTCTCAGAAGGTACTCCGTCCGGCGCCGCACCACTTCAACGCGGTGATCCACGAAGCGGTGCAGCATGTCGAGCACGCCCAATTGCTTGGGCTGCCCATTGACAATCGACAGCAGAATGACGCCGAAGTTCGACTGCAGCTGCGTGTGCTTGTACAGGTTGTTCAGAATGACTTCCGCCTGCTCGCCGCGCTTCAGCTCAAAGACGATGCGCATGCCGTCGCGGTCGCTCTCATCCCGAATCTCGGAGATGCCTTCAATCTTCTTCTGGTTGATCAGCGCGGCGGTCTGCTCAATCAGCCTGGCCTTGTTCACCTGGTAAGGGATCTCGGTGACGACAATGGCTTCGCGGTCCTTGCCGATCTTTTCAGTGCCCGCGTGGGCGCGCATCTTGATGGAGCCGCGGCCCGTCCGGAAATAGTCCTGAATGCCCTCATGCCCGAGCACCAGGCCGCCCGTCGGGAAATCCGGGCCCTGCATGTACTTCATTACTCCCGCCAGAGTGATCTCGGGCTTTTGCACGACCGCGATGGTGGCTTGAATCACCTCGTTCAGATTGTGCGGTGGAACATTGGTGGCCATGCCGACGGCGATGCCTGAGCCGCCGTTGATGAGGAGGTTTGGCACGCGCGTCGGCAAAACCTCGGGCTCTTCCTCGCTCTCGTCGTAGTTGGGCTGGAAGTCGACCGTTTCCTTGTCGATGTCTTCCAGCAGGGCGCCCGCGATGCGCGTCAGCCGGGCTTCGGTGTAACGCATGGCGGCGGGCGGGTCCCCATCCACGCTGCCAAAATTGCCCTGCCCGTCGACCAGCTTATAGCGCATGGAGAAATCCTGCGCCAGCCGGACCAGGGTGTCATAAATAGCTGCGTCGCCGTGAGGATGGTACTTACCCATGACCTCGCCGACGATCTTGGCGCACTTGCGTGTCGGCCGGTTGTAGTGCAGGCCCATCTCGTGCAAGGTGTACAGGAGACGCCGGTGCACCGGCTTCAGGCCGTCGCGAATATCCGGCAAGGCCCGGCCGATGATCACACTCATCGCGTAATCGAGATACGAGCGCCGCATCTCGTCTTCGATGTTGACGGGGATCAGGTTCTTGCCGGCTGGCGCCCCGAGGGGCATTTGGCCGCCGGGCGGGCCGCCAGGCCGCGGGCTCTCCGGACCTTCAGTGTTGGCCAAAAGGACTCCTTCTTACCAGTCTCCGGTGCGCCTCACACGTCCGGCTCCCGGCGTACTAAAACGAATGTGTAATCTCAATTTTACCAAGTTACACTGGTTAAAGGCTGATGATTTCAGTCGTCATTCCGGTCCACAACGAGGCCCACGCCATCGCTTCACTGCATGGCCGTCTGACAAGTGTTCTCAAAGACTTACGCAGAGCCTGGGAGATCATCTACGTGGACGACGCCTCAACGGACGGCAGCTTTGAACTGCTGAAAAGCCTGGCGCAGAATGACACGCAGGTGGTGGTGGTCCGCTTGCGCCGCAACTTCGGTCAAACCGCGGCTCTCGCGGCGGGCTTCGACATGGCAGGCGGTGAAATCATCATCTCCATGGACGGCGACCTCCAGCACGACCCCGCTGACATCCCCGCGCTGCTCAGCAAGCTCGAGGAAGGCTATGACATAGCCAGCGGCTGGCGCCGCCAGCGCACAGACAACGCGCTCACCCGCAGGCTGCCTTCACGCGTCGCTAACTGGTGCATGGCCAAAGCCAGCGGGCTCAACCTGAGGGATTTCGGCACTACTTTCAAGGCTTACCGGGCCGAGGTTCTGAAAGACGTGCGCCTGTACGGCGAGTTGCACCGCTTCATACCTGCACTGGCCAGTTTCTACGGTGCGCGAGTCGCCGAGGTGCCCATCAGCAATTCCCCGCGCGCCGCCGGCTCGTCCCACTACGGATTGGGCCGGACCTTCCACGTGCTGTTCGACATCCTGACGATCAAGTTTCTGCTGAGTTACTTCACGCGGCCGATGCATTTCTTCGGCAAACTGGGCTTGCTCTCCACTTCGGTCGGCGGCCTGGTTCTGGCCTACCTGCTGGTGTTCAAGCTGCGGGGCGGTTCCATCATGGAGCAGCACGGGCCGCTCATGGTCGCCGGCGGACTGCTGCTGCTGGCCGGACTCCTGCTGTTCTGCACGGGTGTACTTGGCGAACTGGTGATGCGGACGTATTTTGAAAGCGCCGGAAGGAAAATCTACGCGGTGCGTGAAGTCCTCGGCGGCCACCGGGAGTCCGTGCGGCGGGCTCTCGGAGCCGAGGGGGATTCTCAGAATTTCCAGGGCTGGACTACCCAGAAGTAGACTACCGGCAATGAGAAGAGCGTGCTGTCCAGCCGGTCCAGAAAGCCTCCGTGACCCGGCAGCAGCACCCCGCTGTCTTTCACGCCGGCTCCGCGCTTGATCGCTGATTCGGCCAAGTCACCCCACTGGCCGGCCAGGTTCGCCACCAGGCACAGACCCGCCACTTCATACCAGGGAATACCGGACTGGAATCGGCCGAGGTAGAGAAAACCGAACAGCATGGAAGCAGCCACCGAGGCCGCGGCGCCCTCCCAGGACTTCTTCGGGCTGACGCGGGGAGCCATCCGGTGGCGCCCGAAGGCGCGTCCCGCGTAATAGGCGGCCACATCACCAGCCCAGTTGATGGCCAGCGCAAACAGGACCCAATGCTCGCTCACCGCTCTCAGGCCGGCCGCAAAACGCCAGGGCAGGAACACGTAGACCACGCCAAGCAGCAAGGCGCCCGCCGATGGCAGCGCCTCAGAGAGGTTCTCGCGGCGCATGGCGACCAGAAGCGCTACGAGCGCCAGTATCGACAGCACGGCCAGCGCTTCGCGCTGGGGCATCAGCAGCACAATCAAACCGGCCGCGTAGCCGATGGGACCGCCGCAGGAGAAGCCATGCGCCTCAACGATTCGGCGGTATTCATGGAAGCACAAGAGCGCGACTACGGCAGCAGCCGCCAGGAACGCCAGGGAAGGCGCGCGCAGGATGAGGTACAGCACCGGCGGCAGCAGCAGCGCCGCGGTCAGTATCCGCTTCATTTCACGAACACGCCGTCCGGATTCTGCCGCCGGGCCTCTGCCGCATCCGTGCCGCCCGGCGGCTCAAGCCCGCCGAACCGGCGCTCGCGCTTCTGGTAATCCACGATGGCGCGAAGGAGGTCGGCGCGGTCAAAGTCCGGCCAAAGCGTGTCGGTGACGTACAGTTCCGCGTAAGCAATCTGCCAGAGCAGGAAGTTGCTGATGCGCATTTCGCCTGAGGTGCGGATGAGCAGGTCAGGCTCAGGCAAGCCTTGCGTATACAGGTGCGAAGCCAGAGAGGCCTCGTCAGCGCACAGGCTGTCGAGCGTTCCGGCGCGCCGGGCAGCTTCAATCAAGGCGTTGACGGCGTCCGTCAGTTCGGCCCGGCCGCTGTAGTTGATGGCCAGATTCACCTTCAACCCGCTGTTGGCGGACGTCCGTTCCACGGCGAACTCGATTTCGCGGCGCACTTGCTCCGGCAGCTCATTTAGCCTGCCGATGGCTCGCAGGCAGATGTTGTTGCGCTCCAGCACAGGCAGTTCAGCGCGCAGGTAAACGCGCAGTAGCCGCCACAGGGTTTCCACCTCGTTACGGGGGCGCTTCCAGTTTTCCGTGGAGAAGGCGTAGAGGGTGAGCGCTCTTATCCCCAGCCGGGCGGAAGTTTCCACAACGGTCCGCACGGCTTCGATTCCCGCCTTGTGACCGGCCACCCGCGGCAGACCCCGGCGCCGGGCCCACCGGCCATTGCCGTCCATGATGATGGCGACATGGACAGGTAGCCTCCGGGGATCCACGGATTGAGCCAACAACCATTCCTCCTCACCGGGAGAGAGGATCTCAAGCAAGGCTTTCATGCGGTTAATTCCCTATAGTACACTTCAGATTTGCCGCCGGTCCACCCGGAACGCCGCCATGTCCGAAGCCCCCATAATCCGCCCGGCAGTCTCCACGGACGCTGAACAAATCACCGCCTTTAACAGCGCCATGGCCTTGGAAACCGAACACATAGAATTGTGCGCCGAGCGCGCGCTGGCGGGCGTCCACAGCCTCCTCGCGGACTCCTCCAAGGGCTTCTATCTGCTGGCGGAACTCGATGGCCGCGTGGTGGGGCAGTTGATGGTCACCTACGAATGGAGCGATTGGCGCAACGGCACTTTCTGGTGGATTCAGAGCGTATACGTGGCGCCCGATTTCCGCGGGCGTGGCATTTTCCGCCAGCTTTACGAGGATGTTGTCATGCGCGCCCGGAACGCGGAAGGCGTTTGCGGCTTGCGCCTCTACGTGGAATCCGAAAACCGCGCGGCACAGCAAACCTACGAAAAGATCGGCATGAGCCGCACCGGCTATGTGGTCTACGAAGTGGACTACGTTATTCCGAAGCGGGAGCCCAGTTCTTCCGCTCGATGACCGTGTCCGGCTCGTAGGTGAGACCCTTCGCGAGCCGCTTTTCTTCGCGGCGCGTCGACCAGAGCAGCAGTGGACCGGCAAAAGCCTGAGCCACGCGGCTGGCGACGCCGAATTCGATGGACAGGTCAAGGCGCAGTTCACGGATCTTCTGGCTGACCGTCCGGTTGGTCTCCCGCAAGTGCTTTTCCATGGCCCACAGCAAAGCCGCGTAGCCGCTCTTCAAAGAGGCTATCTCGGACTCGAACCGCCTCCGGATGCGCCGGTCGGGGTGATTGCGGTAACGCCGCCAACCGTCCAGCATCGTCCGGCAGATACGGTACACGCTGGGACCGTTTACTTCGTAGTCCCTTTCGAAGGCCCAGTCAAGAAAGTTCTTGGACTGCTCTCTGGAAATGGCGGCATGCTCGAAATTGAATTTGAACTGTCCGTGGATGTCAGCCAGGTCAACGTTCAGCAGCCTGCCTTCCTGCTCCATCTCATGGTAGAGGGGAGTACCCGGCACCGGGGTGTAGAGCATGAACTGGTGGAAGTCCGTCCCGTGCGAAACAGCGTGTTCGATTTCCGACCTGATGTTATCCGGTGTGTGGTGCTCCAGGCCCACGATGGTGGATCCCAGAAGCTTGATGCCGTGCTTGCGAAGCTCGCGGGTCAGTTCCAGCGTATTCGTCCCGTCCAGCTTGGAATAGTTGGACTTGGGTGACTCCAGTCCCATCCATACCCAGGAAACGCCGAGCTGGACCAGCTCCTCCATGGTGTACTTGCGCAACGCGTTGGCTGAAGAGAACACGTACAACTCCCAGCTTTTGTCGCCGCGCCGCATCAGGTCCAACAACTCCATCGCCCGGGGACGGTTGAGCAGGAAGTTCTCGTCCATGACGAAGAATGACTTCGTCCTGAGGTTGTTCTCCATCCGGCACATGAGCTCGTAAAGTTCCTTGCCCGAATCGAAGAAGTTCAGGAACTTGCCCTTGCCGCCGAAGAACGCCGATGTCGTGCAGAAGTTGCACCCCATGGGGCAGCCGACCGACGGAATCAGCGTGGCCGCCACTTTGCCCTTGGGACGCGGAACGCTCAACCCCATGAGGCGATGCCCGTGACCCGAGACGATGTCCGGGTGATGGATGGGGGCATCTTCGTCCTCGCCGAGGAATCGCCGCATCCAGGAAATGCCGTCGCCTTTGACAATGTGGTCGGCGTCGATCAGGTGCTGAAGTCCCGGAATCGCGGAGACGTGCCCGCCCACGACGATGGTGCTCTGCGGCGAAAGTTCCCGCACCATGCGGCACATTTCCCGCACTTTACCCACGTTCACGATGATGGAGGAAATTCCCACAACGTCGTAGGAGTTGTTCCGCAGTTCCTGAGCGAACTTCTCGCGGGTCGGGAAATCGAGGACCGTACACGGGGCGGAGATGTTCTCCTGGATCATCATGATTCCCCAGGAACGGTGGAACATGCGCAGGGAGAACGGGCCCTGAGCCTTGGTCACCTGGTTGTGGTACAGCTCCATGGGATTGATGGAGCGGCTGCCGAATTCATCGTCCTGGGCGTACGGGCCAAAAACTGAAGTGAGGAGTACGCGAGCCTGCGTACCTTTGGGGTGTACGTTCATCATGATTTCACTACAAAAAAATGGTGCTGCCAGAGAACAGCAATTAGCACAATGTTACCACTTTATGCCGATTCCAAGGCAAGATCTCCGTCTCGCCCCCAGCCCACGCCGGCCACCAGAGCCTACACGCACTTCCGCCGCCAGGCTTCCAACTCGCCCTGCAGCCGGTCCTTGACCGTGATGTAAGCCGCGTTGTCGAACTCATTCCTGGCTTCGCCGGGATCCGTGCGCAGGTTGTAGAGTTCATTCGGCCCGGTCCCGTCGTTCCGGAGGACCAGTTTGAAGCGGTTGTCGCGCGCCATCTCGGTGTTCCGGAAATGGCCGAAAACGGTGCCCGGCCAACTGCGCCCTCGCGGCAGGGCGCGCCCGGCGGCTAACGGGAAGTAACTGTTGCCGCACAAGTTCCGGTCCCCGGGCGGGGTGACGCCGACCGCCTCGCAGAGGCTCGGCAGGAAGTCATAGAAGCTGACCAACTCGGGCCGGACGGCTTCCACGGGGGTGCGTCCGCGCCAGTGCCAGATCATGGGCACCTGCATGACTTCCTCGTACATGTTGATGGGGTCGGAAGCGTGTCCCTTGCTCCAAAGCCCGTGGCGTCCCAGCAGGTAGCCGTTGTCGCTCGTGAAGATGACGAGCGTGTTGTCGCGCATCCCGCGCTGCTGGAGCCTGTCCAGGAGAACGGGGATCTGGTCGTCCAGCGCTGTGACGCTGGCAGCGCACTTGCGAATGTTCCCGACGATGTCCTGCAGCATGTCCTTCTCCCGCAGGGCATGGGGCGCCGCCGGTTGCCAGCCGACCGTGTCGAAGCTGGTTTTGGCGTACATGTCGTAGTACTTCTGCGGGTGCCCATCGTAGGGCGTGTGGGGGTTCAGGTAGCCCACGGTGAGGAAGAAGGGGCGGCCGGCTTTTTGTTCATCGATGAAGCGGCAGGCCTCCTGCGTCATCAACTCCGCCAGATAGCCTTGCTCCTGAACGCGCTGGCCGTTGCGGCTCATCACGGGATCGCGGTTCGTGCGCGGACCGGCTGAGAGCGTGTAGCTGTGGCGGAAGCCGTGGCCGGGCTGCTCGTCGTTGCCCATGTGCCACTTGCCCACATAGCCGCAGTCGTAGCCTTCGGCCGCCAGGATGTCGGAGATCATCATCTCCTTGGCGAACGAGGGCGGCGGCGCGGCCTGACCCTGAGGCGGCCTCTCCGCAGGTTTGTCCGTGAGGAAGTCGTGGATGCCGTGCTGGCGAGGGACCCGGCCGGTGAACAGCGTCGCCCGGCTGGCGGAGCAAATGGGCGTGCAAACGAAACTGTTCTGAAAGCGTGTGCCGCTTCGCGCCAGCAGGTCGATGTTCGGCGTCCGAATCTCGCGATTCCCGTAACATCCGAGCATCCAGGAAGCCAGGTCGTCGGCCAGGATGAGCAGCACATTAGGGCGCGGCGCGGCTTGCGCCGGCCTGGCCAGCAGGCCGGCTCCCGCGGTCATGAAGAAATGGCGTCGAGAAACACCAGGCATAATCACTCCTAAAGCACGTCAGCGAAACCTCGCCGCAGGTGGCGGAAGAACAGGCCGCCGGCAACGAAGGTGGCCAGGCTGAAGCCAGCCAGAACCGCGGTCTCCTCCCAATCCGGAACCCTGTAAGACAGGATGCGATCCCGGTAAGCCCGCACCAGGAAAGCCAGTGGATTCACCTTCAGGAGGAAACGCACCTGTTCGGGGTAAAACTCCTCGTTGATGAAGATGGGCGTGGTCCAGAACCACAAGGTGAGCGTCACCGTGAGCACTTGCGCCGTATCCCGAAGATACACGTGGAGGCTGGCGGCAATCCACCCGACGCCGACCGCGAACAGACCGGCCAGGAACATGTACAGGGGCAGCATCAGGATCATCAGGCTGAAGTGATTCAACACCAGCAAAACGGCCAGCGCCACCAGCACCAACGCCATCAAGTGATTGATTAGAGAGGAGATAAAGATGGAAATCGGCAGCAGCTCGGCGGGGAACAAGGTCTTGGTGATCAGGTTGGAATGGTCAATCAGGCTGGTTGCCGAGCGCATAACGGTCTCCTGAAACAGCATCCAGGGCAGGTATCCGCACAACAGGAAGATGGTGTAGTTCTGCGTGACCTCACCACGCGGCAGCGTGATCTTCATGCAGATCTGGAAGACGAATGTCCAGCTCAGCAGGAGCACCAGGGGGTGGATGAGCCCCCAAAGCCACCCCGCGGCGGAACCGACGAAGCGCTGCTCGAAGTCGCGCCGCACCAGCTGCAGAAGCAGCGTGCGCCTCTCAACCAGGCTTGTTAGAAACAGGAATCCAGGAATGCGCGCCAAGCGATTAGGATAGCGAATCGCGGCGCAGGTTGCGTCCGCCCGCCTGCCGGACTAGCGATCCGAGCCTGAGCCGGATTATGATAGCTCGAAGGTCGAACCGATGCCCACTGTCGAGACAATCCGCACTCTTCTGGAGTCCAAAGGCGGCGACGTATACTGGCTGCCCCCTGACGCCTCGATCTACGAGGCCATCTCACACATGGCTGAGAGGCACGTCGGAGCATTGCTGGTGCTGCACGGGGAGAAGCTCGTTGGCATCGTCTCCGAACGCGACTACGCGCGCAAAGTGATTCTCCAGGGAAAATCTTCCAAACAGACGCCGGTGGGCGAAATCATGAGCTCCCCCGTTTACTATGTCACTCCGGATCACACGGTGGACGAAAGCATGCGGATAATGACGAACCGCCGTGTCCGCCACCTGCCTGTGCTGGAAGATGACCGTGTGGTAGGCGTGATCTCCATCGGGGACCTGGTGCGTGCCATCATCACTGACCAACAAGCCACGATCCGCCATCTGGAAGACTACATTACAGGCAAGTATCCCGCCTGACGGACCGCCGCCCTGCGTCTGGCGGAACAAAGCGCCGCGTATACGTGACCAGATAGGTTTTGTCTACATGGAGGCCAGCCAGAAGAACTTCGGGCTGGCCTCCCAGCACTCTACGCAGTTTTTCAACACGCTTAGAGACGTCCTTCCCAACATCACCAACCCGGAACGCCAACAGAGGCTCAAGGAAATCCTGGAAATGCGCGACCCGGTCACGGCGGGCATCGCCAGTGCGGACCCCGCCGTCCTTTGGGAGTTGCAGGGGATGGTGCGCAAAGTCCACGAGAACACCAGGGACTAGCAGCGGCTTGGGACTAGACCCGGTTGCGCTAAAATGTCAACTTCGCGGCGCGCCCGC
>JBBIND010000003.1:7013-119244 GCA_037444075.1 Acidobacteriota bacterium | reverse complement strand
AGTCCGAGGCTTGAGACGAAGGCGCGACGGCCCGCAACCCGAGCGCAGCGGAAACAGTGCAATTGGTTACTGTCCCCGATTCGTGAGAAGGGTGCTCAGGGCTGATGGATCCAATTCAACTTCTGGCTGGAAACTCTGGCTCTGCGCGTAGCTCAGAAGCGAGTGCCGCAGTTGGCGCGCTACCGGGCGTTGGTCGAGATCGGATACAAGGTCGAGCGAACTGATCAGCAGCCGCCCTTTGCCAACGCGAGCCTCCAGGACGGCGCCGAGCTTGTGGTTCCGGTGATAGTCGTCGATCACCTGCACGACGGGCCTTAAAGAGCCCGGCAAATCGTCGAGGATGAAGGCGCGCGCATTCTGCGTCAGTTCCCACCACTGCCAGTTGCTGTGCATGTCAGTGGGAAACTCTCGTAACGCCGGATGGGACGGGTCAGTGAGAATGCCCAGTGTGCCGGGCTGAGCTTTAAACCAACTCAAGGACCAGAAGACAGGCAGGAAGCGCATCGGCAAGGTCCGTCCGGCGGACGAGCCGGGCGCTAACAGTAGCGCCACGGAACCGCCGGAGGACAGCTTGTCCCAGGCCGCGCGGTCGAGCGTCCCGGTGACCAGCACCTCTCCCGGCGGCGTGACGAGTTCCTTCGGGTAAACCCATATGTCCCAATCGTTGCGGGCGTCCGTGCCTTCGAGCGCCACCGTCACCTTCAAACGAGCCGCGCGCTGAGCCGGGCCGAGCGGGAATGAGATCTCTCCCAGGTTGGTGACACTGCCCACCGGGATCGTCACCGCCCGCAGCTTCCCCGTCGACCAGGTTCTTCCGTCGTCCCCGCGGACCGACCATGAGGCCACCGTCCTCGTCAGCGGCTGTTTGCCGTAATGAGCGACCTCCACTCTGGCTTTCAGCCTTTCCCCGTACGTCCATACGAACTTAGGCAAACGCAGAAGCGGCACAGTCTCGCTATTGAAGCGGCGGAACTCCTCCGGTGTGAATATCCCCTTGCTGTTCCAGAAGGAGTCCAGGAGGCCGACGAGGGCCTCGCCCTGACCCGGAAAGTCATGGATTTGCAGGAGTTGATATCCGCCGAAGCGGGGCGTGCGCAGCGCCGCCTCCATGTCTTCCTTGTAGACCAGCCAGGCGAACTTGCCGGATGCCGCCTGAAATGCCGCCGCCTGATCAGCCATGCCACGCTGCGCCAACTGATGCTGGAAGGCTTCCAGGTTCCGCGGCTTCAAGACGCCCGTGTAACTTCCGAGTTCCTTGTAATCCGGGAAGACCACCCATTGTCCAAGCTCGTGCGCGACCAGCGGCATGGGCATCAACTTGACCATGTCCGAGAAGTCATAATCCGTGTTCGACATGGTCTTGCCGAAACGCGCGCCGTGGATGCGAACAGGCCCGAGAGTAGTGTTGTGGGATACGTAGTAATCGGATGTCGGACCGGGGGCTCTCCGGCGGTGGTCGGAGCTGAATGTGTAAAGGCGCCGGGGATCCTTCTCTCTCAACGCGGTGACCATCTTGTCCATGGTCTCGAAATCGCCTGTCAGTTCGTTGCCAAGACAGAGCATCGTGAATGAGGGATGGTTGCCGTAGCTCTTAAGAATGCGCTCGCCCTCAGCGCGCATGAAGGCGTCCAACTCGGCGTCCTTTCCTACCCTGGAACTCCACACAGGCAATTCGACCTGAAGCAAGAACCCCGCCTTGTCAGCAGCTATGAACGCCGCCTCCGGCGGGCACCAGGAGTGAAACCGGAAATGATTCAGCCCGTAGGCGCGCGCGATCCGGTAAAGGCGCTCCCAGCCTTCGACGTCCATGGGAGGATAGCCCGTGAGCGGAAAGATGTTGCACTCGAGCGTGCCGCGCAGGAACAGAGGGCGGTCATTCAAGACGAACTGCGTGCCTTGTGTGCCGATTGAGCGCAGCCCGAAGGTCGTTCGGGTGCTGTCGCGCAGCACTTTACCGGCTCCGCGCAACGTCAGCGTGAGCTCCAACTCCTGGACTGACGGCACGTACTCGTCCCACAGCCTGGTGTTCTTTGGCATCGGAATGAGCAACTCAACGCTCTGGGCGGCAGCCGGCAGAGAAACAGCCGACGATGCCTGTGCCACCGTTCCCGCCACCGAGGCCATGATTTCGCCGGCCAGCGGAGTGCCTGTGGCGTTGCGTACCTCAGCCACCACGCGCACGGCGCGGCTCTTGACGTCGGTATAGACCCTGGCGGAGTCAATCCAGGCAGGGTCGCTCGCCTGCAATTCGATCCTGCCGACGATGCCGTTCCAGTTTGTCTGCGTATGATCGGTGACGCTGTGGGCATTTCTGCCGACGTCGATGCGGTAGGTGTTATCTACGCAGATGGTGAGGCGGTGGCGGCCGGGCGCGAGCAGGCTGGTCAGATCGTAAACGTGCGGTGTGGAGAGACTGTTCTCAACCCCGGCCGCGCGGCCATTCACCCAGACCTCGGTCTGCCAGTGAGGACGTTCCAGAAACAGCGTAATGCGTTTCCCGCGCCAGCTTTCCGGGATGTGGACGTCACGCTGGTACCAGGCGGGACCTTCGTAGGTCGCGGGGCGGGATAACCAACCCTTTTCCGGCCCGCTGGTTTTGTTCCCATAGCCGGCCTGATCAGTGCTTCCAGGCAGGTAGATTGATTCACCCGCGATGCGTTCGCCCTGCCAGTTGCGGGCGTGGCCCACCTTCTCCGGGTCGAGACGGAAATCCCACGTTCCGGCCAGCGGGATCGAAGACCTGCCGAAGGCGGGCAACGTGAAAAGCAAGAAAGCAGTTAGAGTTTTCAGTGTCATCGGCGCATTCCGATTATATGCTTCAACCTCAACCGGGGACGGTAACCAATTGCACAATTTCGAGGAAGCGCTCGGGCGCGACTTGCGGCTCCTGGAGTCCGAGGCTTGAGACGAAGGCGCGACGGCCCGCAACCCGAGCGCAGCGGAAACGGTGAAATTGGTTACCGTCCCCGGTTGGTTTCAAGAAACCTTCTTCAAGCCTTCACGGATCGCCCGCTTCAGGACGGTTTGATAACCGATGCCTTCTTTGGCGGCGATCCGTTGGGCGCGCTCCAGGTCCGTAAGCGGAACGCGGATCGAGATTGCCTTGGTCGCCCTGGCCTTGGCTTGCTCCACCAACTCGGCGAGAACTTTGGCAGCCGTCCGCGGGATCGCTGACCCTGGCGAGTGCAGCACAATACCCTTCTTGAGAGCGCGCTCCAACTCCCGGGTGGTTTGCCGGCGCCCCTCCGGCGTCGCGTACCAAGCAGCATCAGCATCCAGGGATTCTGACTTAGCCTTCGATTTCCGGGGCATATCGCCTCCTTTCCGCCTGATTCATTGCGTACGCCGTCACGGTGCGGAATCGCTTCCGGCGAATAGTGAACACCACCACCAAGTACCGTCCCGCCGCCGACTTTCCAAGCAGCTTCCACCGTTTCTCGCCGCCCCTCGGAGGTGCGGCAAAGACGACATGACTCCTTCCGACTGCCTCCTCAACCTCCTGGGGCATGACTTGGTGCGCGGCGATGTGTCCGACGTTATGCGCATCCCAATCGAAGCCGAGGAGATCGTCGAGCACAATCCGAGTATATACTAGATCTGTATATACACTCAAGCATCAGCGAGGCTGGGGCGGCCCTGGGGTTGGATGGTTACCGTCCCCGGTTGGGTAAAAGGCGGCGGGAGGCTGAGAGGACGCAGTCCCAGGTGCGGCGGACGTCGGCGGCTGTGGTTCGCACGTTGCCGACGGCCATGCGGAGGACGAATCTGCCGTTCAGGATGGTGTGCGAAAGAAACGTCGAGCCTTCGGCGTTGATGGCGGCAAGAAGTTTGCGATTCTCCTCATCCGGGCCGCGGTATCGGAAGCACACCAGAGAAAAGGGCACCGGCGCCACCACCTCGAAGGTTGGCGTTTCCCTCACCCAGGAGGCGAAGTCCTGAGCCCAGCGGATGTGGTTGCGCAGAATGGCGGCCACCCCTTCCCGGCCAAAATAACGCATCACGAACCAGAGCTTCAGCGAACGAAAGCGCCTCCCTAGCTGCAAGCCATAGTCCATGTAGTTGACCGCAACCGCGTCGGCGTCCGTCCGCAGGTAATCCGCCACCAGAGAGAAGGCGCGCCGGAGCGTATCCGGCTTGCGAGTGTAAAAGGCGCTGAGATCGATGGGCGTGAAGAGCCATTTGTGCGGATTGACGACGATCGAGTCGGCCAGTTCCACTCCGTCCAGCACGTAGCGGTATTCCTCTGCGACGGCAGCGGCGCCTCCGTAAGCGGCGTCCACGTGAAGCCAAAGCCCGTGCTCGCGGCAGATGCCGGCGATGGCTGGCAGCGGATCAATGCTCGTGGTGGATGTAGTGCCGACCGTGGCCACCACGCAGAAAGGCTTCAAACCGGCGGCGGCGTCCTTGCGGATGGCCTCTTCCAACACCTCGGCACGCATTCGAAACTCGCCGTCGACAGGGATTTTGCGGACGTTGGCCTGCCCGATGCCCAAGGCAATGGCGGCTTTCTCAACCGAGGAGTGGGCCTGCTCGGATACGTAGAGCACCATCGGCAGGCGATGGCCAAGTCTGCGGACGTCCGGGTCAGCCTCTTCACGGGCGCAGGCCAGCGCGTGGAAGGTGCTGATGGAGGCCGTGTCATAGATGATGCCGAAGAAGCCTTCCGGCAGCCCCAGCCACTGCCGCAGCCAGCCCAGCACTGTCAGTTCGAGTTCGGTTGCCGCCGGACACGTCTGCCACAGCATCCCGTTGACGTTCAGGGCGGCGGTGAGCATTTCGCCGAGAATGCCGGGGCCTGAACCGGAGATGGAAAAGTACCCATGGAAGCGGGGATGGTTCCAGTGCGTTACGGCGGGAAGAACGGTCCGGCGGAAATCCTCGAGGATTTCTTCCATCGCTTCGCCCTGCTCGGGCGCGCTGCCCGGCAGGCGGGCGAGGAGTTCGCCCGGGCGAACCGCGGGCAGAACGGGTTTTTCGCCGACTTCTTCCAGGTAGGCGGCTATCCAATCGGCCACTTCGCGGCCGAAGCGGCGCATTTGTTCTGAATCCAGGTCGCCTCTCACCGCACCCTCACAGCTCCGGTGGCTTCCAGCTTCGAGGCCACCTCCTGAGGTACCTTCCAGTTCACATCGAACAGCCCTTCGGCGATCACATTCTCCAAAGAACCTTTGAACACGATGTAATCACCGAAACCCTGCAACAGCCTGTAGGCGGCCGGGATGAAACGAAAACCGGGCCGGCTGGCGTTGTCTCCACCGGTCCACCAGGGCAGCCCGGAGTTGACCAGGAGGTAGCGTCCGTCGGCGTGAGCCACGAACACCAGTCCGTAATCCGCCGCACCGGCGTTGAGTTCAAGCGGCAGGCGGTCCGCGTAGCGAGCCAGGAGCGCATTCGTCTCCTTGGTGCCGAACAGCACCAGGTTCGCATCGCGGATTTCGGTTTCCGTGGCGGCTTTGTCGGCCAGCACGCGGAAATTGACGAGCAGCCGGCCGCGTCCACCGGCCCAATCCGCTGCTGCTGCCGCCTGTTCGCGCCTCGCGCGCAAGGCTTCTTCTGAAGGGCTGTCAGCGGCGCCGTAGACGTACACGTGGCGGCTGGAAACGGTCTCGACGGCCGGACCTTCGGCGCCCTTTCTCTTTGCGCCGGCGGGAGCTTCGTACGCGCCGAGCTTCCACGCTCCGCCCTGCCGCGTCAACGAGACGGAAGTGGCGGGTTTCGTTTTCAACGCAGTCCCGTCCACGGACACGATGATCGGCAACTTCGGGTTGAAAGCGGGATGCCCGGTGAAATCGAGTGTAAGACCGAGGAGATTCTCCGTCCGCACCTCCACTCGGTTGGCCGGCATCAGGCGTGCGTCGACGGACGCTCTTACTCCGGGAGTCAAGCCGTCGAGACGGACCCAATAGGCGGAGGCGTACTTGTATTGAGAGCTGACGAAGCGCACGCGCTCGGGGTAACGGTTGCGGCGGTGCTTGTCGAACCAGCCGAAGATGGCACGGTCCCGGTAGGCGTAGTCCCACGAATTGTGGCGGACGCCGGGGTACTCGATGTATTCGGCATGCGCGCCCTCATCCAGCAACCGCTTGTGCCATTGACGGACACCCTGAGCGGGCACGAGAGGATCGATCTCACCCTGGAACAAGTGGACAGGCAGGTTGAGCGCGTTGGGAGCGAGCTCCAGAGCGCCCTCCGGCGCTGCGGGGCAAACCGGAGCGATGGCCGCCCACAGGTCAGGGCGCGTCAAACCCAACCACAGCGCGCCGCCGCCGCCCATCGACAAGCCGGTGAGGTAGACGCGGTCCTCGTCGATGTTGAAGCGGCGCCGGACGTCTTCCAGCACGTCGTAAACGTCGCGTTCCGCCAGACCCTGGTAACCCATGGTGCCGCGAGCCAGCGGAGTGGCCACGATGTAGTTCACTTCGCCCAAAGGCGGGAAGTAACGGCTCGCTTCGCTATCGGTTTCGCCGGGCCGATTGCCCCGGCCGAAAACGCGCCGCAAGTTCAACCGGTGGTTGGAGCCTGCTCCGTGGAGGCTGATGACGAGCGGGTACTTTCTTGTAGCGTCATAGTCTTTGGGGACGTAGAGGCCGTAAGGCTGGTCCGTGTCGTCCACGGACGAGAAGAAACTGAGAACCTGTGGACCCGCGTTGAAGACTTGCGCCGGCAGGGCGGCAGCCGCCAACACGAGTGCGAACAGGAATCTCGCTATCTTCATGCCGTCTGGACTTCAGCACGCATCTCGGGCAGCCACTTGATAAACCAGCGCTCGAAGGCTGCCAGAGTTTCTTTGGTGGCTTCGGCGGGCGGGCAGGCGGGAAGACCGCCAGGAATTCCACGCGCGCTTAAGGCCAGTTTGATGCCGACAGGGGCGGGGAACGCGTCCAGCCACTCGATAAACTCCACAAGTCTGGCTTCGAGGCGGGCCGTCTTCTGCTTGGCTCCTTCGCAGATGGCGCGCTCCAAGCCGAGCAACAACTCCGGCACGGCGCACGCCACGCCGGAAATGATGCCGTCGGCTCCGCCTTGGCGAGCCTCCGTGAAAAGGACGTCATTGCCCACCAGCATGGTGAAAGGCGCAGTCTCCTGGAGCTTCTTCAGAACCTGAAAATACTCCCAGGAGCCGCTCGAGTCCTTGATGCCGGCGAAGTATCCGCTGGAGAGCAGGTCCGACGCCGTGGCGGAGGATATTTCTGAAGTGAAGAACGGGATGTTGTAGAGGAAGACCGGCAACGTGCCTGAGCATTCCGACCCAAAGTCCAGAAGGAACTGTCTCACCTCGGCCTGCTGGTAGGTGTAGTAATGGGGCGGAGCAATCATGAAGCCCGAAGCTCCTGCGGCGGCGGCTTCGTCAGCCAGACGGAGGGCTCCGTCGAGGGTGGAGTGCGACACGTTGACCAGGACAGGCAGCCGGCTGCGCTTAATTGCCAGACCGGCGAGGTGCGTACGATGCTCCAGGCTGAAGTGGGGATACTCGCCAGTGGCTCCGAACAGGGCGATGCCGCGCACCTTGCTGTTGCAGAGGAAATCGATCACCTGCAAGGCGGCTCCGATGTCCGGCTCGGGATGCCCGGGCCGCCGGGGCGTAACAGCGGCTGCAAATACCCCCAGGCTTCCGCTCAGAGAATCACCCGCCATGGGTTGCACCCCAAAGCTGACTATCCATGACGCAAGCGGAACTCAGAGCGCAGGCTGACGGCCTGAAATCGAAGATGGCAGCGTCCTCGCCAACAAGGGCTGAATGCACATGAACGTGAGCCGCGAACGATCCTATTTTCATATCTTGGTCCGATTTGCCGGCATGGAGAACCGGGGTACTGTCCTTACGTCCGATCCCTGCCGGGCGTCTTCCTACACAGCGTAGCAGCTATCTGCTGAAACCCGGCCGCCGGGTTCCAGGCGCGCCAACAACCGTGGCTACCTCAATGGTTATACAATGAGTGGCGCGTTAGGAGGCTGCTGAAGAAGCCGTTGGGCAAGCTGAAGCTCGCCCCACGTGGGCACGGAAGCCGTCGGTTTACCGTGTGGCCTAAGCTTGAGCTTGGGGCGCCGCAGACCACCGGAAGGCTTTTTCAGCAGCCTGTTAGCCGCGAGCTAGGGAGGAAAAAAGTGAACCCATCCAACCAGGATCCTTTATCAAGAAGATCTTTTCTAAGGCGAACCGCCGCTGGCGCAGGGGCCTCCACGTTCATGATCATCAAGCCCGAACTGGTCAGGGGCGCGGGGCAAGAGAGGCTCCGAGCCGGGCTCATCGGCTGCGGTGGACGTGGCCGTACCGCCGTCATCGACCTGATGACCGGCGCCCAAAACGTGGACTTTGTGGCCATGGGCGACGTCTTCGAGGACCGGCTCGAGCAATCGCTGACATGGCTGCGCGACACCAAGCGGCACGGCCAATTTCAGGACCGCATCAAGGTATCTCCGGAACACCGTTTTGTGGGCTTTGACGCCTATAAGAAGGTCATCGAGTCGGGCGTCGATATCATTCTGCTGTGCGCGCCTCCCGGCTACCGCCCACTGCACTTTGAAGCCGCCATCGAAGCCAACAAGCACGTCTTCTGTGAGAAGCCCTTCGGCACGGACGCGGTGGGCGTAAGGCGCTTCATGGATGCGGCCAGGAAGTCCGAGCAGAAAAAACTCACCGTGGTGAGCGGCGCCCAACGGCGATTCAACCGCGAGTACATGGACACGGTGAAGCGCATCCAGGATGGCGCAATTGGCGACATCGTAGCCACGTACGCTTATTGGATTGGCGGACCTGTGATCCAACAGAAAGGCCGCGACCCGAAGTGGGGCGACATGACCTGGCAGCACCGCGCCTGGTACTCCTTCCTGTGGATTTGCGGAGACCAGATCGTCGAACAGCACCTCCACAACATTGACGTCTGCAATTGGGTGATGGGGACGCATCCGGTGAAGGTGGTGGCGAGCGGGGGTGCCGCATGGCGCCCGCGCGAAGAACTGTATGGCAATATCTACGACCACATCTACGCGGAGTTCGAATACCCGAACGGCGTTCGGATGTCGAGCCACTGCCGGCAATTCCCGCGTGGTTCCTACCAGAACGTAAGCGAACTCGTGATGGGCTCCAAGGGGCGCAGCAACTGCCGCGACATGGGCGCCAAGGGCGTCCGCGACTATGTCTACGAGCACACCGTCATGGTGGACAGCATCCGCGGCAACGGACCCTACATCAACCATGCCATGCCGGTTGCCGAAAGCACGATGACCTGCATTATGGGCCGCGAAGCCGCCTATTCAGGGATGGAGATCACCTGGGACATGATCATGAAGTCCAAGCAGGACCTGATGCCCAAGGCGTTCGGTTACGACGAAAAACTGGATGTTCCGCCCCTCCCGATTCCGGGCGAGTACAAATTTGTCTGAGGAGGCCACCATGAGCGAAAACCAACAGAACCCGGTCAAGAACAGCGTGGCGGGCGCGGCAGCCTCCACATTCATGATTGTCAGCCCGCAGATGGTGCGCGGCGTCGGCAAAGAGAAACTGAAGGCCGGCCTGGTGGGCAGCGGCGGGCGAGGCACCGGCGCGGTGAACGACCTGCTCACCGGCAACCCAAACGTTGAGCTGGTCGCCATGGCGGACGTGTTCGAGGACAAGCTGGAGGGCAGCCTGGCGCGGCTGCGCGACGCGAAGCGGTTCCCGGGCATTCAGGACCGCATTAACGTGAGTCCGGAGCACCGGTTTGTGGGCTTTGAAGCCTTCAAGAAGGTGCTGAGCAGCGAGATCGACGTGGTGCTGCTGTGCACGCCGCCGGGCTACCGTCCGCAGCACTTTGAGGCCGCCGTGGCGGCGCGCAAGCACATCTTCGCCGAGAAGCCCTTTGCCACGGACGCGGTGGGAACCCGCAAGGTGATGGAAGCCTCGCGGCGCGCCGAGCAACTCGGACTTACGGTGATGAGCGGAGCGCAAAAACGCTCCCACGCGGCTACCAAGCGGGCGGTGGAAGCCATCCGCAACGGAGAGATCGGCGAGGTCACCAACGCTTACGTGCGCTACCTCAGCGGGCCGGTGATGCACGCCAAGGCGCGCGACCCGAAGTGGGGCGACATGACTTGGCAGCACCGCAACTGGTACTCCTTCCTGTGGCTATGCGGCGACCAAATTGTCGAGCAGCACTTCCACAACATCGACCTCATTAACTGGATGTTGCGCATGCATCCCATCAAGGTGGTCGCCAGCGGCGGAGCCGCGTGGCGCCCGCGCGAGGAACTGTACGGCAACATCTACGACCACATGTACTCGGAGTTCGTCTATCCCAACGGAGTCCGGCTCTCCAGCCACTGCCGGCAGTTTCCCGCAGGCACCTACCGGGAGGTCAGCGAGCTCGTGGTCGGCACCAAGGGCCGCATGCGGATACCCGAGATGCGCGGGGACGGCGGCGTCAATCCGCAGGTGCAGGAGCACATCGAGATGGTCAACAGCATCCTCGGCACCGGTCCCTACGTGAACCACGGGATCGAGGTGTCCGAGAGCACGTTGACCTGCATCATGGCCCGCGAATCCGCCTACTCGGGACTGGAGATCACCTGGGACATGATCATGAATTCGAAGCAGGATCTCATGCCCAAGGCCTTCGGTTACGACGAGAAGATGGACGCTCCTCCGCTGCCCATGCCAGGGCAGTACAAGTTCGTTTAAGTGCTATTTGGGTGCGGGCAGGCTCTGCGCGGGCTTGCCCGCGCCCAGGACATGCGTTTTCCTCACCATCGTCCAGTTGCTTCGCAGGCCCTTTCCCCAGCCGGTCGTGTTCGGCTCCAGAATCACGTGGTCCGGCATGGGGCGCGGCTTGAAACCGGGTGTTTCCGGCAACCCATAACTGGTCTCGATCACTGTCAGGCGCACCGGCCCCGCGGGTTCACGCAGTTCCAGCTCCAATTCAGCCGGTTCCGCGCCGAACGGCCGGTACTGCATCATCCAGGGCTTGCCGGATGCGTAGGGAGCGCCGTTCACAGCAGCGCGGAGCACTTCGACATCTCCACCCAGAACAAACTCGGCGCGGGGCGCGCGGCGCGGGGACACGAGGCGCAGCCGCAGCTTCCTGACGCCGTTGGCGCTTTCATCGGTCAGCACCTCTACCTGAAGAGGTTCGAGAGGCGCCACAGGGGCGGCCGCTCTCAAGTATTGCCCCTTGTCCCGAGGCAGAAACTCCTGGGCGTGGGCTGTTTGCCTGCCTTGGTTGAAGAACTGGCTCGCCCACTCATCTTCGGCGCCGGTGCGGCTCAGCCAGGATGCAACGCCGGTATCGAGGTTCAAGCCGTAGGAGACGCTGGTCAACTGCGGCCGTTCCGGAGAAAAATCCTTTCCTGCCAGAGCCACGCCGAACAGCACGCCTGTGGTCAGAAAGAGCGCCGCGAACAAAACCCTTCGCCCCGGCCATTTTCCTGAAATCCAGACCGGCCAGAGCAGCGCGCCGAGCAGCGCGGTCACGGCTGCCAGAGCAGGCGCGAAGATGCCGGTCAGGGATTCTCCCAGACCGGGGATCAACGGCGAGAACAGCAGAACGCCCGGCGCCAGGAAACCGCAGAGATTCAGTTGGACGCCCAGCGTTTCGGTGGAAGCGCCACCCATCAACAGCCAACCCGAGATACCCGCCAGGGCAAAGGCCAGCGGCCACTGAAAAACGAACGACGCTCCTGGCATGAAGAACGCCGCCACGCCCAGCAACACCAGCCACCAGACGAGCGCGCCGAGAGCGCTCTCCTCCGGACGGGCGCGCCTGCGGACAAACCAGCCGGCCGCCAGAGCCGCCGCGAGTCCCACCAGGGCGCCGCCCCAGTAATACAGCGCGTTGTCGTAGACGAAGTAGTAGGAGTGACGCTTCCAGGCGATGAACATCACCGCGCCCGCCACCGCCGCGGCAGCCAGCAAGGCGGCGAGCGATGCCGCCGCGCCTTTTATCAAGCCGGATATGGACACGAGCCCGCGCGCCTTGCCCAACCGGCAGACCGCGATGAAAGCGATGACCGTAAGGAGGAACAGCGGCATCACCCAGCGGCTCGAGTAATGAGCCATAATGCTCGGCGTCAGGTTGAAATACACCGCATCGCGCGCCGGCTCAACGGCGAGCGGCAGATCCAGATTTCCGAAGTAGCGTGTCAACTCAAGCGCATGATGGCCGTGATGTTGCAGGCTCCCCAGATCCAGGTTTTCCGGTGAGTCGTTTGCGGTGTGATAGTAAGCAATGTTGCCGATGAAGGCGTGATTCAGCCCTTGCACGCCGGAATCCCGGAACGGGCTGTAATCGCTGTTCACACCCATGCGGCGGTAGATTCCCACCATGAAGGAGTTCGACATGGGGCGGGAGGCGGCGCGGATGAAGTGCCGAATCAGCGTGCCGTTGTTGGCTCCCGTTTCGAACATGTACGAAGGTCCGTTGGTGCCCCGGGTATCGAAGTTGATCACCAACCCGACGTCCTTGAAATAGGGGTGCTCCCTGACGAATGCGTGGGCCCCGAGCAGTCCGCCTTCCTCGGCGTCGGTAAAGAGGAAGATCACGTCGTTTTTCAAAGGCCTGCTAACGCGAAGGGCCCGCATGGTCTCAAGCAGCGTGGCACAGCCGCTGCAATCATCCGCCGCACCCGGACCCCAGGCGACGGAATCGTAGTGCGCCATCAGCAGAATGGCCTTGGTGGGCTCCGTTCCCCGCAGGCGCACCACAAGGTTCTTCAGGTTGCCGACGTTGGTTCCGGGCCGGAGCGGACCCTTGCCCAAGTGGCGGACTGACGTCAACCTGTGGATTTCGGGGGCCGGACCTAAGTCGCGCACCGCCTCGGCGATGTAGTCGAGCACCTTGTCATTCGCTGCGGTGCCGGCCGGATGCGGCTCGCGGCAGGCGGCGGCAACATGTTCGTGCGCGCGGGCAGCCGAGAACAGGACTGCCGGCGCGTCTGCCGGCAGGGGCTCCGGCGGGCGGTGGGAATTCACTCCATAGGCGCCTAAAGCGAGGAGGATGGCCAGCGCGATCGGCCCTCCCACGTTGCGGGACGACGGACTAGAGGAAGCAGGCATGGAAACCTCATTGTCGCAATTCGGGGCAGCCGGGCAACAGGAATCCTGTTCAGACTAAATGACTAAGTGTGTGGGACACGAAAGGACACAGCCTGTTAAGCGTATTCTGCCACGGGTTGCTATGCGGGCTCGCCGGCGGCTTCGGCGCGAAGGCAGGCCGGCACACCTTCCCGGTACGTCGGGTAGGCCAGACGCAGGCCCAAAACCGCACGAATGGCTCCCCCGTCCACGCGCCGGCTGAAGCGTATAGTCTCGTGGACGCCCTCGAGATCTTTGCGCGGAATGCGTCGGCTGATTGAAGCGTAGGCTTCGCGTCCTTCTCGCAACTGCACGCCGCCCGGTTGCGGGCAGGGCACACCGAGCAGGTCAGCGCAAAAGCCGGCCATGCGGATGGATTCGCAAGGCGCCTCATCCCCGACCGGAAAAACGCCCGTCACGTTCGCCAGCAAGCCCGCCTCGACGTGCGCGGCAAGATCATCCACGTGAATCCGGCTGACGAAATTCGTCCCGTCCCCCGGCAGACGGTAGGAGCGTTCGAGGAGGCGCCGGTGGACTCCGCGCCACGGACCGTAGATAGCCGCTGCGCGCAGCACGAGCCAGGACCAGGGCCCTTTGCTAACGGCGAGCTCGGCTTCCAGGCGCAGTGCGGCGCTTTCTGTCAGAGGATCAACCGGCGTCTGGTCACTCACCTCAGCCGCGCGGCCATATACGCTTGTGGTGGACAGATACACGATTCTGGCCGGAGGCGCTTCCAACGCCTCGAGCAACTTCGGCGTCGGATCAAAGCGCCCCCGAGGGCCTTCCACAGGCGGGATGGAGTGAATCACCAGGCTCGCGCGATGGCCGGGTACACGCAGGTCCCGCAGCGTGCTTGCCTCCAGAACGTCCAGGCGCAGGACCGTGGCTCCGCTTTCACTGAGCGCCGCCAGGGAGCCCGGATTGCGTGTCGTGGCAGTGACTCGCAGGCCGCGCTGCAGCAGGCGGGCGGCGACGCGCCGCCCCGTGTACCCGCAACCGAGAATGAGAACCTCGTCTGTCGTCACGCGGCGGTCTCAGGAAACGTGTCTTCTCGCGGACAGGCGCAGGGCTACCAGTTGGTGATGGAACCGTCCGGCCGCCGGTAGAGCGGAATCGGCTGCGAGTGCTGAGTGATCTCAGCAGTCATTGGCAAAACGGAGGCGTCAAACTCCACCCCGATGCCCGGCCGGCGGTTCGGCCAGACCTTGCCGTTGCGGAAATCATAAAGCTGCGGCAGATGGTCATACTTCGCCGGTCCGGCGCCGAGCATTTCCATCATCACCGGACCCGAAAAGGCCGTGAGAATGTGGTTCTGAGCCGCCGTCGCCACCGGTCCGGTGAAATGCGGAGTCAGGCCGACGTAGTGGGTCTCGCAGAGCGCCGCAATCTTGACCATCTCCGTGATGCCGCCCGTGTTCGGCAAGTTCACGCGCGAGTAGTCGATCAGGCGTTGTTCGATCAACTCGTTGATGTCCCAACGGTCACCGAACTGCTCACCGACGGCAATGGGCACCTTCACCATCTGCCGCAGGTTGCGGTAGACGGCGGGGTTTTCAGAACGCACCAGGTCTTCCACGAAGAACGGTTCCAACGGTTCGATGAGTGAGCAAAGGCGCACGGCGTCCGGCAGGTCAAAGCGGGTGTGAAAATCGATCACCCAATCGCCGTCGGGCTTGACGCCTTCACGGATTTCCACGCACTGCTCGTAAGTTTGGCGCACCATGCGCGCGGCGTTGAACGGCTGTCCTTTGCCCGGGTCGGAGCCGGAAGTGCGGAAGGCCCGGAACCCGGCTTCGATGCAGGCTCGCGCGGTTTCGCGAATGGTGCCCTTGCGCGGGAATCCGGTCGAGTAACACTCAATGTGATCGCGCGTGGCGCCGCCGAGCAACTCATACACGGGAACGCCGAGGGCTTTGCCCTTGATATCCCACAAGGCGATGTCCAGGGCGCCTAAAGCGTGCAATTTCTCGCGCCCGGGTGGATAGAAATACGCCCGGTACATGAGTTGCCACAAGTGCTCGATGCGAGCCGGATTCTCGCCAATCAGCAACCCGGCGCACTGCGTGATGGTGTCCCGGATGCCGCCCTCGCCGATGCCCGTTATGCCCTGGTCGGTCTCAACCGTCACGATGTGAGATGTCTGGTTAAAGATAGGCCTTGAGCCCGGGAACTCATAGAAGCGGATGCGCCGGATCTTCATGCCGGCGACAGCCGCCTGTGCTTTGGCAAGCAGCGGCGAAGCCGCTGCCCCCAGTACCGTTTTGAATAGTGTCCGCCTGTTCATCGGAAGCAGCCTCATAGTTCGTAGCAATCTTACTTAATTGGCCCGTATGATACCGTGATCGAAGTGTCGTCCTGCATCCTGACAATGAGGACTTGAACGCTGCGGTTGGATGCGGCATCCTGAGCCCGGATTGTCTCGCCCGAGGCTTCAGGCCGCAAACCGGCGTCCTTGAGCTCGGCAGTGTAGAAGGACAACACCTTGGCGGGAGGGTCACTGGTCATCAGAACGTAAGAGCCCTGGCCGCGTCCTGCCTGTTGAGCCGACGTCACGGTGCGGGTGTTGCCGCTTTCGTACACGGGAACCCAATCCGGCATTTCGCCCAGGCTGCCTCCGAACTCCATCTCGCCCTCGCTTGATTTGAACCGGACGACGCCGGAGCCTTCCCCGCCGGAAGTGTCGAAGGTCATGCTCTCGCCTTCATTGCCCTCGAAGCTGATGATCCCCTCACTCAACTTGTCCATGGAGATGGTAACCGTCTTGCCGGTCTTCTTTTCCTTCAGGGTCACCATGCCGTCTTTGACGGAGAGAACTTCCACGTCGGGATTGGTGGCCGCGATGAGCTTCGATACCGCCAGGGCGGGATTGTCTCTCATCAGTTCGGGGTCGAGGCCGGCTTGTTTGACTTTGCCGACGACAAACAGCCCCGCGGCCAGCAGCAGGATGCCGATTAACACCAGAAAGCCTGCCACGCCAACGAGAATCCAAACTAACGGGCTGGTCTTCTTCTTAGGCGGTGGGCCAGCCTGGGGAGGGATCGTTGTACCCATGTTCACCTCAATGCGCGGGATGTGATTACTTCGACCGATGGTAATGCATCTGCCCTCCATAGGCAACTGGATAATTGGGCACCTGGATAATTGGGCCATTGACGCCCAATAAGGGCCTAAGTAAACTCTCAGCAGAGGGGGAGGCAACCCACATGCGGAGGTCTGCCGGGCCAACACCAGCGTCTTCTAGTGCCGCCCTTACCGCTCCTCGCACCGGCACCCTGCGGTTGAGCAAACGGGGGCAGGAAGAACACCTGCTCAGTGTGGCTTGGGCGCTATCCGTTAGCCTGCTCACGGCCGGTCTGGTTGCGCAGGCGGTGGCGGCCGGAGGAAACACGCTAAGCTTCGACGTCGCGGAAGAACGAACTTTCCAGTTGCCAGGGTCACCCTACGGGGCGGTGACGCGCTCAGTCAGCGGGGAGCTTTACTTCCTGTCCACACAGCAGAACACGCTGGTTCGAGTGCCAGCCGACGGCGGCGAGGCGAGGGAGACGAGCCTGGAGACCATCCCCGAGCTCCGGACCCCCGGCGCACAACTGGTCAACGACTTAGCCGTGGACCGCAGCGGGCACGCCTATGTGGCCGCTACGTGGCGAACTGAAGCGGGGGATCGGGTGGCCGCCGTGTTCGTATTGGATTCGAGCGGAGCGTACCGGCGGATGATCCGGCTGGAACCCGTTGTGACAGTTCATTCCATCGCGGTAAGCGGCGCCGGCGAAGTGTTCGTAGCGGGCATGGATCCGGCGTTCTTCCGGCGCAGAATTCGGGACTGCCTGCTGGTGCATAGCTACTCCGCCGCCGGGCAGCGGCTCCGGTCGTTCTCCGCCTGCCCGGAGGTCCTGATGCGAGGGCCTGCCAGCGCGCCAGGCTGGGCCAGGGCGAAGGAGTTCGACGTGGACCGCGGACGCGTTTGGGTGAAGGACGATTCGGTCTACCACGTGCTGCCGGGCTCGCGGCGGCTGAGGGTCTTCAGCGTGGAGGGCCAACTCGAGCGGGAGGTCACTCTCCAGCCGCCGCCCAGCCTGCCTGAAAGGTGGCTTCACGGCGCAACCGCCGGCGACGTAATCTGGCGCCTCCTGGCTTTGCCGGACGGCCGGTTTCTGGCGCAATGGCGGCACTCCCGGGGAGGCGGCGGCGTGACGAACGTGTTCACGTACCTGAGCCTCCATGATCCCCAGGGCCGGGCCATGGTGGCCGCGACGCCCGCCCCCTGGAGCCGCAGTTGGCCCGTCGACGCGGAGCCGGATGGTGGTGTGCTCTGGATTCACAATGTGTCGGCGGACACGGACAAGGGCGAGCGCTCAGAGATCATCCGCACCAGGCTCGGGCTGCGCTGATTCACTCACTTACCAGGACCGCCGGGTCCACCACAAGCCTCACCGCCGGTCTCAAACGATGGTCACCCGGGCGGCTTCCCGCGGAGCGCCTGCCGGGGCGGTAAGTTGCCTGCCGTCCACCGTGGCGGAGGCGTAGTAAGCGGCGAGCGCGGCGCCCGCCGGAAAGGGTCCCAGGAAAGCCTCGTAGGTGCGCCGCCCGAGCAGGCGCGCAGGTGACACGCGCCACGCTCTTTCGCCGCGCAGCCGGACGTGCCAGTCGATGCGGGTTTGGCCGGGCGTGCCGGGCGCTACGATCATCACACGCACGCGCTCACCGGCGCGCAACAAGCCGGGGCGTGTCGGAAGGAAGAGGCGAGCAGGGGCTTGGTGGTCCGGGTGGATCGCCTCCTCGTAAGCGCGGTGGGCCTTGGCGGGGAAGTCACCGATGAACTCTTCGAGCGACAGGCGGAGGCGCGTCAGGGCCAACCGTGCGAACTTGTTGTGTTTGCTGGCCAGCGTGCCCAGGTCATTGCGTGTGGCTACAATCCGCTGGAAGGCCAAAAGAGAACGTCGAACTTCCGGCGCTAATTGCAGCCACAATGCGAGCCCTTCCTCAGACGCCAGTTTCGCGGCTTCTTCGGACTTTCCGGACTTGCGCGATTCGGCGGCGAGCCGCAACACGGCATGCAGGCGGTTGGCCAACGTCCAGGCTTCAGCGTAGGGGACCAGGAACTCGACGTGCCCCGCCAGGTACGCCAACCGTTCGCGCTCGGCGTCGCCCTCGGCTGCGTTCACGAGGGCCTGCAATTCACCCTGCACCTGCTTCTGCGATGCCACGACGGAGGGGCGCGGGACCCGGTTGCTCCAGTAAGTAAAAGCCTCGCCGTAGTCGCCGGAAAAGGCTTCCGTCACCAGGCGCTCCTTGCTGCGCGCGCCGGTGTGAGTGGAAAGCAGGCGGTTGAAGCGGTCTGTGTCCTCCAGCGTAGAGGCGAGTTTCTCGGCGCGGGCGCCGGATGCCTGGCTGCGCGCATAGTCGCGGTAATAGCGGTGCGGGCGCAAACCTTCGTCCCACATCGAGCGCGCAAAGAAGCCTGCCGTCGGATCCACGATGCGGTGGCGCCAGTGAATCCCCAGCATTCCTTGGCAGCCCATGCCTTCGGCCAGGCGGATGTCGTTGTCGAAACGGTGTGTATGGAACTGCGCTTGCCACATGCCGGGGTCGTCTTCCAGCCAGGGAATGGGCCAGCGCTCGCGCCCCTCGAGCTTTCCGTACACCTCGTCGACCGGATCCCAGCCCAGCGAGTCACTAAGGCACGAGAAGATGACGTCGCCGGGCAGGCGGCGGTGGAAGTCCTCGAAGTGCCTCGCCACTCCGCCCCAGCCCGAGACAACCAGCCTCTTGGAGGGTGCGTGCCGTGCCAGGAAAGCATGCGCCTGGAGAAACGGAGTCACCGAGAGCGGCACGCCGGTCCTGCGGCTTTCCCAATTCATCTGCTCGTCTTCCCACAGCCAGACGTGGTCCACGTCAGGATATGCCTCGAGCAATTGAGCCAGCCGCGCCTCCAGCAGGCGTTTGGCGGTGCGCGACTCCATGTCGAAGCGAGGTCCGGTGAAATTCCGGTCCGGCATTTCCGAAGGGCGCACTTCGGTCGGCAAGGCTCGCCAGATCTCGTCCGGGATTTGGTACGGCTCGAAGCCAATGCCCGTGCGGATGCCGAGGTCGCGAGCCCGGGCGAACGCTTTGCGCAGCAAGCCCCGTGCCAGAGAGGCGGCTTCCCAAGGGTCGCGAGCCTGCCGCGCGGCGTCGGCTCCGAACACCTCGCCGTCGTAGAACTCGGCCGCGCCCATCCCGAACGCTGACGTGCGCTGCGGCAGGTAACCCCAGCGGTTCGTGGCGGTGGTGTCCAGGTAGCCCAAATGGCCTGCTCCGGCGAATTCCACTCCCAGGTAGGATTCGGTCCACTGCCTGCCGCCCGTGTAGACGTGCATGCCGAAGGTGTTCAGGCGCATGCGCAGCATCGCCTCGAAGTAGGCCAGGAAGTCCTCTTCGTTGTAGACCGTGATGCAGTTGAGGAAGTCCGGCCAGGGCAGCAAACCGCGCACGGCGAAACGCGGCTGGCCGGCCCACGGGTTGCCCGGCTCAGGCAGCCGCAACTGCCCATCTAACGCGAGAGGATAACTTTCACCGTCAATCCCGAAGAAGGCTCCCTGACGCTCCAGGAAATCGAAGATGGCGTGCAGCAGGCCGCGTTCGCTTGCTCCCGTGAAGGACACGCCGCCAGAAGAGGCGGCCACTTCATAAGCCTCCGTGTGACGGAAGCGCGACGGTTCAATGGCGAGCGTGCAGAGCAGGTCTCCGGGCGCACCCCGCGCATCGCGGTCCGCCAGCCGAACCTCGCCGCCCGGACGCAGGCGCTCCAAGCCCCGCAGCAGTTCCAGCCCCGCAAGCCGTGGGAGAAAGCCCGTTACACTGGCCGGCCGCACGAGCAGGCGCCGGAATGGGTGTGCGTTGAGGGGAAACGTTGCCAGCGCAGTAGCGCTGGCAAGTTGCAGAAACCGCCTGCGTTCCATGTTCATCGCGGCCTCCCGATTTGCTTTGTGATAATTCTACATAGCATCAAAGGCTTCCTCATGACGAGCAGAGAGCGAGTACTGGCCGCACTGGAACACCGGCCACCGGACCGTGTTCCGGTGGACTTTGGAGGCACGGCGGTTTCCGGCATGCACGTGAGCGCCGTGGCCGGCTTGCGCGCGCATTTCGGGCTGGAGAAACGGCCCGTCAAAGTGCATGAACCTTATCAGATGCTCGGCTGGGTGGACGAAGACCTGGCGCAGGCCATGGGGCTGGATGTAGCCGGTGTCTTTCCGCGCAAAACGATGTTCGGCTTCCCCAACAGCGGTTGGAAGGAATGGCGCTTGCAGGATGGATTGGAAGTGCTCGTTCCGGAGGACTTCCGCACGACGGTGGATGACAACGGAGACACGCTCATCTACCCTGAGGGAGACCGGAACGCGCCACCAAGCGGTCGCATGCCGCGCGGCGGACATTTCTTCGACGCCATCATCCGTCAGGAACCCATCGATGAGGACCGTCTGAATCCGGAAGACAATCTGGAGGAGTTCAGCGCTATCGGGCAGGAAGACCTGGATCACTTCCGTGAGTCCGCCCGCCGGGCTGCCGCTACCGGGCGCGCAGTGATCGCGTGCTTCGGCGGTACGGCTTTCGGAGACATCGCGCTGGTTCCGGCGCCGTTTCTGAAGCACCCCCGCGGCATCCGCGACGTGGCGGAATGGTACATGTCGACGCGCACGCGCCGTCACTACATCCACGCGGTCTTCGAACGGCAGTGCGAGCAGGCTTTGGCCAATCTGGCGAAGATTCACGAAGCCGTGGAGAACAATGTGGATGCGGTGTTCCTGTGCGGGACGGATTTCGGCACGCAGACCTCGGCCTTTTGCTCCGTGGACACCTTCCGCGAACTCTACTTCCCCTACTACAAACGCCTCAACGAGTGGATAGCGAAACACACGCGGTGGAAGCGTTTCAAGCACTCCTGCGGTTCTGTGGCCCGTTTCCTGCCCAGCTTCATCGAAGCCGGGTTTGACATACTCAATCCCGTGCAATGCTCGGCCACCGGGATGGAACCGGAGAGTCTCAAAGCGGAGTACGGCGGGCGCCTCGTCTTTTGGGGAGGCGGCGTGGATACGCAAAAAGTGCTGCCGTTCGGCACGCCTGCTGAAGTGCGCGAGCAAGTGCTCCGCCGCTGCGATGTCTTCGCGCGGGACGGGGGTTTCGTGTTCAACTCGATTCACAACGTACAGGCCCAAACGCCCGTGAGCAACTTGGCCGCCATGCTGGCCGCGGTGCGGGAGTTCAACGGGACGCCATAAAGCCGCAAACAGGGAGACTGCCCTTATGCCCGTGTTTCAAAAGACCTTCAGGCTTTCCACCAAGGGTCACTGCGACGTAGTCGACATCACGCCGTGGGTGAAAAAGATCGTTTCCGAGAGCGGGGTACGGCACGGCATTGTCAACGTTGCGGGCCGCGGTTCGACGCTGGGCGTGACGACCATCGAGTTCGAACCGGGCTGCGTCGCGGACTTGAAGCGGGCCTTGGACGCTATCGCCCCGCCCACATCCAACTATGCGCACAACGCCCGGTGGGGCGACAACAACGGCTACTCGCACCTCCGCAGCGCGCTACTGGGAACGGCACGCAGCTACCCCTTGCGGGACGGCGAACTGCTCATCGGCACGTGGCAGCAGATAGTGCTGTGCGATTTCGACGACTCAGCGCGCCAACGCGAACTGACCGTGACGGTTGTCGGCGAATGAAGCCACCCGCTCAGCGGTAGCAGCGCACTTCAAAAATGCGAGCCGCTTCATCGCCCTGCGTGGCTTTCACATGGATGCGTATGGCCCTGGCCGTGACCGCTTCAAAGCGATGCCGGCGCAAGCGCTGGTAATTGTCCGAGACCGAAACGAGGCCGATGAGTCTGCCTTCCGCTTCGCGCCGGTAGCTGACACCCTTGATGGTCTGGTCGTCGCGCAGCAGCGCCTGTTGCAGGGACGCTACTCTTTTCGGGTCCGCCGCCAACTGCCGCGGCGTGATGCCCGCGGCGAGGCACATTGCCGCCGCGGTGCCGGCTGCTTGACCGCCCACCACGCGGCGGCTGCCGCGCTTGCCGGGCATCATGCCGGCCCAGTCCAGCGCCCAGTTCGCGCTATCCGGGTGCTCGCCGCTGTTCTTGATGTAGTCCCAGACGTCCATCACGATGGAGAGCAGTTCGAAACGGATCAGCTCATTGCCGCGGATGGTGTCCTTGTTGCCGCCCCACTCGATCCACCAGTAGCCGTACTCCCAGCTCCCGATGCGGCGCAAGCGCAGATGCTCCTTGGTGATCTTGCGGGCCCAACGCGGCGGGCGGAACGGCATCGGCTCGGGGTGGCGCCGTGAAGTGAACAGGATGCTGCTGCCGAGCGTTTCCTGGTCAGCGGCCTCAGGCTCCAGGGATTCGCCGAATTCCGAGCGCGCCTCGCGCCCGGTGCGTATCTCGCCGCGCGCCGGGCGGCGCAACCCGGCCAAAATCCGGGCGGCGCCATTCCCCCAGACGCGGGGCTTGGAAAGCCGAAGCTTTGACCACGAGCGAACAGCCGCCCAGTCCCGCCAGGAACGCTCTGCGGTTCACGATTTCGCCTCCCTTTCCACGGCGCGCCGATACACTTCGTGCGTGTAGCAGCCTGCCGCGGAAGCGCCGCCATCCAGAATGATGGTTTGTCCGGTGATGTACCTGGCCGCGGGAGAAACCAGGAACAGCGCCAGGTCGGCGACTTCACCGGCTTCCGCCAGCCTGCCCAAGGGGATGGTCTTGCCGCGCTCGCGCAACCGCTCCTCGCCGTAGAGATCGAGTAATTGCTGATTAAACACCGGACCCGGCGTGAGCGCGTTCACCGTGATGCCGTGCTGCGCCAGTTCCACCGCCATCACCTTGGTGAGAGCCAGGATGCCGCCCTTGGCGGCGGCGTAGGCGGCAAAGCCGAACATCCCCATGGTGGCGGCGATGGTGGATACGTTGAGAATGCTGCCTCCGCCGGAATTCACCATGTGCCAGGCGGCGGCTTGTCCGCAATAGAAAGAGCCCGAAAGATGGACGTCGAGAAACCGTTGCCAGGTCTCGCTTTGAAATTCGAGGAATGGCTCCAGCTTCACGATTCCAGCGTTGTTCACCAGGATATCGAGCCGTCCGAACTTGTCGATGGCGTGGTCCATGAGAGCCGTGGCGGTGTCCTTACGCGACACGTCTCCCAGCAGGATCTCAGCCTCCGAGCCGGCGGCGCGGATAGCCTCGGCGGTTTCCGCCGCGCGCTCTTCGTTGGTGCCGCTAACGATGATCCGGCAGCCTTCAGAAGCGAACCTGAGCGCGATATGTTTGCCGATTCCCTTGGTGGAACCCGTGACGACAGCGACTTTACCTTCCAACAACATGAATCACGGATATCACAATTGGAGTAGGATTGTGGTGACTACTCGATGTACTTTCCGGCATCCGGGGTTCACGCGCCACTATGGCTACCGCCGCTGGCTTCCTTCATCGTCTCGGTGTTCATGTCCATGGCCGGAGTTTCCGGCGCCGTAGCCTTGTTGCCCTTTCAGATGAGTGTGCTGGGCTACGCCAGCCCGGGTGTCAGCGCCACTAATCTGATCTATAACTTGGTGGCCGTGCCGGGCGGCGCCTATAGCTATGTCCGGGAAGGGCGCATGCTCTGGCCTATAGCCGTGGTGGTGGCGGCGGGCACCATGCCCGGCGTCATTCTGGGGGGCTGGATTCGCACGCACCATCTGGCGGAGCAGTCGGCGTTCAAGACTTTCGCCGCATGCCTGCTGATTCTCATCGGATTGGGATTGCTGCGGGGCGCGGTGCTGACTCCCAAGGACCTCATCCACGAAGGCGACTGGAAGATCCGCATCCTCGAGTTCAGCCGCCGCTATGTGCGTTTCAGATTCCTCTCCGGCAGTTACCGCTGCGGCACCATCGGGCTCGTCCTCCTGGCTTTCCTCACCGGCGCGCTGGGTGGCATCTATGGCATTGGCGGCGGCGCTATCATGGCGCCGCTATTGGTGATTGTGTGGCGCCTTCCGGTACACGCCTTCGCCGGCGCCACGCTGGCGGGGACTTTTGCCACTTCGTTGGCGGGAGTGGCGTATTATCAGTGGCTGTCTCCACGCAGCGCCGAGGCGTCCCCGGATTGGATCCTCGGCCTGCTGTTCGGCGCAGGCGGACTGGCGGGCATGTACACGGGGGCGCGTATGCAGCGCCGTGTGCCGGTGCGTTGGCTGAAGGCGCTTTTGGGGGTGGTGCTGCTCGCAGTTGCCAGCCTGTACCTTTCCGCGGGCATCGCGCGCGGCGCTTCCGGCGAACTGGAACTGCACGGGGTTGTTGAACCGGCTATGCGCGGCGCCATCGTCACGCTGCACGGCTCGGACTTCCCTTTCGCGGCGGAGACCACAACTGATGCGCGCGGCGCTTCCGTTTCCGAGAACTGGCTGCCGGCACTTACTCGCTGGGCGTCTTCGTGCCAGGCTTGGGAGAAGCACGCAGGACAGTTGCCGTAACTCCGTCACTCGCGGCCGGGTCCGGCCATGTGAGCGTGACGATCCAGTTCGAGCCAGGAGAAGGATCGGTTGCCCGCAGCCTGGAGCGGAGGAACCGTGTCAGCGTGCGTGAGCTTTCCATACCCGAGAAAGCACGCCGGGAGTACGCCTCGGCGCAAAGGCGCCTTCAGCGGCATGAGATTGCCGCCGCTGTCGAGTTGAAGCTGAGCATCGCCAAGGGATAGCATTGAGGCTTTGGGAGAAGCCTCGATATGAACCACCTGCCACGCAGGCACTTTCTTTCTTCCATAGGGTTGGCAGCGGCTGGTCGCGCTTGGGCATCTTTCGCCCCCGCCGAAAAGCACAACGTGCTGTTCATCTCGGTTGACGATTTGAATGACTGGGTGAGCTGCCTCGGCGGTCATCCCGATGCCCGCACGCCGAACCTTGACCGCCTCGCCGCCCGCGGCGTTCTGTTCACCAACGCGCACTGCTCCGCTCCGCTCTGCAATCCGTCTCGCGCCGGACTGATGATGGGCATTCGTCCCTCCACTTCCGGCGTTTACGACAACCGCCAACCCATGCGGAAATCCTCGCGTCTGCAAAATGCGGAAAGCCTTACGCAACACTTCATGGCGCAAGGCTATAAAGCCGTGGGCGGAGGCAAGATCTATCACGGCGGTTATCCCGACCCCGCGAGCTGGAATGAGTATTACCCTTCACAATTGCGGAACAAGCGGCCCGACCCGGTGCCGCCCCAGCGCCCGGTGAACGGCATTCCCCGGGCGGGCAATTTTGACTGGGGACCGCTGGATGTGCCCGACAGCGAAATGGGCGATTGGAAGGTGGTTGACTGGGCCGCCCGGGAACTGGACAAGCAACATGACCGGCCCTTCTTCCTCGCCTGCGGCCTGTTTCGTCCTCACCTGCCTTGGTACGTCCCGCGCAAGTACTTTGAGATGCACCCCGCGGACAAGGTGACGCTTCCGGTCGTGAAGGAAGATGACCTGGACGACATCCCGCCCGTTGGCATCAAGTTCGCCCGGCCACAGGGCGACCACAAGAACGTCATCGATTACGGCCAGTGGCGCCAGGCTGTGCAGGGCTATCTCGCCAGCATTCGATTCATGGACGCCTGTCTGGGCAGGCTCATCGACGCCTTTGACGCCAGCCGGTACGCGCGCAACACCACCGTGGTGCTGTGGAGCGACCACGGCTGGCACCTCGGCGAGAAACTCCACTGGCGCAAGTTCTCGTTGTGGGAAGAAGCCACTCGCAACGTTTTCCTCATGGTGTCGCCGGGTCTGACCCAGGCAGGCGGCCGCTGCAACCGCCCGGTCAGCATGACCGACATTTACCCGACTCTCGTCGATGTCTGTGGATTAAAGCCCCGCGGAGACCTGGAAGGAGTGAGCCTGAAACCGCTCCTGAAGAACCCAACGGCTGCCTGGGACCGTCCTGCGCTCACCACTTACCTGCGCGGCAACCATTCCGTGCGCAGCGAACGTTGGCGCTACATCCGTTACAACGACGGTACCGAAGAACTTTACGATCATCAAAAGGATCCCTTGGAGTGGACCAATCTGGCTGGCCGCAAAGAGTTTGAGAGGGTGAAGAAATCCCACAGCCGCTGGTTGCCGGGCGAGAACGCGCCTGACTCGCCGCGCGAACAAGGGGTGGATGAGGCACCCTGAACATGCCGACTAACAAATTCCGCCGCCGGGCCGCGCTTGCGGCGGTCGTGTTGCTGGCCCTGCCGATGGGGCTGTGCGGCCAGAAGCCCGTCTTTCAGGCGGGAACAGCCAGACGCGACGTCACTCCCAAAGAACCCGTGCCGATGTGGGGCTATGCCTCGCGCCGGGATAATCTCTCCACCGGCACGAAAGATCCCTTGTACGCAGACGCACTGGTGATTCAGGCGGGCCGCGACAAACTGGCGCTGGTCGGCCTGGATTTGGGACGCTCGCCGGGCGAAGCCTCGTTCGAACGCCTCCGGCAGAAGATCAAGGCTGAGACGGGCATCGAGCGTATGTTTCTGGTGGGTTCGCACACACACCATGGGCCGGTCCTGGAACTGTCGGACGAAGAGGGCAAGGGGCGCGGACGCTTCGACGCCACGCTGCGTTACTACAGGCAACTCGAAGCGGCCATAGCCGATGCGGTCATTGACGCCGACCGGAACATGAAAGCGGCCCGCATGGCGGTAGGCTCCGTTCCTCTGACCGGTTTCAACCGCAACCGGCACAGCAAGATAGAACCGAAACCGGTGGACCGCGACCTGTCCGTGCTGCGGCTCGACGACTTGGCCGGCAAGCCCATGGCGGTGCTGGTAAACTTCGCCGCGCACCCCACCATGCTTCCGGACGAACTGATGGAGTTCTCCGCGGACTACGCCGGCGCCTTGAAGCAAGCCGTCACCCGCGAGACGGGCGCTCCCGCCATCTTCATGCAGGGCGCGCTGGGCGACTTATCCACGGACCGGGGACCGCGCAAGGACTACGCCGAATACGGACAGGCGTTGGGACTCGAAGCCGCGCGCCTGGCGCTGAGCCTTACCACCGAGACGCCACCCAAGCCTTCCATGGAATGGCGCGAAGAACGTTTCCGTTTCGAGTCGCGCACTAACTTCAACAACCCCCTGCTCCGCACGCTCTTTGAAAAGGCCTTCTTCGCGGAGTTGGTGGCAAACTACGTTGATGAGTACAAGGACGGAGTTCGGCCCCGGCTCTCGGTTTTGCTGCTGAACGGGGACATAGGCATGGTGGGTTGCAGCGGGGAGGTGTTCAGCGCTCACGCCGTGCGGCTCAAGGAACGCGCCCGCCTGCGGCAGGTGTTCTTTTTCGGGCTCGCGAACGGCTACCACCAGTATTTTCCTACCATTGAAGCAGCCGCCGAGGGAGGTTACGGCGCCGACAACATGGTTTCGCCGGCCGCTGTCGGCGCGGGAGAGCGCATGATGGACTCCGCCCTCATGTGGCTATACCAGATGCGCGGACGTCTCAACACCAACTGAACCTTGCTGAGGCGCCACCGCTCACCTGGAGGCGCCTGTGCTGCCAAAGGCGCGCCGGTAGAAATCCCACAAGCCGTCGCCCCGCACTTCGTAGAACCGCTGCCCGCTATGGCCCACGCCGGGCACGGTGAAGTACTCGCTGGCGACGCCCGCTTTCCGCAGCAGTTCGTGGAAGCGCTGGTTCCACTCGAGCAACTGGTCCTCCTCGCCAACGCCAATCCGGACGCGCGTACAGCCACGCACGGCGTCCGCGTTGGCTTCAGCGAGAACCCAGGGGCTGCCCGTGCGGTAATACTCCGGGTCGCCGCCGTAGATCTTTTCAAAGATCTCCTTGCGCCTCGCCGCCAGGGTCTCTTCGGTGTGGAGCGCTCCAGCCATCACGGAGATAGCGCCGAACAAATCAGGGTACTTGAACCCGAGCCGGGCAGCGCCGAAGCCGCCCATGGAGTAGCCTTCAACAGCTCGGGCGCGGCGATCGGCGATGGTACGCCACGTCGAGTCGACGTGCGGGATGAGGTCCTGAATAATCACCGTTTCCACGGGCAAGCGGCCGTCGCGGGAGTCGCAGTACATGCTGTCCCGCATTCCGTTCACCAGAATGGCGATGGCGGGCGGCGTGTTCCCGGAGCGGATGGCGGCATCGAGAGACCGGACGAAAAAAGCTCCAGAACGCTGAGTGCCGCCCAGGCCGTGCAGCCAGTAGATGACGGGATAGCGGCGCAAGGAGGAATCAGCGTAATCCGGGGGCAGGTAGATAAGGTAGCTCGCCGGGCCACCGATGGTGCGGCTGTTGAATGTGGCGTAGCGTGTACCCGCCGGTGCGGAGGTGTCCGGGTCCAGCCAGGCGGACTGCGCAGGCAGGGCAACCGGCAGGAGAATCAGGACCGAGGCTGCGAGGCAGAGCCAGGTCTTCCGGAAACGCGGGCCTTCTTGTTGCTCGATCATCCTTGATACAATAGCGGTTTCGCCTGGCACGGCGGAAGGAGTTCCTGTGCGCATCCTTAGAACGATCCTGTCGCTTTTTAGCTACGCATACCATTTTCTCCTGGGCCTTTTCATGCTCGGTATTGGCGCGGTGGCCTTGCTCGGAGGCTCCCACAACCTGCAGGTCGACATGCTTCCGTGGACGGGCTCGACGTTGACTTACAGTCTGCTGCTCCTCGCTTTTGTCGCCCTGCTTTCGGTGTGGCTGGCGGCCAGCGGGAAGGTCCGCATCCTCTTGCCCTTGTGGGCGCTGTTGGCGTTCGGAGTGTTGTTCTGGGGCTACATCCTGCTGCCGCGGTCCTTCTGGACGCCGCAACAGTTTTATCAAGCCATGGCTATCGTGCTTGGCGCTTTGCTGGCTCTGATAGGCGGCGTGATGCAGTTCCGGAAGAAGCCGGGCCGATCCTAGCCCGAAGTTCCTGCTGATTCTTGCTCCGAAACACTGCTGAAGTGATTTCCCATCATGGGCTTGGCGCTTTTTGCCCCCAGCTTTATGTGCCCATGTAATACTGGCTTCTAGCAAGCGGTCGAAGTACGGCGAGTGGTGTAAAATCAACGTTTACTCCCTACTACTTGCATTGCACAGTCTCGGTTTCGAAATGTCTTTCTACAAGCCGGTTTTGATCTTCCTGACTCTGGTCAGCTTCACTTCGGCCCTATCCTCTCAGCCTCGCGTTGAGAGGGCGTCCCAACGCAAGGTCCGCGCGTATCGTGTCAGCCAGCCTCCAGTCATTGACGGTTTCGTCAATGAGCCGCTGTGGGAATCCATGGAACCCGCCGCGGACTTCGTTCAGCAGGAGCCCTACGAGGGGCGCCCGTCCACGGAAAGAACCGAGGTGCGCTTCGGTTACGACGACAAGAACCTGTACATCGGCATCATTTGTTTCGATTCGCGGCCGGACCAGATCGTCATCACCCAAAACCGGCGCGACGCCAACCTGACCGACACGGATTCGATCGAGATACTGCTCGACACGTTCAATGACCAGCAGAACGCGTTTGTCTTTGGAACCAGTCCGACCGGCATTGAGTACGACGGGCAGATCTCGAAAGCCGGCCAGGGTCGGGGCGGCGCCGGCAGTCCGAACCGGGCCGGAGGACAGGGCAGTCCCGGCGGCGGAGCCCAACGCGGGGGAGCGTCGGCGTTCAACCTGAATTGGGACGGTGTGTGGAGCGTTCGCTCGCAGATCACTCCGCGCGGCTGGGAAAGCGAGATCGCGATCCCGCTGCGCACGCTTCGCTTCAATCCAGGGTCCAACCAGGCATGGGGAGTCAACATCGGCCGCAAGCTGCGCCGCCGGAATGAGCAGTCTTATTGGTCGCCGTTGACGCGCGCCTTCAATTTCAATCAAATCGACCTGGCCGGCTCTTTGGAGGGCTTGGACATCAGTACGCAGCGCAGCCTGAAGCTGTTGCCGTATGTGATCGGCGGGCTCGACCAGAATTACAGCCGCACTTCCAATCAATCGCAATTCAGCCGTGATGCGGGGCTGGACATCAAGTACAGCCTGACGTCGAGCCTTACTCTGGATGCGACGTTCAACACGGACTTCGCCCAGGTGGAGGTGGACGACGAACAGATCAACCTCACTCGGTTCGATCTGTTCTTCCCCGAAAAGCGCCCCTTCTTTCTGGAGAACGCCGGGATGTTCGAGTTCGGAACTTCACGCGAAGTGGAACTGTTCTTCAGCCGCCGCATCGGGATCGATCCTTCCGGAGCCGAAGTGCCCATCGACGCCGGCGTCCGGTTGAGCGGCAAGGCCGGTCCATATACGTTGGGGGCGCTGAGCATGCAGACGCGTGACGTAACGGGCGTCACGCCGCGCAACAACTTCAGCGTGCTGCGCGTGAGCCGCGAAATGCGGAACCGCTCGTCGATCGGCATGATCGCCGTCAACCGGCAGTCTGTGGAATCCAGCCGGCTGGCGCGCCCCTACAACCGGACGTTCGGCGCTGACGCCAACTTCGGCATCGGCCACTACACCAACGTGTTCAACTACGTCGCCACCACTCGGACTCCCGGCAAGCAGGGGGACGATTCGGTGTACTCTTCGTCGTTGGCGTTCGACAATAACTTCCACCGCGTCGATGCCGCCTATCTTGACGTCGGGAAGAACTTCAACCCGGAGGTGGGCTTCACGCGGCGGGTCGGCTACCGCAAGCCGTCTTTCGGCTACCGCTACACGCACTCACCCGAGGGCAAGCGTATACGCAACATCTCGCCGCATTTCCAGTGGAACACTTGGTACACGCGCTCCGGCAACAGGAAAGAATCCGGGTTCGAGCATTACCACTTTGACACCCGCTGGCAGGACGGCTCGCGTTTCGGCATAGCCTGGAACCGCAATTTCGAACGCATCGACCAGCCCTTCGAGGTGCACCCCGGCGTCAAGATCGCACCGGGCAGCTATGGTTACAACGAAACGGTAGTCAACTACGCCACCGACCCGTCGAAACCCTTCTTCGCCAGCGGAAACGCCGCTACCGGGGGTTTCTACGCGGGCACCATCCGCACGGTCAACTTCAACGGCGGTTACCGGCGCGGCAAGAATCTCACCTGGAGCGGAGGCTACATCCGCAATTGGATTGACCTGCCGGAGGGCCGGTTTGACACCGACCTGGTGGGGTTGCGCTTCCAGTGGTCCTTCACGCCGAAAAGCTATTTCCAGAGCTTCACGCAGTACAACAGCCGCACGCGGCAGGTGGGCAGCAACATTCGTTTGGCGCTGCTCTCCACTTCAAGCACCGGATTCTTCCTCGTCTACAACACCCGCGTAGCCACTTACGACTATCGGGATCCGCACGAAGAGAAGCGCCGCACGCAAAACCGGGTGCTGTTCTTCAAGTTCAATTACCTGTTCGATTTCTGAGGCGGCGCGGGCGGACCGGGGCGTGATCCTCGTTTGACACCCGGCCCGACATGTGTTGGAGTGGCTGCTATGCAAGTCTCGCGCCGTAATCTTCTGCTAGCTTCCGCCGCGCTCGCCGGACCACCGGCGGCTGCGGCTGCTTCCCAATCCGGTGTCGCGCTCGCCGCCTGGTCTTTCAGCGGCAGCTTCTTCCTCGGCCGCTGGAAACTGCTCGATATGCCCGGCATCCTGCGCGACAAGCTCGGCATACAGGCGCTCGAGCACGTCAATCAGTTCTTTGAGAATCCCACGCTCAACTACTTGCAGCGCCTCCGGCGTGCCTGCGCCGATAACGGCGTTAAATCGACCATTCTGATGGTGGACATGGAGGGCAATACCGCCGCGCCGGACGCCGCTGAGAGGCGTTTGTCGGAGGTCGCCCACCGCAAGTGGATCGACACCGCCCACTACCTCGGATGCCTCTCCGTGCGGTGCAACGTGTACGGCGGAGCGGCGGACTGGAAACAGGACAAGGACCTGGTGAGCCGCGCGGCCGAGACCTTCCACTGGATGCTCGATTACGCCAAAGGTTCAGGACTCGACATCATCGTGGAAAACCACGGCGGAGCTTCCTCCGACCCGGACGTCTTAGTGGCGCTGGTCAAGAAAGTGAACCACCCGAAGTTCGGGCTGCTGTGCGACCTGGGCAACTGGAACAAGGGCGTAGACAGGTATGCCGCCGTGCGGAAGACAATTCCGTACGCGCGGGGGCTCTCGGTCAAAGGCACCTGGGGCGAACGGCTGGACCCTGACTTCGACGCCGAGAAACTGGTGAGGACGGCGCTCGAGAGCGGCTACAAAGGCTGGTGGGGGCTCGAAGTCACCCCGCGCCGCGATCCCGGCGTGAAGTGGCCGGCCGAAGAGCAGTTTGCCAAAGAGGTTCAAACCGTTTCGGAGGCCAAGGCGATCGTCGACCGAGTCGTGTTTGGCAAGAGTTGAGGGATGAAGATGAACAACGAAGCAGATTCCGCGCCAATCACGCGTAGGCAGTTCACTGCCGCCGCAGCCTTCACCATCGTTCCCGCGAGCGTCCTGGGAGGCCAGGGGCGAACCGCTCCCAGTGACCGGGTAAACATCGCCTGCATCGGCATGGGCCGGCAGGGCATGGTGGTCACCATGGATTTGCTCGCCCGGCCGGAAGTGCAAATCGTCTCGGTGTGCGACTGCAATCAGGGCAGCAAGGACTACGCCGAATACGGCGCCAACTCGCTGCTGATCGCCGCGCGCCGCCTGCTCGGCCCCGGCCACGAGAAATGGGGAGAGGACCTCGCCTCGCCGGGTCAGGTGAACCTGACGGCGAGTTTTCGGACGAGCCTGGGCATGGGCGGGCGCGAACCGGCGCGCCGCCTCGTGGATGCGTATTATGCGTCCCGCCAGAAATCCGGCTCTTACAAAGGCTGCACGACCTACCGCGACTTCCGCGAGTTGCTCGAAAAAGAAACCGGTGTGGACGCAGTCTATGTGGCCACTCCGGATCACTGGCACGCGCCCATCTCCATGGCGGCGATGCGAAAACGCAAACACGTTCTCTGCCAGAAGCCGATGACGCACTCGGTGGGCGAGGCGCGCCGCATGGCGCAGTTGGCTCGTGAGATGAAGGTTGCCACGGCGGTTACCGTGAACAACCCGACGAGCGAGGCCACGCGCACGATTTCTGCGTGGCTGGCCGACGGCGCCATCGGTTCAGTGCGCGAGGTTCACAACTGGTCCAGCCGCCCGTTCTGGCCGCAGGGCATCCCGCGCCCGGCCGAGTCCCTGCCGGTGCCGGAAGGGCTCGATTGGGACATGTGGGTAGGGCCTGCGCCGGAGCGCCCCTTCCATAGCGTCTACCACCCGTTTTCCTGGCGAGGGTGGTACGACTTCGGCTGCGGCTCGTTCGGCGATATGGGGTGCTACAGTTTCGCCGGACTGTTCCAGATCCTGGGACTGACGGCTCCGCTGGCCGTGGAAGCTTCCTCCAGCGATTCCTTCGAGGAGACCTACCCGATGGCTTCGCTCGTGCACCTGGATTTCCCCGCGCGTGGCAGCCAACCCCCGCTGCGTCTTTCCTGGTACGACGGCGGCCTCACCCCGCCCCGCCCGTCCGGATTGCGCGAAGAGGAACTGCGGCTGTTCCGGCGCCGCGGTGAAGGCATTATGTACGTCGGCGACAAGGGGATGCTCATCGGCGGTTTCAATGGGCAGAACCCGCGCGTCTATCCGGAATCGAAGAAGTACGCAGCGCCACCGGCGGAGCGTAATCCTGAATTTGCAGACCGCACGGTGGGGCGCTGGGTCGCCGCCTGCAAAGGCGAGACCATGGGGCCGGCGGATTTTCCCACGCAGGCGCCCGCCACCGAGGCTCTTTTGCTCGGCTGCCTGGCGCAACGGTTTCCGGGCGAACGCTTCCTCTGGGATTCAAACAACTTGCGCGTCACCAACTCAGAGAACGCAAACCGCTACATCGACCCGCCCTACCGCGGCCCCTGGGCTTAACGAAACGGCGTGGTGGGTCTTTCCGGCGAGGCTTGCCGGTCGATCGCACTCAGCCCCGGACTTCTGTGGCTGAGTGCCATTTCTTCCCGGTGCTCGGCTCAACGCCGCCTGAGGAGGAGCTTGTGTTCGGCCACGGACGGGGCGGTGAGTGGGTTCGGAAACGCGGGACAAGGCTGCTTCCCTCTCAGTCTGAAGGCTTCGGTAGTCAGGAGATTCCCCCCAGCGTCTGGTTGCGGAGCGGACAATGGCAGTGCGCATGTTCGAAGCCGACGCCGCATCAGGCAGCCGGCGCCTGTGTTCAGGCGGGTTCAACCCCTTATGTGGAACCCGTGGTGGTGTTCCAGCGAGGATTCGTGTTCTTCAACCGTGCGCACGTCAGCCCACCGCGGTCCCTTCCACAGCAGGCTGCATAGCTCCGACAACTTCCCGGGCGGACCCACTGCGAGAACCTCCACGCGCCCGTCCTCCAGATTGCGGGCATAGCCGCAAAGGCCAAGCTGCTGGGCCGCCCGGACTACGAAATAACGGTAACCGACGCCCTGAACGCGGCCGCAGACGAAGTAACGCTTTGCTGCCTCTTCCGTCTTAGGTTGACGCATGCGTAACCCAAGACTCCATTCTGCCCCGGAACGGGTTGCGATACAATCCCGTTAGGCCATGGCATTCCCCATACACCGCATGAGACGCTTGCGCTATCAGGAATCGGTGCGCAATCTCGTCCGAGAAACACATTTAACTCCGTCCGGCCTTGTGCTCCCGCTTTTTGTCTGTCCGGGTGAAGGCGTGCGGCGCGAAATCGGAGCCATGCCGGGCAACTATCAGCTTTCAATCGATGAACTGGTCAAAGAGTGCCGCGAAACTCACTCGCTGGGCATCGGCGGCGTGATTCTGTTCGGCATCCCTGAAAGCAAGGATGAGATGGGCAGCGGCGGGTACGCCGAGGACGGAATCGTGCAGCGTGCCGTGCGCGCCATCAAAGCCGAGGTGCCGTCCCTGCTCGTCATCACCGATGTTTGCAACTGCGAGTACACTTCCCACGGACATTGCGGCAAGATCGTCGACGGCGACGTCGACAATGACGCCACGCTGCCGTGGCTGACGGCTTCGGCGGTGTCGCATGCCCGAGCCGGGGCGGATATTGTGGCCCCTTCAGACATGATGGATGGGCGCGTGGCCGCCATCCGCAAAGCGTTGGACGAAGCAGGCTTCACCCGAACCCCCATACTCTCCTACGCTGCCAAGTACGCCTCGGTGTTCTATGGGCCCTTCCGCGAAGCTGCCGAATCGGCGCCGCAGTTTGGAGACCGTCGCAGCTATCAAATGGACCCGGCCAACGCGCGGCAGGCCATGAGGGAAATCCGACTCGACCTGCGTGAAGGCGCGGACATGATCATGGTGAAGCCGGCGATGCCGTGCCTCGATATCATCCACGAGGCGAGCCGCCGGTTCCCGGTACCCATTGCCGCCTATCAGGTGAGCGGTGAATTCAGCATGATCGTCGCCGCGGCCCGCAACGGTTGGCTGGACCGGGAGAGGGCCATGATGGAGTCGCTGACAGCCATCCGCCGCGCCGGAGCCAGCATCATTCTGACGTACTTTGCCAAAAACGCGGCAAGGTTGTTAGGAGCTTAGAAATGGTTCGGTTTGGCGCCCGCAGAGTCCCCGCAGAGCCCCCAGATTCCGGAGGCTTCGAGCGGCCCACCGTGGAGCAAGCAGTCCGGCGAACGTCCCGCCGCCGTCCACTGATCGCCGCCGCCATAATCGCTCTGTTGGCAGCCATGGCCGCGCTATGGCGCCAATCCTCGCCGGCAACTCCGGCGGTCACTCATCCCGAAGTGAAAGCCGCGCGCGTGCGGACCGGAACGATCCAGCGCACACTGCGCCTTACCGGCGTCACGGTGGCCGAAACATCGGCCTTGGTTCTTGCACCAAGCCTGCCGGGCGGCCGCGGCCGCGGCGGTTCATCGGACTTTTCGATGACGCTGGAAACCGTGAAGCCGCCCGGCTCGCGCGTGCGCGCCGGTGAAGAGGTGGCCGCGTTTGATGCCCAATACATGATCACGAGGCTGGACGACTACCGGACTGCTGTGGCGCAGGAAGAAGCCAACCTCCGCAAGCTGTTCGCCAATCTCGACGTCCGGCGGCACGCTTATCAGCAACGGACTCGCGCGGCCAATGGGCGCGCCGAAAAGTCGGCGTTGGACCTGAAGACCTCGCCCGTCCGCTCCTACATCCAAGCGGAGCGTTTCAGGCTCAACCTCGAAGAGGCGGAGGCACAACACCGTCAATTGGTGGAAGAATCGCGCTACGTGGAAATCTCCGAGCGCGCCCAGATCCGCCGCTATGAACTTGAATTGAAGGAATCCCACCTCGAACTGAAGCGTGCCGAATCCAACCTGGCGAAACTGACCGTGCGCGCCCCCATCGACGGAATCGTGGTTATGGAGCAGGTGAATCGCGGCGGCGAAATGGCGGAAATTCGCGCCGGAGACCAGATGCGCAGGGGACAGTCCCTCATGCAGATCATGGACCCTTCCCGCATGCTGGTGAACGCTGAAGTCAGCCAGGTGGACTGCGAAAGACTGCGCCTCGGCGCGCGCGCCGTCGTGCGGCCGGATGCCGTACCCGGTCTGGAACTGCCAGCCCGTCTGTATTCCGTGGGCGCCATCGCGCGAGCCAGCCGGTACAGGGGCAGCTTCGTGACGAATGTGCCGGTGCGGCTGAGAGTTGAGGCCACGGATCCCCGGTTGATCCCCAACTACTCGGTGAGCGTCGACGTCATCCTGGAAGAGGCCGAAAACGCACTGATCCTGCCGTTAGATGCTGTTCTCACGGATGCATCGGACACCAGCAAAGGCCAGGTTTGGGTGCGGAAGCCCAATGGTTGGGAACAGCGCTCCGTGCAACTCGGCCTCTCCAGCAACGTGGAGGTGGCGATTCTGGCAGGGCTGAACGTCGGCGAGGAAGTAGCCGCCGGGAAAGAAGCATTGCGAGGATTCCTGTCCTCGTCGAACTGAGGCCGTGTGAGTTACCCCGCTCGCCTTTAGCGTCCCACGGGCGTCAGTATCTCGATGTCCTTGAAGAGTACCTCCACGTCCTGTCCGCCGTGTACTTGCAGAGCGAGGTGGCCTTCCCGCCTCCCCGGGTCGTCCTTCACGTCTGCCGTCTTGAAGCCGTTGACGTGCACTACGATCCTGCCCCCGTGGGCGGAGACAGCCATCTCGTTCCATTCTCCAGGCAGGAAGGACTGCTCCACCAGTTTCGGGTCCGGCTGAACCACCCAACGTCGGCCGCCGGATTCGTACAGGCCGCCGACGTCGCGCAATGCGTCAATCTCAGCCTGCATGACCGTCCCCGATGGCATGCCGCCCTCGCGCCGCTCCATGCGGATGAACAGACCGCTGTTTCCCTTGAGCGCCTTGAACTTGAGCCGCACCGTGAAATCCGTGTAGCGCTGCGCGCTCAACAGAAAACCGCCTTCCTTGACGTCCGCCCGGTTGACGCCCCGGAGGGACCCCTCCTCGATGGACCAGGAGCCCGCGCCCACTTTATTCCAGTTGTTGAGCGTCTTCCCATCCCAGAGCGGGCGCCACTCGTGGCGGCCCAGATCCTGAATTCGAATGTTGCGCCACCGTACCTGTGCCGGGCGCTCGCCTTTGTAGCTGTGCACCTGCAAGCCAATGAAGCCGGATAGATCCAGCGGATCCACGAGGTCAGCGCAAGGCACGCCATTGACCCAGGTTTTCACGGAGTCGCCACGAGCCACGATGCGGTAGTGGTTCCACTCGTTGTCCTTCAAGGCCGCCCGGGCAGCGGGATTCGTAGAGGTGTTGTCAACCCAGCCGCGCCGCGCTTCGTCGTAGATGCCGCCGGAGGCGCCGGACTTCTCGTTCGAAATCTCGACCTGATATCCATACACGCGCCCGGCGGGCTGCTTGCGCCGCACCCGTCCTTCGTTGCCGAGCGTCATGACGGTTTCCTCGGCGGCGTAACGATGGCTGCGAACCTGCACCCCGGAGTTCAGGAGAGGATCCACCTTCACTTCAAACTCGAGAATGAAATCGCCGTATTCCCGCTTGGTGCAGAGGAACGAATTGGGGCTGCCCTCGGCGGTGGTGCCCACGATGACGCCGTCCTCGACGTGATAGGGCGCAAACCCGTTGCAGACTTCCCACCCGTCCAGCGTGCGCCCGTCGAAGATGGGCACGAGTTTCTCCTGCGCGGGCGCGAGGCTGACAAAAAACGCTACAACCACGAGGGCGACTGCCGCCCACCGGAATAAGCCACAACAGAAACGCGAGTGCCGCATGTCCACGTTTGCCTCCTGCTTGGGCCGTTATCCTGCCAGAGGGCGGTGGCCCCAATTCGGTAGATCCAGATTCATGGAGTCTCCGGTTCGTTTCATCCAATCCTTGAGCAGAGCCGTAAGCTCGCGTACGCGCGCGGCCTGCGAACCACGCCCGGCCAGGTTCTCCATCTCCCAGGGATCCGAGCGGGTGTCGAACAACTGCGTGGTGATCTGCCCGCCGACATTGTAAAGCATCAACTTCCAGTTGCCGGACCGCACTCCGCGCTGGAAATGGCGGTAGGCGAAAAACAGGTCCGAACGCAGCGGCGCACGGGGATGCTTCAAGGCGGGCGCCAGATCAATGCCTTCCACGCTGGAGGGCACCGAAAGCCCGAGCTGACGGCACAGCGTCGGGTAGATGTCGTACAGGTAGCAGAGGGAGTCCACTCTGCGGCCTCCCGGGATGCCAGGTCCACTGAAGATCAGCGGCACGCGCAGGCTATGGTCGTACAGGTTCTGCTTGCCGAGCAGTCCGTGCTGCCCTACGGCCAGGCCGTTGTCGGCGGCAAAGATGACGATCGTATGGCGCGCGTGGCCGGTTTCCTCGAGCGTGTCCAACACGCGGCCGATCTGCGCATCCATGTGCGTGATCATGCCGTAGTAAGCCGCGATGTGTTCACGAATGATCTCCGGCGTGCGCGGCCAGGGTGCGAGGTTTTCGTCGCGCAATTTGAGATCACCATTGTCGAAAGGATGCTCGGGCAGGAAGTTCTTCGGCAGGGCGATCTTCTGCGGCGGGTACATGTCCGCATAAGTTTTCGGCGGCGTTCGCGGGTCATGCGGCGCGGTGTAGGAAACGTAGGCCAGGAACGGATTGCCGCCCTTGTGGCCGCGGAGGAAGTTTACCGCGGCGTCGCTGAACAGTTCGCTCGAAAACCCGTCCGCGGTACGACGTTTGTCGCGGGGATAGCGCCCGGCCGGGTCGAAATCGGCGATGGGAACACGGTCATGATCGGACATGCCGCCAAAGAAGATGTTCCCGCCGGCGGTGAAACAGCGCGCATAAGTTTGTTCGCCGTTGTGCCACTTGCCGGTGCCGAAGGTGGTGTACCCCGCCTGGCGGAGCAACTCGGGGAAAAGCGTACAGGCAGCCGCGTCCGTTCCGCCCCTATTCAAGGCGTTGAAGCAGTCCGTAGCGCGGAACAGGCTCTGCCCGGAAAGCAACATCGCGCGGCTGGGCACGCAGACAGCGCCCTGGTTGCCTCCCATAATGTGCGCATTGGTGAAGGCGGTGCCGGACCGGATCAGGCGGTCGAGATGGGGAGTCCGGATTTCGCGGTTGTTCAGCGCCCCGATGGTGTCGTGGCGCTGGTCGTCTCCGAACAGGATCAGGATGTTCGGACGCTTGGACGCAGCCCGAACGCGGGAACCGAGAACGAAAGCCGCGCCGGCGCCGCGCAGGAAGTCACGCCGGCCATGGAAACCTGGCATAGCCAAAACCCCTTCTGCCAGATCTTATCTCAACCGGCCGAGCATCACATCGGGACCCCAACCCACGCGCCATTGAAACAGCTCCAGTTGCCTGGCGTTTTCCTGGCTGGCTACCATGGGTCTTTCCCTATGCTGCGCTTCGAGACTGCCGGAGAATCTCACGGTGAGTGCCTGGTTGCCACGCTCACCGGTTTGCCGGCCGGAGTTCCGATTTCTCTTGAAGAGATCAACCGGGAGTTGTGGCGCCGCCAGCAGGGCTACGGCCGAGGCGGCCGGATGAAGATCGAGACCGACCGGGCGAGGATCGTCTCCGGCGTGCGGCACTCGGAGACCATCGGCTCCCCGGTGGCCATCCTGATCGAGAACAAAGACTGGGATAACTGGACTGAGGCGCTCGCCGTGGAAGCCCGCGAAGGCGCCAAACTGCGCCCCGTGACGCGCCCGCGGCCTGGCCATGCGGACCTGGCTGGAGGGCTGAAGTACAACTTCCATGACGCGCGCTACATCCTGGAGCGGTCCAGCGCCAGAGAGACGGCCGCGCGCGTGGCTGCCGGGGCTATCGCCAAGCAATTCCTGAAGGCGTTCGATATTCACGTGCTGAGCCACGTGACGGCAGTCGGTCCAGCCAGCCTCGACCGGACGGTCAGCTGGGAGGAAATCCATGCCCTCAGCCTGCGTGATACCGTTCTGCTGGGTTGCGTGGACGCCGCGGCCGAAGAGCGCATGAAAGCCGTAGTGGACGAGGTGCTGCGCACCGGCGATACGGTGGGAGGCGTCTTCGAAGTGGTGGCGCGGAACGTGCCTCCGGGATTGGGCTCTCACATCAGTTGGGACACCCGGCTGGATGGACGGCTGGCGCAGGCCGTCATGTCGGTACAGGCGGTCAAAGGCGTGGAAATAGGCTCCGCCTCAGAAGGCGCCGGCGCATGCGGTTCGCGCGTGCAAGACACCATCCATTACGATTCCACGGCCCGGCGCTTCACTCGCGGCTCCAACCGGGCGGGAGGAATCGAGGGCGGCATCACCAATGGTGAGGACGTCGTGGTGCGCGGTTGGCTCAAGCCGATCTCCACGTTGCGCCGTCCGCTCGAATCGGTGGACATGGTTACCCGGGAGCCTGCACCCGCCGCGTATGAACGCAGCGATGTGTGCGTAGTGCCGGCAGCAGGCGTTGTCGCCGAAGCCATGGTGGCGCTGGTGCTGGCGCAGGCGATGCTCGAAAAATTCGGGGGAGATTCTCTCGAAGAAACGCGGCGCAACCACGCCGGCTATCTGGAACAGGTGAGAAGATTCTGATGATCTACCCGCTGGTCAAGTTCGGCGATTCAGTCCTGGAGACTCCGGCCGAGACAATTACGGAGTTTTGTACGCCGGAACTGCAGAAGCTGATTGCGGACATGTTCGAGTCGATGTACGCGCACCGGGGCGTTGGGCTGGCAGCTCCGCAGATAGGCATCCCGAAGCGCCTGACGGTGGTGGATTGTTCGGCGGGAGAGGATCCGGCACAACGCTACGTGCTGATCAACCCAGAGATTCTTTCCACGGTGGGCAAGCAGACTCAGGAAGAGGGCTGCTTGAGCGTTCCCGGTTTCCGGGAACGAGTCACGCGAGCGGAACGCGTTACGGTGCGCGCGCAGGACCCCGCAGGCAAGTGGTTCCAACTCACGGGAGAGGGGTTGCTGGCGCGCGTGCTGCTGCATGAAACAGACCATCTCAACGGTGTGCTTTATCTTTCGCGCCTCAGTGCCCTGAAGAGGGACCTGATCCGCAGGAAAATCCGAAAGCTCGCGCAATCCGGGGATTTGGGTTGAGGCTAATCTTTCTAGGAACGCCGGCGTTTGCGGTCCCGTCTCTCGAGACGTTGTCCGAGGAGGGTTTTGAAATTGCCGCCGTGGTCACGCAACCGGACCGGCCGCGAGGGCGGGAAAGGCGGCTCAGCCCTCCCCCCGTAAAAGAAGCCGCGGAACGGCTCGCCTTGCCGGTGCATCAGCCGGAGAGAATCCGCCGCCCTGAAGTGGTGGAGTGGCTGGCTGGTTTGAAGGCGGACGCGATGGCCGTAGTTGGGTACGGGCAGATCATCCCTCAGTCCGTAATCGACCTGGTTTCGCTCGGCATCATCAATGTCCACGCTTCCCTGCTGCCGAAATACCGGGGCGCCGCGCCGGTGCAATGGGCCATTGCCAATGGTGAAGTGCGGACAGGGGTAACGACGATGCGGATTGACGCCGGTCTCGATACCGGTGACATCCTGCTCGTGCGCGAGACAGCCATTGGCCCGGAGGAAACAGCGGTCGAGTTAGGCGTTCGGCTCTCGCAGATGGGCGCGGCGCTGCTGGCGGAAACGCTGAGAGGTCTCGAAGCAGGCGTGATCACCCCGCGCCCGCAGGATCACGCCGCCGCCACACTGGCGCCCTTGCTCAAAAAAGAGGACGGGCGCATCGACTGGACCTGGCCTGCCCGCAACATCTACAACCGGTGGCGCGGGTTCCAACCCTGGCCGGGGATCTACACCACCCTGCGCGGCCAGAACCTGCTGGTGTGGAACGCCCGCCTCGCTGAACAGCCTGGCGAAGGCAACCCGGGCACGCTGCGCGCGTCAGGTGATCGTTTACTGGCGGCTTGCGGCGAGGGCTCCGCGCTGGAATTGTTGGAGATTCAACTCGAAGGAAGGAAGCGGCTCGCATCAACGGAGTTCCTGAGGGGCTGGCGGTTGGCGGAGAATGAAGTTTTAGGAGATGTGGCAGTTTGAAGTTCCCATACGGCTATCGATACTCATCCACGTACGCTGGCATTCGTAAAGCAGCCAAGGAGGACCTTGCGCTGATTTACTCTGACGAACCGGCTAACGCAGCAGCGCTGTTCACTACCAATCTCGTGCAGGCGTCCCCGGTGAGACTGTCGCGCAAGCACTTGCGTGCCAGCCGGGGCAAGTCCCGGGCCATCCTGGTGAATGCCGGAAACGCCAATTGCGCCACACGCACCGGAGACAGTGTGGCTCTGGAAAGCTGCCGTGAGCTGGCGAAGTTGCTGGACGTACCGATGACTCAGATACTGCCTGCTTCGACGGGCGTCATTGGCGTCGAGTTGGACGGTTCGCTGATCACCTCTGCCCTGCCAAGGCTCGTCGAGTCCTTGTCTGAGGCCAGTTTCGACGACGTGGCCAGGGCCATCATGACAACGGACAACCTGCCGAAAATGGCGTTCGGGGAAGTTCCGTTGCGGGAGGCCACGGTGCGCATTGCAGGAATGGCAAAGGGCGCCGGCATGATTCACCCGAACATGGCCACTACGCTGGCGTTCGTGGTGACCGATGCTGCCATCGCTCCGGTGCATCTGAAGCAGATGCTGGTTGCCGCCGCGGACCGCAGTTTCCATCGTCTCTCGGTAGACGGGGACACTTCGACCAACGACACGCTGGTGCTCTTGGCCAACGGCGCCGGAGGAGCACGTCCGGATGAGAAAGCACGGATGGTGGTGCAAGAGGTATTGACGTGGGTGCTGGAGGACCTGGCCGAGAAAATCGCCCGTGACGGCGAGGGCGCCCGGAAACTCATCCTCGTTCACGTTGCTGGAGCGAAAGACGACACCTCAGCCGCGCGTATCGCCCGGGCCATAGCGAACTCGCCGCTGGTGAAAACGGCCATTGCGGGCTGCGATCCTAACTGGGGACGCATCCTCTCCGCGGCGGGCAACGCCGGTGTGCCCTTCGACCCCGGGAGGGTGGACATTTTGCTTCAGGGCGTTTCCGTCTGCCGCGAGGGCCGCGCGGCGGAGTTCTCCGAGCAGCAACTGAAGGCCGGACTCGATGATGGCGAGTGCCTGATTCGCTTCAACATCCTCGGCAAGGGCAAGGGCGAAGCTCGCTTCTGGACCTGCGATTTCACCGAGGACTATATCCGCATCAACGCAAGCTACCGCACCTGAGGGGGAACACGGCCGGCTCGGCATGGCTCGGAAGCCTCAGTTGAGGGCGAACCGGCCGAGGCGGCTGAGGAATGGCGCTAACCGTCCGTACCGCTCCGGCTGAGGTTCTTTCCGTGCCCTGGGATCCGCTTTGAGTGCTTAGGCTTTTCTTGTCTATCACTTAGCAGTGCGGCTGGAGGCGGGCGGCGGCACCCTGACCCGGGCTGTTCGTGGCGCCTTGAACGCCCCCGCTCTTCGGGCGGATTGGGAAGATCCGCTCCTCTTCGAAAACCTCTAAAGAAATCCGCGAAACATGCCGAAAACACTATTGGCATAGCAACTGCCACTCCACATTGCTGGAAGAGGAGAACCACTAAAAGTATGAAGCGTTTTGTAGACGTGATCTGGAAACTGCGGATCTGGAAAGACACCCGTGGCCAGGACCTCATCGAATACGCCTTGATGGCGGGGTTCGTCGCCGTCGCCGCCGGAGCCATCATGCCTGATGTCTCCGCTAGCATCAGCACGATCTTCTCGAAGGTCCAAGACCGCCTCACCGCTGCCGCCGGCTAGTCCACTGGATTCGAATACCCTCTCAACCCGCGCGGTTGCGAAGCGGAGGTCGCACCCGCGCGGCAGCTCTCCTGGTTCCCGGCATTGGGGCTAGCCCCCACCACTTACCCCACCCACTCTTTCGCCTGGGCGCACTCTGTTCGCGTGGCTCCGGCGGGCCATTTTGCGCCTCCTTCTGAGGAGCAGATAGTTTCCGGAGGCGGAACCAGCACGGCGGTCTCCCGCCGTGATGCCCCCCGGAAGCATGCAAAGAGGGCTTCCCGCGGAACGTCCGCTCTACAATTCGCTGTCTCGGATCTGTGAGGTGCCCGCTACGTTGGCCCGTGGGAATCCTCGCCAGCTTGCCTGGCTTTCAGCACACCACCGGATCTCACTCGGGTTGTTGTGGTCCTACGCCGGCTGCGTGAAGCTAAATCGCCTGTAGTTCCTCTTCGAGCTGTTGCTTGAGGTGGAGGTCCGCGTAGTAGCCTTTCAGGCTCAGCAACTCGGCGTGGGTGCCCTCCTCTGCTACCGCCCCGTTCTCGATAACGAAGATCCGGTCGGCGTGGCGGACCGTGGAAACGCGGTGCGAAACCAGGATCGTAGTGCGACCGCGCATGATTTCCGAGAGACCCCGGAGCACGCGCTCCTCGGTGAGAGTATCCACGCTCGAAAGAGCGTCGTCCAGAATCAGGATCCGCGGGTCTCTCAGGATGGCGCGTGCGATCGCCGTGCGCTGTTTCTGGCCGCCGGAAAGGGTGATGCCACGCTCCCCGATCATGGTTTGAAAGCCCGCCGGGAAGCCCTCCACATCGGGGGTGAGTCCGGCCAGATCCGCCGCGCGCCGGATCTCCTCCTCGCTGGCCGACTTTACGCCGAAGGCAATGTTCTCCGCCAGAGTAGCGCTGAACAGGAACGTCTCCTGCGGCACGAATCCGATCTGCCGGCGGAGAGCGGACGGAGAGACTTCGCGCAGATCGATGCCGTCCACAAGGACCGCGCCGGAATCGGGATCCAGCATGCGGGGCACCAATTGGAGGAGGGTGCTCTTGCCGCTGCCCGTGTGCCCCACAAACGCCACAGTGGCTCCCACGGGAATGCTCAGAGTGACGCCGCGGACGGCGTGGACCGCGGAGTAGCGCACATGGACGTTCCGAAACTCGACAGCGCCGGCGAGGGGTTCGGGCAGCTCGCGGGGTGCGGAAGGCGGGGCGATGCTCGGGGAATCGCTCAGAACGCCGTGCAGCCGGAAGAGAGAGGCGTTGCCCCGCTGCACGAGATTCACCACCCAACCGAGAGCGATCATCGGCCAGATGAGCATCCCCATGAACACGTTGAACATGAGGAAATTGCCGATCGTGATTTGCCCGGTGAGCAGACGATACCCGCCCGCCCAGAGCACGAGCAGAAACGTCAGACCGATCAACCCGTGCAAGGCAGGCATGAACAAGCCGGAGATCTTGGCAAGGCGCAAGTTCTGGCGGATGTAGTCCTGGTTGAGCATCTCAAACTGCTGCAACTCGGACTGCTCCTGCACATAGGCGCGAATGATGCGCACTCCGGAGATGTTCTCCTGCACTCGGCTGCTGATGTCGGAGAACAACTCCTGAATCCGTTCGAAGCGCCTGTGGATGCGCCTGCCGAAGACCATCACCGCCAGCGTGACCAGAGGCGCAGGCAGCAGCATGACCAGCGTCAGGAGCCAATCGACGCTGGCCATGACGGTGATGGCGAGCACGGCGGTCACAATGGTGTCGGTCGAATACATCAGTCCGGGACCCAGCATCATGCGCACGGCGTTCAAGTCGTTGGTGGCTCGCGCCATGATGTCCCCGGTGCGGTAGCGCGCGAAGAAATCCTGGGAGAGTTTGACCAGGTGGCCGAACAAGTCATTGCGGAGATCGTATTCGATGTCCCGCGAGATGCCGATCAGGATGACGCGCATCCAGTACTGGCAGATACCCTTTGCCGCCGAAAGGCCCACCAGACCGGCGCATAGCCAAAGGACGATACTGAAGCGGAAGCCTGCCGTGAGCGAATCTACCGCGGCGGCAATCAGCAGGGGGAGGGAGACAGCCAGAAGATTCCTGCCGAGCAGAGCCGCCGCGCCCAGCGTCAGGTTGCGCTTGTAGCGCAACAGGTAGGGGAGCAGGATTCGAAGGGAGCGCCGCACGGTGCTACAGCCCCATCTTCCAGGCGCCCAGCTTGAGCCACTCGAGCAGGAACAGCTTCCGGCCCTCTCGCCGGCGCCACCAATCCTCCGGGCTGAAGTGCTCGTCCGGCGACGCCACGACCTGCATCTCGATGCCCTGGGATGCCGCCCGGAAGATGGCGCCCGCGCGGCGGGTGTGGAAGCTGCTGGTCACCAGGATGTAGCGCTTGACACCGCGGCGGCGAAGTTCGGGAACGATGACGGCGGCTTCGTCGCTCGTGGAAAGCGCATCGTTCGGGAATTCTATGAAAAGATCCCGCTGGTAACCCCGGCGGACGGCGAAGGCGATGGCCATCTCCGCCTCGTTATGGTCGTAATAGCCGCGCGGCCCGCTCACCAGCACCTGCGGCGATTGTCCGGCTTGGGCGAGCTCCGCGGCCTTGAGCATGCGCCGCCCGTACTTGTCGCCGGCCAGCACAACGATGATGTCAGCCTTTGCTGGTTCCTCCGTTGCTTGTACGAGAAACCTGCCCAGGTAGGGCAGCAAGAACGGTGAAGAAAGAAGTGCGAGCAGGAGGGCGAAAGCCATCAGGACCGCGCAACCCAGAAGAGGACGGCGTTTTCCTTTGCCCAAGCGCTATTTCTCTTCCGCGGGATTAGTGGAATCGAGCCGCCCGGCGGTCTTCAGTAGTTGGAAGAGCCGCTCTACTTCGTCCTCGTCCTCTTTGCTGAGAACCCCGGAACCCGGAACCGGCGAGGGACACATTTCGGCTTGCGCACTCCAGAAGCGCCAATGCGGGGCGCCATCGATGAGCGCCTCTGTGGCAAACCGCCGTACGTGCCTTAACAGACTGTTCGAGGAATCCATGTCACCGGGATACACGAGCAGGAGGCGGCGCCCGTCAGCCAGGGTCAGCCGCACCACCAGCGGGGCGAACCAGCCGGTCTTATCCACACGCCGGACAAGATCCCAGGGAATCTTCTTGCGGCCAATCTGCAACTGTGCGGAACTGATGCGGATGGGGGGTTGCAGGGCCAGAAACAGAAGCAGGGCGGCGGCAAGCACACACGGAAGTCCAACCAGCGCCGCGGGTTCCCAATGCAGCGAGGCCCAGACACTCAACGCCGCCATTCCCATGGCGCCGAGTGCCCAGCTCAAGAGCCTCCCTGAAGGCCGGTAGCAGCTCACGCGTTTGCCTCGCTACTCCAAGCCTACTCCTGGCCGGACGGCTCGTCAATCAGACGTCAAGGTTCCTGCTCCGGCGCGCGGGCAGATTCTCGCGCGGATTTTGCGGATGCCCACCAGGTAATGCAGGCCGCTTCCGACGGTGAACGCGGCTGCACACCAGACGAATGCGCCGACGGCGGCGCCTGTCCACTCAGTCTGCCAGGCCCCGTTCACGGCAGCCGCCACAGCGGTGCAGATTTGAACGAAGGTGCTCAGCTTGCCCCAGCGGGAAGGCGCGAAATCCTTGAAGCGGGTCAGGCAGTAGGTAACTGCGGCAGCCGACAAAATGAGAATGTCACGGGCAAGCACGAGCCCCACCAGCCACCATGGCAGCGCCGCCACCCAGCCGAGGCAAATGTAGATTGTCCCGAGAAAGACCTTGTCCACCACGGGATCGACGTACGCGCCAAAGCGGGTAAGCGCATTCAGTCTGCGGGCGAGGTGTCCGTCCAGAACGTCCGTGACGGCCGCGGCCAGGAACACCCAGAGTGCCGTCGTATAGTCCCTGCGCAGGATGCTCGCTGCGATGAGTGGAGTGAGCGCGAACCGCGCCAGAGTTATCGCGTTGGGCAGTAGGACGGTTGCCCGCATCAATGAGAAGCCACCAAGGCGCTAGGATACCAAGGCGTGCGTGTGCCGCGCGACAATCTGATCGAAAGTCAGAATCTCGTACAGCGAAGGGTCGCCCATGATCCGAGCCACCAACGCCGCATGCATGGCATGGCCGGCGCGCTCGGCGATGACCTGACCGAGCAGGGGACGCCCTATCAGGGCGAGATCCCCAATCAGATCCAGGATCTTGTGGCGGCAGCATTCATCGGGGAACCTCAGGCCGCCGGAATTCATGACGCCTTCCCGGTCGAAGCACACTGCGTTGTCAAGGCTGGCGCCTCGAATCAGACCCATGTCGCGCATGCGGTCCAGTTCCCAGCTGAACCCGAACGTCCGCGCGGGAGCGATCTCGGTTTCGTAGTTCCCCGGCGTCATTTCGAATTCCAACGCCTGCCGGCCAACCAGCGGATGGGCAAAGTAGATCTCACAACGGAGCAGGAATTGGTCACAAGGCAGGATCGTAATCCGCTTGCCATCGGTTTCCACAGTGACTTCGCGGCGGATGCAGAGGTAGCGCCGCCGGCGGCGGGAAGCGTGGATGCCCGCTTCTTGAATCAGCCGGACGAAAGGTAGCCCGCTGCCATCCAGGATAGGGACTTCCAGGTTGTCAATCTCGATGTAGGCGTTGTCGATCCCGAACCCGTACAATGCGCTCAACAGGTGCTCGGTGGTGGATATGAGCACGCCTTGCCGCATGAGGCTGGTGGCGTAGCTGACGCGCGCGACATGCTCCCACTTGGCCGGGATGGGGAAATTGCCCAAATCCGAGCGCAGAAAGACGATGCCCGTCCCAACCGGCGCAGGAAGAATGCGAATGCCTACGTCTACCTTGTGGTGGAGCCCGATGCCCCGAACCTCAATGGGCTTGCCGATGGTGGTTTCAAACCGCAAACCGGGATCTCCGGGAAAGCGTTGAACTCAACACGAGAGCTAGTTTACCAGCTTGGGCAACCGTTCGTAAACATCTCATCAGTAACAACTTAACAGATTAGTACTGTGGCTGGAATACCACACCTTCCAACTTCCTTGTGGTCCTGTTGACATGCCTGTTACGAGCCGTCCCATCCGGGGTTATGATGGGGGAGCATGGCGGACCACAGGCTGTTTCTGATTGATTCCTTCGGGTTTATCTTCCGCGCGTACTACGCCCGGACGTCCTCCGGGGCTTCACCGATGCGCACCAGCCAAGGTATCCCCACCGAAGCAGTGTATGTTTTTCACAACATGATCCGGCGGCTGCTGGCCGAGTACTCCCCTACCCACATCGCCGCGGTTTTTGAGAGCAAGGAACCGACCTTCCGTGAAAAGGAGTTCCCCGCCTACAAAGCGAACCGCCCGGAAATGCCGCCGGACCTGGCGGCACAGATCCCTCACGTGCGCCGGATGCTGGAAGCCATGAGTGTGCCCGTCCTCGAATGCTCAGGCTACGAGGCGGACGACGTAATCGGCACGGTGGCGCGGGCAGCGGCTGAGCAGGGCACTGAAGTCGTCGTGGTTTCGAGCGATAAAGATTTGCTTCAATTGGTCGGCGGATCGGTCAGCATGCTCGACCCGGCGAAAGATGACGTGTGGTACGACGCTGAGAAGGCTTTAGAATTCATGGGAGTGGAGCCGGATCGGATACCGGATCTGCTGGCGTTGAAAGGGGACAAGGTGGACAACATCCCCGGAGCGCCGGGCATCGGTGAAAAAGGCGCCAAAGATCTGCTGCAGCAGTTCGGTTCGTTGGAGGCGCTGCTGGAGCGCGCCCCGGAGGTTCAACGTAAGAGTTACCGGCAGAGCCTGGAAACGCACCGCGAGCAGATTCTGATGAGCAAGCGTTTGGCCACTGTCGAGACTGCGGCGCCGGTGCCGTGGAGTCTGCCGCAATTGCAGGTGCGCCCTCCGGACCGGCACGACCTGGAGCAGCTTTACAGAGAGCTTGAGTTCTTCAGTCTCCTGAAAACTGTAGTCGAAGCTGCCGAAGACTCGGCCGCCAACGCGGACTATCAAACACTGTCCCGCGTGGAGGAAGTGGAGGACTGTCTCGAGAACCTGCCTCCGGAGGCGCGCGTCGCGGTCGCGCTGCAACCGGGAAGCGGCAACCTTCTGGAAGGCAACGTCATAGGGCTCTCGCACAAGGCAGGTTGGGGCCGCGCGGTTCCGGCGGAGTTTGCGCCCTCGCTGACAGCGTGGCTCGAGGACGCCGCGAAACCCAAAGCGGCGCACGACGTGAAGTCTCTGCTGGTGGAGTTGGCGCGCCTAGGAATTGAGGGGCGCGGATTCACCGATGACGCCTTGCTCATGGCTTTCCTGCTTTCCGCTGACCCGGGCGGGTGCAGCCTGGAGGCCCTGGCGCTGAGGCGCCTGGGGCGGACGGCGGGCGCCTCGGCGGAGGAACGCGCGGCGGCTGCGTGGGAGTTGTGCGAGCGCTTGGAACCCGAACTGGAAGCAGCCGGGTTGCGCACTCTGTACGACACCATCGAGGTTCCCCTTGCGCCGGTTCTGGCGGGCATGGAGAGGACGGGCATCCGTATAGAACCCGAGGTGCTGCGAGCCATCTCGGCCGAAATGGAGACTGAAATTGCGCGCCTCACGGCCGGCATCCATACGCTCGCCGGCCATGAGTTCAACATCAATTCGCCGCAGCAACTCGCCAAGGTTCTCTTTGAGGAACTCGCGCTGCCGGCGCCGGAGCGTACCGGCAAGACCAAGAGCTACTCGACAGCCGCCGACGTTTTGGAGTCGCTCGCCGCCGAGCATGCCATTGCCCGCCTCGTGCTTGAGTATCGTCAACTCGCCAAGTTGAAGGGGACGTATGTGGACGCCTTGCCCGCCTTGATCAATCCGCGGACCGGACGTTTGCACACGACGCTCAACCCGGCGGGCGCAGCCACGGGCAGGCTATCCTCCTCCGAGCCGAATCTCCAGAACATCCCCATCAGAACGGCACAAGGGAGGGGAATCCGTGCGGCATTCGTCCCGGAGCCGGGGTGGAAGCTTCTGGTGGCCGACTATTCCCAAATCGAATTGCGGCTGCTGGCGCATCTGTCTCGCGACCCGGTGCTGCTCGAAGCCTTCCGGAACGGAGAAGATATTCATACGAGAACTGCCGCGGAAGTTTTCGGCACGCCGCCCCTCATGGTGACTCCGGAGCAGCGCCGCAGAGCGAAAGCCGTGAACTTCGGAATTGTCTACGGGCAGAGCGCTTTCGGCCTTTCGGCGCAATTGGGCATCCCTCGGCAGGAAGCCGAGGAGTACATCGCGAGTTACTTCGAGCGCTACGCCGGTGTAAGGCGGTTCATCGACAAATGCATCGCGGAGGCCCGCAGCACGCGCTACGCCCGCACCATGTTCGATCGCCGCCGGCCCATTCCCGACATCCACAGCAGCAATCCGAGCGCCCGCGGTTTTGCCGAGCGCACCGCCGTCAATACGCCCTTGCAGGGAGCGGCGGCGGATCTCATCAAGCTGGCCATGGTGCGCATCGACGCCGAGTTCAGGCGGCGGAGCCTGAATACCCGAATGCTTTTGCAGGTGCACGACGAACTGATCTTTGAGTCGCCACCGGAGGAAATCGACGAAACCGCCGCGCTGGTGCGTCGCGAGATGGAAACGGTGCACCGGCTGGAAGTGCCTTTGCTGGTTGAACTAGGGATTGGAGATAATTGGCGGGATGCGAAATAGGCTGTTTGTTCGCCTGCTCCTGTGCATCTGCCTGGGGCTGGCTGCCTGCGGACCGGAGAAGCCTGCCGCGGTTCAGCAACCCGCCGAGCCGGAAAAGCCCCCGGAGATCTATCGCGTTCGATTCGAGACGACCAAAGGGGAATTCGTAGTGGAAGTGACGCGCGCTTGGGCTCCGCGCGGAGCGGACCACTTCTACGAACTCGTAAAGACCAGGTTCTACGACGGCGCCCGTTTCTTCCGCGTCATCCGCGGCTTCGTTGCTCAGTTCGGCGTCAACGGCGACCCTTCCGTGCAGAACCTCTGGAGCCAGTTACGGATACCCGATGATCCCGTGGTCCAGAAGAACCTGAAGGGCTACCTCAGCTATGCCAAGACCGGGCCGAACACGCGCACGACGCAGGTGTTCATCAACCTGGCGGACAATCCCTCGCTGGACCGTACGGGCTTCGCGCCTTTCGGCCGCGTCGTCGAAGGCATGGATGTGGTGGAACGGCTCTGGAACGCCTACGGCGAAGTGGCCCCGCGTGGCGGCGGTCCCGACCCCACGAAGATCGAACTGGAAGGCAACGCGTATCTGGAACGTTCCTTCCCGAGGCTGGACGCCATTCTCAAGGCACGTATCCTCACCGGCGAGACGAATCGCTGAGACTTACTTGGCCGGACGCTTCACCGGCACGCGCACGCGCCGGCGGCGTACAAACTCTCCCGTGGAGAAGGCTTCCTCGATGACGTCCGCCTGCTCCTGCTGGTGTCGTTTGTAGCTTCCGGTGGCCGGACTGGCGCTTTCAGGCCTGCCCGCATAACGCAGGACGCGCCGGGTGGGGTCGAGCACCGGTTGAAGCCGCTCACGCACGAATCGCCACGGCCCCATATTCCGAGGTTCTTCCTGCACCCAGACCACTTCGCAGGTAGGCGCATATCGCAGGATCACATCCCGAAGCTGGGCGGCAGGGAACGGGTAGATTTGTTCCAAGCGCAGGATGGCGACATTCCTGGCGCCTCTTTCCTCTCGCGCCGCCGCCAATTCGTAGTAGATCTTGCCGGTGCACAATAAGACGCGGCCGATACGGTCCGCCGCCATGGCGCCTGCATCCGTCAGCACTTCCTGGAATCCACCGGTGAGAAACTCCTCGCGGCTGGAAACCACCTGCGGATGCCGCAGCAGGCTCTTGGGTGTGAAGATTACCAGCGGCTTGCGGACTCCCCTGCGGTCGGGCCCGCCATACATCTGCCGGCGGAGGACGTGGAAGTACTGAGCCGGAGTGGTCAGGTTGGTCACTTGGATGTTCTCTTCAGCGCACAGCGCCAGGAAGCGCTCAATCCGCGCGCTGGAGTGCTCCGGACCCTGACCCTCGTAGCCATGCGGCAGCAACATCACCAACCCGCTGGGCTGCCCCCATTTCTGCTCCGCCGTAGTGATGAACTGGTCAATCATGATCTGAGCGCCATTGGCGAAATCGCCAAACTGGGCTTCCCAGATCACCAGCGTCAACGGATCAGCCACGCTGTAGCCGAATTCGAAACCAAGCACGGCGTACTCGCTCAGCGAGCTGTCCCAAACCTGGAACCTGGCCTGGCCCGGCGAGAGGTGCTGCATCGGCAGCCATGGCTCGCCGGTTTCGCTGTCGTGGAGCCGCAGGTGACGCTGGCTAAACGTCCCGCGGCCGCTATCCTGCCCGCTCAACCTCACCGGCGTACCCTCCAACACGAGCGAACCAAAGGCCAGAGCTTCTCCCAAAGCCCAATCCGCCGCGCCGTCTTCGAGCACTTCGCGCCGGCGGCTGACAAAAGCCTTGAGCTTGGGGTGAAGGCGGAAGTCCGAGGGGAAGGTGGTGAGTCCTTCGATGATCTTGTCCAGCAAGCCAGCGTCGATGGCCGTTCGCGGACAGTAGGTAGCCACGGATTCCGCGTCCATCGCGGCGAGTTCCTGCACCTCGAAACCTTCACCGCTGCGTTGAGCTTCCTGGAAGCCCTCCTCCAGCCGTGCCTTGAAGCGGCTCCGCATCTTGGCGTTGTAGCCGGCTTCAATGACGCCTTCCCGCACCAACCTCTCCGCGTATAGATCCGCCACCAGCGGGTGTTCACGGATTCTGCGGTAGAGAACCGGTTGTGTGTAGCTGGGATCGTCGGCCTCGTTGTGCCCGTGCCGGCGATAGCAGAACATGTCAATCACCACGTCCTTTTTGAACTGCTGCCGGTAATCCAACGCGATCTGCGCCGCGCGGACGGCGGATTCAGGATCGTCGCCGTTGACGTGGAAGATGGGCGCCTGCACCATGCGCGCCACGTCGGTGGAATACGGCGTGGAACGCGCCTCGTCAGAAGAGGTCGTAAAACCGATCTGGTTGTTGATGATGATGTGGATGGTCCCGCCGGTGTGGTAGCCCTCCAGTTGCGACAGGTTGAGGGTCTCCGCCACAACTCCCTGCCCGGCAAAAGCCGCGTCCCCGTGGATCAACACGGGAATGACGCGCTCGCGGAGATTGTCAGAAAGCCGCTCCTGCTTGGGCCTGACAATACCTTGCACCACCGGGTCCACAGCCTCCAAATGGCTGGGGTTGGGCGCCAGGGACACCACGATTTCGCGGTTCGTGGCGGATCGATAAACGCCGCTGGCTCCGAGGTGGTACTTCACGTCGCCTGAACCCTGCATGCTGCCCGGATCGAGGTCGCCTTCGAATTCCGAAAAGATCTGCGCGAAGGGCTTTCCAATCAGGTTGCCGAGGACGTTCAGCCGGCCTCGATGCGCCATGCCGATGACCATTTCATGCACGTTCATTTCGGCGGACCGCTCGAGCAGTTCGTGCAGAATCGCCATGGCTGTTTCGGCGCCTTCCAGCGAGAATCGCTTCTGCCCGACGAAACGGGTGTGCAGGAAGTGCTCGAACTCCTCGCTGGCGAGCAGCCGGTCCAGGACGCGCACGCGCGCTGAACCTTCAAGCGGCCAACTGTTGGCCTGCGGCTCCATGCGCTCCTGCAACCAGCGCTTCTGCTCCGGGTGCTGGATGTTCATGTACTCGCAGCCGATCTTGCCGCAGTAGGTACGCCGCAGCGTTTCGAGAATACGGCGCAGAGTGGCCACTCCCAATGGAGCGCCATCGCCGTGCCGCCCCAGGGTCCCTGTCAGAAACTCACGGTCGAGGTCCCAGATGGTGAGACCGTAGTTGGCCGGGTCCATTTCCGGGTGATATTGAGGTTCCGAGCCCAGCGGGTCAAGATCAGCAATCAAATGGCCGCGTACGCGGTAAGCGTTGATGAGTTGGAGCACTGCGGCTTCTTTCGCCGTTTCCGCGGTGCGCCCCGAGATGCCTGGCGCGGCCACAGTCCGGTCAGGTTCCCACTTGACGGGCTGATGGGGCATCTTCAGGTGCGCGAAGATGCGCTCGTAGAAACCATCCTCGCCTTGCAGCAGCGCTTCGAGGCGCCCCAGGAACATGCCCGATTCCGCACCCTGGATAATCCGGTGATCGTACGTGCACGTCAGCGTCATCACCTTGCTGACCCCCAGAGCGGCGCGCATGGAGGCGGACGCTCCCTGGAACTCGGCCGGAAAATCGATCACTCCGGTGGCGATGATGGCGCCTTGCCCGGGCATCAGCCTCGGCATGGAAGCCACGGTGCCAACCGTTCCGGGGTTGGTCAGGGAAATGGTCGTATTCTGAAAGTCCTGGACGGCGAGTTTTCCGGAGCGGGCTCGCCCGATCAGGTCATCGAACGAGTCCAGGAAGCTCTGAAAATCCAGCGACTGCGCGTCCTTGATGTTCGGCACGAGCAGCGTTCGTTCTCCGTCTTTGCCGGCAAGATCAATAGCAATGCCGAGATTGACTTCCTGCCGGAGAATCCGGAACGCCTCGGAATCATCTTCGTGGTAGGCGTGGTTCAAGGAGGGAAACTCCTCGATAGCCCGAACCAAGGCATACGCAATCAAGTGAGTGAAGGAGACCTTGGTCTTTCCCAGAACGGCTCGGTGCTGGTTGATGATCCGCCGGTTTTCTTCCATCACCTTCACCGGCACGGTCCGTTGCGACGTGGCCACGGGCAAGCTGAGGCTGGCGTTCATGTTAGTGGCGATACGCGCCGCCACTCCGCGCAGGGGCACCAATTGGTCAGGCCGGACGCCTGACGGCGGTTTCACTTCCTCGCGGATCGCGGGCGGAGCCTGCCGCCGGACGGAAGGCACGTCAACCGTGGTTTCGCCTTCCGCCAGAAACCGCTGCTTCCAGTCTTCGTCGACCGCTGTACGGTCATGCCGGAATTGATGCTGGAGTTCGTCCTCGAACCAGCTGTTAATGCCGGGACGAGTGGTAGTGTTATCCCCCATATCTCTTTCTTTCCCCTCATCAGATGCGGGATGCCTGCACCTGGATCCATGATACCTGGAGGAGGAAGATGCGTTCGCGGCGTCCGGTGGCGAATGATATCATGGACTTACATGCCTGGCCAGGAACGGCTGCCCACCGTGGTCATCGTGGGCCGGCCTAACGTGGGCAAATCCACACTATTCAATTGCATCGTCGGCTCGCGCCGCGCCATCGTTGGCGATGAACCCGGCATCACCCGGGACCGCATCCATGCTATCGCCACGCACCGGGGCCGGCGTTTCGAGTTGATCGACACCGGGGGACTCCTGCCCGACGATGACGACCTGATCCCCAGCCAGATTATGAAGCAGGCCCGCGTGGCGCTGGAGAAAGCCGCCCACATCATCTTCATGATCGACGGCAGGACCGAAATCACAGGCGTCGACCGGGATCTGTCCCGCATGCTGCGGCAGCTCAACAAGCCCGTGACGCTGGCGGTCAACAAGATTGACGCTCCCTCGCGGGAGATGCTCGCCCATGAGTTCCATGTCCTCGGCTTCGAGCATCTGTATCCCGTTTCTTCCGAGCATCGGCTCGGCATCGTGGAGTTGCTCAACCATGTCGTGAACGATCTGGCTGAAACGGAGGAGGCGGACGCTGAAGCGGAAGGCGACATCAAGGTCGCCATCATCGGACGCCCCAACGTCGGCAAATCCACGCTGCTCAACACGTTGGTGGGACACGAACGCGCCATCGTCTCCCCTGTCGCCGGCACGACGCGCGACGCCGTTGACGAAAGCGTTGTCAACGATGGGCAGCGCTATGTCTTCGTGGACACGGCAGGCATCCGTCGCAAGGGCAAGACGCGGCTGATGGCGGAGAAGCTGAGCGTCGTAATGGCGCGGCGTCACATCCGCATGGCGGACGTGATTCTCCTTATCCTGGACGCTACCGAAGGCGTCGTGGGGTTGGACGCCACCATAGCCGGGTACGCTCACGAAGGCGGCAGACCTATCGTGCTGTGCGTCAACAAGTGGGACGCCACGCCGGACAAGAACAAGAAAGCCTTCCTCGAAAAAGTCCGGATCGAGCTCAAGTTCCTGGACTACGCCCCGCTGGCGTTTATCTCCGCCTTGAGCGGCGCCGGAGTCAATCAGTTGTTCGGGCTGATACGCCGGGGATATGAGTCAGCCTCGCGGCGCGTCACTACCGGCGAACTGAACCGTTTCCTCAGTACCATCGAAATTGAAAGCGGCCTCAAGGTGAAGTACATCACGCAGGCGTCCGTGCGGCCGCCCACTTTCGTCGTCTTCACGGAGGGCGCCCGGCCTCTGCACTTCTCCACGGAGCGTTACCTGATCAATCAACTCCGCAAGCGCTTTGATTTCCCGGGCGTCCCTATCGTCGTCAAGACAAAGATGAAGCGGCGCGAACGCCGCTAATAAACGGCATCAGACCGCGGCGGTTCCAGGTGTCGCCTGCACCGTCTTGGGCTGAAGCCCGGCTTTCGCCAGGATGGCGTAGAGAACGAAACCCGCCACGAAACTCCATAGAGCCGCCGGTTGGATGTTCTGCCGCAGGCCTTCCGGAACGGGCAGGAACGGCAGGATGCCTACCAGGAAGCCGATGGCCCAGGAGATGTACCCGGCCCAGTTGATGCCTTCCCTGGGACCCGCCCACCGTCTGCCGGAGAGCAGATAGTCCGCCGCGATGGCTCCGCAGATGGGGCCAAACGACGCCCCCACAATGGAGAAGAAGGCGATCAGATTCTCCGCAGCTCCGGTAATAGCCAGGACCACAGCTATTGTTACGCCCGCCATCGTGGAAGCCATGCGGGAAACCCTGGGAATCATGGTGGAGAAGCTGTTGCCGGCGATGAAGGCGCAGAAACAGGTGGGGGGAATCGAGGCCACGGCGAACAGGAAGAACATGGCCACAGCCAGAAAACCGCCGATGCTTCCGATCACAGCGTCAAAGCCAAAACCCTGTATGTCAGGGTGCAGCGCTCTTGCGCCGGCCACGGCCAACAGCGGCAGCCCGCCCGCGTAGAGCACGGCCAAGGCAATGCCGACCAACCCGCCCAGACGGACATCGCGTGTATTCCGATTGCCCATCCCGAAGTCAGCTCCGGCAGCACCCGCGGTGGCGAAGAAGCCGATCACCATTTGCAGTATCAGCGCAAAGGCCAGCCAGGGTTCCGGTGTTGTCACGGTGTGGCGTGCGATGCCAGGCCGCGTCTCCAGGAAAACCAGCAGGATCATAAGGAATGGAATCAGGTTGAGGAACAGCGCCACGCGGGCCACGTACTGTATGCCCTTTACGCCGACGTAAGCCAGAGCGTAACCCCAGATGAGACAAACTGCGGCAAACAGTGGCGTGCCGGGTCCGGCTTCAGAGCCGAAACCGCTCAATATGTACTTCGCCGCAAAGAACGTGGCTACCGAAAACCAGCCGATTTGCAGCAAACCCATCAGCAAGCCGGGCATGACGTAGCCGCCCTTAGTACCGAAGGTCGAACTGCCTATGACGTACAGCGGTAATCCGGTCTTCATGCCAAGCATGGCGGGCGCGTAGTAATACAGCGCAAAACTGAGCAAACCCGCCACCAGCAGCGCCAGCAGACACAACCCTAAACCTGCCCGGTCAATCGTGCCCTGAGCAATGGATTGATAGAAAGCGATCCACAGGAAGATGCCCGCATAGCTGGGAGCCGTGCTGACGTACCACGGTGTCCGGTTGGAAGCTGGAACGGGCTTGGTTTTCGCGATGTATTCAGGAAGCATGCTCTTACCTCGAGATTGATGGTGCTTTGGTGCGAGCAGCCAGTATACTACCGGCGAGTGCAGAAGGGGGGCAGTCTCCGCCGATGAATTGCAGCGTAATGTACTTCGATCCTGAGCCTTCACCCCGTGCGTTCGAAAGCCGTCCTCGCTTGTTGCGGAACGCTGCCTGGGATTAATGCAATTTAACCCAAGTGCTCAGAATTGTGGTGTATACTCTGCCTAACCTACAGGGTCGCGGGACCCCTAGGCGAATACACCCGAGAAGCTTGAGTCATCTGAACCAAGCCTCGGGAGCTTTAGGGATATGGAGGGAGGAATGAACACTACAGCGTCTTTCCGTTTGGTCGTAAGCATCCTGGCAGTGCTGGCCTGCATGGCAAGTGTGGGCTTGGGGCAGGACACTGGCCGATTGACGGGCTCCGTCGTCGATCCGACCGGAAGTGCCGTCCCGGGGGCCAAGGTTGAACTCTACCTGCCAGGCGGCAGCGCGCCTGTACTTGCCGCCACTACGACCAGTGACGGGTTGTTTTCGATGATCGGCGTGCGCCCCGCCTTCTACGACGTCCACGTTGAGGCACCGGGATTCCGCCGACAGACTCTACTTGAGGTAAAAGTCGATCCGGGACGCGAGACCAGCTTGCCGGTCATCCAACTCGAAATCGGATCATTGACCGAGGTCGTGGAAGTCAGCGCAGTGGTGCAGGGCATCCAGACGAGCAACGCCGAGATTTCCACCACGGTTACGAATGAGCAGGTGCGGCAACTGCCGCTCATGAACCGCAGCCCGCTTTTTTTGATTCTCTCGCAGGCCGGCGTTACCAGTGGCCGCGGCAACACGGTCATCAATGGCCAGCGGACGTCGTTTGCCAACGTCACCATGGACGGCATCAATATTCAGGACAACTTCATCCGCTCCAATGCGCTGGACTTTCTGCCGAATCTCCTGTTGCTGGACCAGGTGGCGGAAGTCACCGTGGTGACTTCGAACGCCGGGGCTATGTTTCCCGGAGGCACGGCGCAGGTCAGCTTTGTCAGTCCGTCCGGCAGCAATCGCTACAGCGGTTCGCTCTACTGGTACAACCGGAACAACGCTCTGGCCGCCAACACCTGGTTCAACAACCGCGACGGCATCAAGCGGCCTTTCCTGAACCAGAACCAGGCGGGAGGAACGTTCGGCGGGCCGGTATTCAAAGACAAGCTGCTCTTCTACACCAACTACGAGGCGTTCCGGCTGGTGCAACAGAGCACGGCAAACCGCACAATTCTGACCGCCGATGCCAGGCAAGGCATCTACACGTACCGCGACGCCGCGGGCGCTATCAGAAAGGCCAACGTCCTTCAATTGAGCGGCGTGAGCATGGACCCGGTTACGCAGCAACTGCTTCAACAGGTGCCGGGACCGGAGAACATCAACAACTTCCGGGTAGGCGACAGCAGCGAAGCGCTGTTGCGCAACACAGCCGGTTACAGTTTCCTGCTCCGCAACAACCGGACGCGGGACAACCTGACGCTGAAGTTGGACTACCTGCTTTCGACCAAGCACAGTTTGGCGGGGACCTTCACCTGGAACCGTGACATTGTTGACCGGACGGATCTGGCTAACGACTATTCGACGGTGCCCAAGGTTCAAAACGACGACGCCAGGAAGTTGCTCTCGCTGGTCTGGCGCTGGAATCCCACACCGCGGTTCACCAATGAACTCCGCACCGGGTTCAATCTTGCTCCGGCCAGCTTCCTCACATCGGAGAAGTTTGGTCAGTACATCCTCGGCGGCACTATCTATAGCAGCCCGGTGAATACCTTCCGGGCGCAGGGGCGTGACACAAACACCTACAGCCAGCAGTCCAACTCGAGTTACGTGTTCTCGAGCCACACCTTCCAGTTTGGTTTCCAGGCTCAGCAGATACGGTCGGCTCCTTACAATGATGTGGGGATCACGCCTACCTACACGCTGGGTATTGGCACCGGCAACCCTGGCCTGACGGCGGCGCTGTTGCCGGGCATCAGTTCGGCGGACCTGACCGGTGCGAACTCCTTGTTGGCGTCCCTGGCGGGTTACGTAACCAGCTCTTCGCAGACCTTCAACATCAAGGACCGCACCTCCGGTTTCGTGTCCGGAGCCACCCGGTTACGTCATTTTGAGCTGAGCAACTACGCGTTTTACTTCCAGGACAACTGGAAAGTGCGTCCGCGCGTGACCCTCACGCTCGGTTTGCGCTACGAATACTACACGCGGGTCAACGAGCGCGACGCACTCGGCCTGCTGCCCGTGATCCAGAACAACAACGCCATCAGCACCTTGCTTAGCAACGCCACGCTGGATTTTGCCGGCATGGCCGTGAACCGGCCCTGGTACAACCGCGATCTGAACAACTTCGCGCCCAACGTCGGTTTGGCGTGGGACATCTTCGGGAACGGCAGGACCGCGTTGCGCTGGGGGTACGCCGTTGGCTACGTGAACGACGAGACCATCCGCGCCATCGACAACAACGTCGCCACCAACGACGGCTTGTCAGCGTCCTCGACGCGCAGCGGACTGAGCGGCCGGGTGAGCACAGGGTTGCCAGCGGTCGTGGTCCCAACCTACAAAGTGCCCCGGACCTTCTCCGACAACTACGCGCTTTCCACCACCAGCGCGTTCGGCATCCCTGATCCCAATCTGCGAACGCCCTACGTGCAGCAATGGACCTTCGGGGTCCAGCAGGAAATCAAGAAGATGATCGTCGAGGTGCGGTACTTGGGCAACAAGGCCACCAAGGCTTTCCGCGCCTTCGATTACAACCAGGTCCTCATCCGCGAGTTCGGGTTCTTTGAGGACTTCCTCCGCGCGCAACGCAACGGATTCCTGTCGCTGGCAGCGCGGGGCACCTTTGACCCGCGCTACGATGCCGCGGTTGCCGGCAGCCAGGTGTTGACGTTCTTCCCCCTGCTTCCTGGCGGCGGCACACTCACCAGTGCCGCCATTCAGAGTCTGATCCGCCAGGGAGAGGTAGGCGAACTGGCCTCCACGTATCAGATCAACCGCCTGAACGGTGCGTACAACTTTTTCCGTAATCCGTTTGCGCTCGGCACGAACATGATTACGAACTACAGCAACTCCAACTACCATGCCCTCCAGATGGAGGCGCGACGGCAGGTGCGCAGCGGGCTGATCTTCCAGGTCAACTACACCTATTCGAAGGTCCTCAGCGATGCCTTCGGCGACGCTCAACACAGGTTTGAGCCGTTCCTGGACAACGACAACCCGAAGATCGAACGAGCCCGTTCTCCGTATGACCTCACCCACGTCCTGAAAGGCAACTGGGTGTACGAGCTGCCCATGGGAGACGGCCGCGCACTGGACTGGCGGCCAATGCGCCGCGTGCTGGGTGGCTGGAGCGTCAGCGGGTTCCTGACCTGGCAGTCCGGCACGCCGTTCTCCGTGAATTCGGGCCGCGGCACGTTGAACCGCAGTGCCCGTTCCGCCGTGAACACGGCGACTTCGCTTCTCTCCAAGGGCGAACTCGACAAACTGTTCCAGGTGCACATGACCGGCAACGGACCTTGGTTTGTAGCCAGTTCAGCGCTCGGCGCAGACGGCCGGGCAGTGGCCGGAGATGGCCGGGCTCCCTTTGACGGACAGGCTTTCTATCACCCCGTGGCGGGCACTATCGGGGCTCTCCAGAGGCGCATGTTCTCCGGACCCTGGGCGTTCACCGTCGATTTCGGCGTTCAAAAGCTGACCAGGATCACGGAACGGCAGTCCATCGAGCTGCGGATGGAGTCCTCCAATATCCTGAACCACCCGACCTGGTCCGTGGGAGACCAGAGCATCGAGTCCACTACTTTTGGCAGGATCACCAGCACGTTCTTCGGACGCCGGCTGATCCAGTTTGGCCTGTACTACCGGTTCTGATGAACTCGAGGGGCGGGCAGACCGCCCGCCCCTTCACGCCAACTGCCAGCAAAGGGCGCCGGTTCAGCCTTCGCGCTCGACGTACAATTCCGCGCAATCGAGGTTCGAGTCTCTCACCTGCTTCTCCAGGGAAGCGTACCGCAGCAGACCCGCGCGGGAGCGTATGCCTGCCTCTGTCTGACGGTCCAGCGGCACGCGGTACCGGTCGCAGCGCTCGCGGTAGTCATACCCTGCGTACTCGAGCGGCGCGTCCGTGAGGGCCTCCAGCAAAGACGCCCAAAAGGACTTGCGCCGCAATAACGGACGGCGGGAACCCGTTTCGCGGGTGATCTCAATGTGGCAGCGCGGCCCTGTCAGAAGGGCGCGAACACAGCGCTCCGCGGCAAAGGGCTGGCTGGGATCATCCTGCGGAAGGGCGGCGAGTGCGGCTTCCACATCGGCGATGTCAGCCTCCCAGCCTTTCCAGCGGAATCTCGTCCCGCCGCTCACGAAGGTTCCTCTTTGAAGAACTTCGCGCACGCGAGCCGCATCCGCGCCGGTGACGCAGACGATTTCTTCAATCAGTTCCGGCACACGCATCTCCTGGCTGACGACAGCGGAGATGCTGATGGCTCCCACTTCCTCGGAACTCAGTTTGACCGGCAGTGCTTCAGGCAGTGGCATTGCGGGTGCGCCCGCGCACGCCGACGCCCAGCGTGTTCTTCGCGTACTCCACGCTGCGCTCCAGATCCAGGCGCTGCTGCTCCCGCAGAGCGGCGCGGAATTCCTCGGGCTGTGGTCCGGGCGTGTCGGCGATGATCATGCGCCCCATGAAGGGCTTGCCTCGTTTGACGAGGGCCACGAAGCGTGCAAACTCCGAAGCTCGCGTCGTGGGGAAGAACTTCCAGAACTCATCTTCGAGGTAAGGCAGGATGGTCGGGGGACGCCCGGTGATGACCTCCATGTGCCAGGCGACGCCGGGGCATAGCTGCTTGAACCGCTCCAGGAACGCCACGAAGTCCAGGCTGCCTTCGCCCAATGCCACCCACTGACCGGCGGCGCCTCGCGGATGCTCGAACACAACGGCATCACGGATATGCGTGGTCAGCGTGTACGGCGCCAGCACTTCGAGCGTAACCATGGGATCCTCCACCACCCAGATGGCGTTGGCCGTATCCAGGCAGGCGCCCATGAAGTCCTTGCCCGCCTCTTCGATGATGGTCCGCACCTCGTGCGCCTGCAAATCGCCGGAGTGATTCTCGAGGGCGATACGCAAGCCGGCGTCCAGTGCCTGCTGACGGATTGACCGCAGGATCTTGATGGTCATCTCCATCAGCGAGGCGATGGGCGCCTTCCGGCGGTCGGCCGCATTGCCCATGAAACAGCGCAGCGACCGGGAGCCGAGGCGCTGGCACACCTCCAGACCCTTCAGCAGGTACTCGCGCGGCTCTCCGAACTTCGGGTTCCAGGTGCCGGACGCCGGGCAAATGCAGCCGATGCCCGCTTCGATGCGCAGACCCAGGCGGTCCGCATGATCTTTGACCTTCTTCAGATGAGCCGGCTCCAGGCTCACGAAGTCGTCCAGGCTGGACATTTGCAGGGCGTCCAGCCCAAGGTGCGCGGCGTGGTCGATATATTGAAAGTCCTTCCAGCCGAATGCCCGGACGGAGTACGTATCGTAGCCCAGCGGAATCCCGGTGCCTGCGGTCTGCGCGCGCAACGTGGCGCCCATGGTGGCGCCCATCGATGTGGCCAAGAACGTCCGCCTCGTCATTTGGTACATCTTACACTGGTATGGCATGTCTACGGGTTGGTGGAGCTTCCGAACGCGGCAACCACGAGCGCAAGGGTGCGCTCTATCGCAGCGGCCGCATCCACTCCGCCCTTCCAGTTTTCCCGTGAGCCATCGTAGGCCAACGGCTCCGGCGGAGGTGGTACGTTCGTATTGAGGCGCAATTTCCCGTCCGTCAGGCCAACGGATGTCGGGCAACCCCATGGCCCCAGCAGAATCGCGTCGTGGCTATGGATCCACTCCCGGGTCTCTGACGGAAGGGGGTCGCCGCTGCGCAGATACTCGCCCGCGCCGACCGACATTTCGTCCAGAAGGAAGCTCACTTCCCGGAGTCCTTGCCCTACGGCGCGCAAAACCCGGGTCGCCTCCGTCATCACCTCCGGGCCAATGCCATCTCCAGGCAGTACGGCGATTCGAAATGTCTTCGTCTGCATCCGGGCCCATCTTACAATACGGACTGTGAATGGCCGGGGAGAAGAGCAGGAATGACCGCCGCTGAGTCGCTGCTACGCCGGGAGATTGAGCGATCGGGGCCGATTCCTTTCTCGCGCTTCATGGAGGTGGCTCTCTATCATCCGGAGTGCGGCTACTACACCAGCGACGCGGAACGATTCGGCCTGGGTGGCGACTTCTACACCGCCGAGCAGATTCAGCCCGTCTTTGGCATCGTGATGGCCGCGCGCATGCGTGCCCTGAGAAACGCGATGGGCTCGCCGGAGAACTTCCGTCTCGTCGAACTCGGAGCCGGCCGCGGCGATATGGCCGAGGCTCTTTCCGAGTTCAACTACCTGCCGGTCGACATTGGGTGGGGAACCATGCCGGAACAATTCACCGGCATCGTCTTTGCAAACGAATTCTTCGATGCGCTTCCCGTCGATGCCGCCTTACGCCGCGGCTCGGAATTCCGCCAATTGCTCATCAATGCGAACGCCAGTGGATTTTATTGGGAGCAGGGCGGACCCGTGCAGGGCGAAGCAGCGGAGTACCTCGATCGTTACGGAATGCCTGCGGCTGAAGGCGACCAACGCGAGATTTGCCTCGAAGCCCTTCGCTGGATTGAGCGCATCGCGGCGAGTTTGCAGTCGGGATGGCTCATGCTGATCGATTATGGCTACACTCTCAGCGAACTGCGCCGCTTTCCTCAAGGCGCCCTCATGAGCTATCAGCGTCATGCCGCCAGCGAAGACGTGTTGTCTTCCGCCGGTGAGCGCGACATCACAGCGCACGTCTGCTTCACCGCCATCGAGGAGCACGCCCTGCGCTGTGGCTTTGAGAGTGACGGACTGGAAACCCTCGCCGCGACTTTGCTCCGCGCCGGGGAGGCCGATCAATTCGCTTCCGCGCTCACCGCCGGTGATGCCGCCGAGGAATTCCGCCGGAGGCTTCAGTTGAAGACGCTGCTGTTCGGAATGGGAGAGACGTTCAGGACACTGCTGCTGAGGAAGAACATCACCAAATAAAAACGGCCCCGAAACCTCGGGGCCGTGGAATGAACCCTGTACTAGCGCGCCCGCTAGAGGGGGCCGCGCCGGAGTTACTTCTTCTTGGCTGCGGCCTTCTTCTTTGCGGGGGCCTTCTTGGCGGCCTTCTTGGCAGCCTTCTTGGTAGCGTTTTTCATCGTTCGATTCTCCCTAACTTGATAGTACGCGATCATCCGACCGCATTGTGATTCATATATAAGGTTGTTTAGCAGGAAAGTCAAGAAAAAAATGAACGCCTCACCTCTGCGCGCGGTCAAGCGATGATCACATCAACGCAGAAAAACACACACGAAGAGATTTGTTTTATACTCTTAACGGCATGATGCTCTCTCCGCAACGCGTCAGAGTGGCTCCAACAGCGCTGTTCGCGCTGGTTGCGGTTGTCTCCGCCCTACTGCTCTCAGGATGCGTGCGCAAGAAGCCGCGCACGCCGGCGGCTAAAATGCCACGCGTGGGAACAGTGGAGACCGGCATCGCAAGTTGGTACGGACACCCTTACCACGGAAGGAAAACAGCCAACGGCGAAGTGTACGACATGGAGACAATGACCGCGGCGCACCGTACTTTGCCCTTCAACGTGCGCGTGCGCGTGCGCAACCTCGCGAACAACAAGACGGTGGACGTGCGCATTAACGACCGGGGACCGTTCGTGCGAGGACGCATCATCGATCTTTCACGCGCGGCCGCCCGCGCCATCGACTTGATCGGTCCGGGGATCGCCAAGGTGCGCGTGGAAGTTGCCGCGCTGCCTTCCCGCAGCCCCTCTTTGGAGAGCTATGCCGTCCAGGTCGGCGCCTTCCGGGAGCGCGCCAACGCCGACCAAATGCGAAGGCGCATGGAGCAGCGTTTCGGTCCGGCCCAATTGGTGCTGCGCGAAGGCGCGCCGCCGCTGTGGCGCGTGTTGGTGGGTAACGAGCAGACCGTTGAACAGGCTGCCGCTCTCGCCGCCAATATCCAGGCAGGCGGCGATGACGCCTTCGTGGTTCGGTTGGACGCGGTGTCTCAGTAGCCCGCGCAAGGCCGTTTTCGTAAAAGAATTTTCCCTCTTGCCGCCACTACATCTTGAGCAGGGAAACTTGTGACCTTACACCATATCTATCCCTGGAATTCCGCGCGGGTGACGCGATGCTCCTGAACCCGGATTCGCGCGCGTCCCTCATCGGGGAATCCGCGGGTATGCAAGAGGTTCTGCGGCTCGTCGGCAAGGCCAGCCGCGGCCGCTGGCCGGTTCTCCTGCTGGGTGAAACCGGTACGGGTAAGGAAATCGTGGCAAGGGCCATTCATAACCAGGCTCCGGCCGGTAATTTTGTGACCATCGATTGTTCGGCGATCGTCGGCCCTCTCATGGAGAGCGAGTTGTTCGGCCACGTCAGGGGCGCTTTCACCGGTGCAACCACTGCAAAGACCGGACTGATTGAGATTGCGAACAGCGGCACAGCGTTTTTCGACGAGATTGGCGAGTTGTCGCCGGATCTACAGATGAAGCTTTTGCGGGTGCTTCAGGAGAAAGAGTTCAGGCCTGTCGGCTCCCTGCAACATCGGCGGTCCGACTTTCGGATCATTGCAGCCACCAACCGGGATCTTGCTAGAGAGGTTGAGCGGGGCAATTTCCGGCAGGATCTGTATTTCCGTCTCAAGGTGGTCACGGTCCGGTTGCCTCCTTTACGCGAACGCCCGGAGGACCTGGAAATCCTGATTGAGCATTTCATCCGCCGGTACGGCAAAGGCCATCTCCTGGCTGACGGTGCCCTCCAGGCCATGCGTGCCTACTCGTGGCCGGGCAATGTTCGTGAGTTGGAACACTGCATCATGCAAATGGTGGCCATGAATACCGGACCCTACTTGCACCAGGCGGACTTGCCTTCGGCTGTTTTGAATGGGTTGCTGGCCACGCGCCAGTGTCCCGCCAATGGCCCTGGCGATCCTCCCGGGACGGCTCAGCAGCGGGTGGCTCCGTCTTACGGACACACGGGCGAAGTCATACCTCTGCACGAGTTGGAGCGGCGGGCCATCCTGCATGCGCTGGAATATGCCAAGGGCGATCGCGTGATGGCGGCCCAGTTGCTTCAAATCGGGAAGACAACGCTCTACAGGAAACTGAAGGAGTACAGCTTATCCGGCAAAGATCCCCGGCAGACGTTCTCGCCTGAACCACTTGCCCGGCGCAAGACCGCAGGCGAGATTTGACCCCCATAGCCGTAGGGAGTATTCGCACCTGGGCGAGGGTTGTTTCGCGGCGCTCGCCGCGGAGAGAGGGTTGATTCCCCCGGAGGACATCGTCCGGCGCCTGCATGAGCGCCTCATCGCCCAGAACTTCCCCGGACCGGCGCCTGCGGTAGCCTTTGCAGAAGCGCCGGCTCCCTGCCAGAGCGGTGATTTGGCTCAGGTCCTGAGCTGTGACTGAAAGTGCCTTGTGCGACAATGGGCCAGGCGCGCATGGCGCCTGGATGGCAGCTGGAAGTTGACTTGAGCATTTGAAGATCGCTCTCGACGCCACATATGCCCTGGACCCACACCCCACGGGCATCGGTGTTTACAGCAGGCGGATCATCCAGGGCTTGGCCGCTTCTTACCCCGATGACGTTTTCCTGCTGTGCTACCGTTCGCATCGCTTTCTGCGTGCGTTCGGAGAGCCGAGCCCAGGCAACTGCCGACGCCGTCTTTTGCTCGACAACTTCCTCCCGCCCGGCGCACAGCTTTTCCATGGCTTGAATCAGCGCCTGCCGAGGGTGCGCTACCGCCGCATGGTGGCGACCTTCCATGACCTGTTCGTGCTCACCGGCGAGTATTCCTCCCCGGAGTTCCGCCGCCGTTTTGCGGAGCAGGCTCGAACCGCCGCGGAGAGAAGCGACTTGATCATCGCCGTATCTTCATTCACCGCCTCTCAGGTGCACGAGTTGCTGAATGTGGAAAGGTCGCGGGTGCGAGTGATACCTCACGGCTTTAGCCCGCCGCCGGGTGCGCCGCCCCCCAGCCGCGAACGGATGATCCTGAACGTCGGAGCGATTCAGAAGCGGAAGAACGTGGGTGGTCTGGTAGATGCTTTTGAAGCCACGCCGCCCGGTTGGCGGCTGGTGTTGGCGGGTTCTCCGAGTGGCTTCGGAGCGGAGGAAATTCTGGAACGCATTCGGGTCAGTGCCCGGTCTGCGGACATCCACGTGGAGGGCTACGTATCAAGCCAGCGCCTGGAACAGCTCTACGCGCAGGCTTCCATCTTCGTTTTCCCTTCCTTCGACGAAGGGTTCGGGATGCCGGTGCTGGAAGCGATGGCGCGAGGGATTCCTGTAATCACATCCAACCGGTCAGCATTGCCGGAGGTAGCGGGAGAAGCCGCCTTGCTGGTGGACCCCCATGAGCCCGAGGAGATCGCGGGGGCTATGCTAAGGCTTATTGAGGATGCCGGGCTGCGGGAACAACTCGGTTCAGCGGGACGCAACCGGGCCACGGAATTCAGTTGGCGGAAGGCGGCCGAGGAAACCTGGGCTGTTTACAAGGAGCTGGCTGGTTAGTCGTCGAATGCGATCTTCAACGCCCGGAGGAACTTCTGGTCTTGAACGCTCCAGCGCACCCGGCCGGTTTCTGATTTCGTCGTACGGCGCGTCGTCCGCCGGCTCTTCTGCCGGGGAGCCTGTTCCTCATCCTCCTCAGTACGCTTGTTGAAGCCTATCGTCGCTTCGAGCACCAGGAAGACATCGTAGCCGGCCCGCTTGATCTCGGTGATGGTCGCCGCAATCTGCTCAGAGTCGCACAGAGACTCGTTGATCGCCTGCCCCAACTCCTGCAACAGAACTTTCAATCGATCGTCCAACGTCTCTACCTTTCTTCGGGCCACCTTCAGAATAGCACCGTCGATTATTGGCTGGCCCGGTCCGGGGCTGGCTCCGGTTGCCGCAACGTTGCCGGATGCGGTTACGAACCCGCGCGCGCCGCTGCTTCTACATATCGGTAGTTGCAGGCTGTTTCCAAAGAAGGAGTTGATCTTTCTTCAGGTAGTTCTCTGGAGATTTTATGGAATGTGCAGCGGCGCGGAAGGCGCTCTACCGGGCGCGCTGAAAGCGAATCGTGGTGACTATAGCGTGGCGGTCGCCGCCCCAATCCGCGCGCCGGTAATCGTACACGTAGCCGAATTCAGCAGTCAGTTCCGGAGTCAGCCGCCATTTCAGGCCGACGCCGTTGCGCAGCGAGTGGAATCCGTCGGCAACACCCAGCAACTCGTTCTGATAGAAGGGAGAAATCGTTCTCTTCTCGTAGCAGATGCGAACGTAACTCCGGAAGCGGTTGTGGTCTTTCGTCTGGGAAACGAAGTGTCTTTCCACTACCCCCCGGGTGACGACGCTGAACGGACCCATCGTGGAAGGTGTTTCAAGACCCACGAAAGCCCGGTGCCCTGTCCTCCATTGGCGGGCCAGATTGTCGCCCGGCTGGAAATAATAGCCGCCGAGCACGTTCACGCGTTTGTTGACGGACACCCGGGCGACCGGGCCGAAACGAACCTGCTGGAAATCCTGCACCTCCTGCCTGGTGCGGAGCCTGCCGTGCAACGTCACCTGGAGTGGCCCTTTGGCCGGCAAAACCCCTTCAAAGCTGTGCCAGGAAAACAGTTCCGTCGCCCATAGACCCGGGCTAGCCAGCAGGACGAAGATGATAAAAATGTAGCGCATGCGGGTGTGTAGTCCTTTGTAACATAATTGTCACGTTTCTGCCAGCTTGACTCTACGCGAAGCCCGTCCCTACAATGAAGTAGTCGTATAGGAGGCCGCATGCTGAGATCCATAGGCTTGCCTGAGCTTCTGATCATCCTCGGAATTGCCGTGTTGCTGTTCGGCGGACGAAAGATTCCGGAGGTGGCCAAGGGTTTGGGTGAGGGCATCAAGAATTTCAAGAACGCCCTCAAGGGCGAGGAAAAGTCCGAAGAAAAGAAGCAGGCCTAGGCTTCCTGAAACTGCCCGCAAGTGGGGCAGGAGCTAGATCGGATTCAATTTCAAACAGAAAACCCCGTGGCATTGTGCCACGAGGTTTTCATTTCGGGTTCGAGTTTCCCTGATTACCGCTTAGGCCTTCTTCTTCGGAGGAACGATGGCATCCTTGCAGGCCTTGGCCACGCGGAACCGGACGACCTTCTTGGCCGGGATCTTGATCGGCTGTCCCGTGGCAGGGTTGCGGCCGACGCGTGCTTTCCGGTCGACGCGCACGAGGCGGCCGATGCCAGGCACCACAAAAACACCATTCTTCTTCGTCTCAGTGACGGCGATCGTAGCAAGCGAATCCAGGATCTGCTTGACCACCTTGTTGGTCAAGCCCGCACCATCGGCGAGCTTCTTCACCAGTTGCGTTTGCGTCATTCTCTTGGTTTCGGGCATGTTGCTCCTTCCTTAGTCTCCCAATGAAACCGGCGCATTCCCGCAGACACACGGCGTATGCGAAAAGCGCCATTCTTGCGCTGTCTCATGATAAATGAAGACAGCCGTTTCTGTAAAGAGGAATTGCGGTGAAAGGCCCTTTTTTCGGGCCTTTCAGACGCATTGAAGACGCGAAAGCCCGTTTTTACGCACTCCGGGACTCCGTAGCGGCTGCAGCTGCCGCCACCGGCCCCTGACGTTTCGCCGCAGTTTCTTCGGGAGGCGCCAGTCCGAGCAGTGGCCTCAGCGCCAACTCGATCCGCCAGGCGAGGTCAGGGTTCTGCTTGAGGGCCTGCCGGGCGTTCTCCCGTCCCTGCCCAATTCTCTCGCCGCGGAAACTGAACCAGGACCCGCTTTTCTCGACGAGGTTCTTGGCCGCAGCGGCGTCGAGCAGATCGCCCTCGCGCGAGATCCCCACGCCGTGCAAAAGGTCGATCTCGGCTTCCCGGAACGGCGGTGCGACCTTGTTCTTGACTACCTTGATCTTCGTGCGGCTCCCCACGACGAGGTCTCCATCCTTGAGGGCTGCGCCCCGGCGGACGTCCAAGCGCACTGAGGCGTAAAATTTCAGCGCCCTGCCACCCGTGGTAGTCTCCGGGTTGCCGAACATCACGCCGATCTTCTCGCGCAGTTGATTGATGAAGATGAGGCAGGCGCCCGTTCGGGACACCAGGCCTGTCAGCTTGCGGAGCGCTTGCGACATCAGCCTCGCCTGCAAGCCCATGAAGGAGTCCCCCATCTCGCCCTCTAGTTCGGCTCTGGGCACGAGCGCGGCCACCGAGTCCACCACGACCGTATCGACGGCTCCGGACCCGATGAGAGCGGCGGTGATCTCCAAAGCCTGCTCGCCGCAATCCGGTTGCGAGACGAGCAGGTTGTCCACGTCCACGCCCAACCGGCGCGCGTAACCGGGATCGAGCGCGTGTTCGGCATCCACGAAGGCAGCGGTTCCGCCGGCACGCTGGGCTTCCGCCACAACGTGGAGCGCGATCGTCGTCTTGCCCGAGGACTCCGGGCCGAACACCTCCACCACTCTGCCGCGCGGGAAGCCGCCCACGCCCAAGGCGGCATCCAGCGAAATAGACCCGGTCGGGATGGCGCTTATTTCGATGACATTCCTGGATCCGAGCCGAAGCACCGAACCCCTGCCGAACTGCTTCTCCATTTGGGCAAGGGCCAAGTCAATCTTGCGTTGCCTGTCAACGTCATTCACGGCGCACCTCTGGTAGAAATACGCCAAGGATGTGCTTCCAGCAGTTGGAAGATCTCAGAATTTCGGAAGGATTCTACTTCTTTGCCGGTGGACTGGCCGCCGCGGCTTCCTCAGCCGGGGGCGTCAGACCCAGCGCCTGGCGAAGTTGCACATCAATGGCCTGCCGGGTCTCGGCGTTGTCTCTGAGGAATTGGCGGGCGTTCTCGCGTCCCTGCCCGATGCGCTCACCCTTGTAGCTGTACCAGGAACCGCTCTTCTCCACGACGTTGTTGGCTACGCCCAGGTCGAGCAGGTCGCCTTCTCGGCTGATCCCCTGCCCATAGATGATGTCGAACTCGGCTTCGCGGAACGGCGGCGCCACCTTGTTCTTGACGATCTTAACCTTGGTCCGGTTGCCCACCACGCTGTCGCCGTCCTTGATGGCGGCGATGCGGCGGATGTCCGCCCGCACCGAGGAATAGAATTTCAACGCTCTCCCGCCGCTGGTGGTCTCCGGGTTGCCGAACATGACGCCGATCTTCTCCCGGATCTGATTGATGAACACCAGGCAGGTCTTGGACTTCGCTACGATGCCCGTCAGTTTGCGCATGGCCTGCGACATCAACCGTGCCTGGATGCCGACGAACGCTTCACCCATTTCGCCGTCCAATTCCGCTTTCGGCACGAGCGCCGCCACTGAATCCACCACCAGCACGTCGATGGAGCCCGAACTGATGAGCGCGCTGGTGATCTCCAGCGCCTGTTCGGCGAAGTCCGGTTGGGAAACCAGCAGGTTGTCGACATCGACGCCAAGTTGGCGGGCATAGACGGGGTCCAGGGCGTGCTCGACGTCAATAAACGCCGCCATGCCGCCGGTCTTCTGTGATTCGGCGATTAGCTGAAGGGCCACCGTGGTCTTCCCTGAGGATTCCGGACCGAAAATCTCTACGATCCGCCCCCTGGGAAAACCGCCCACCCCAAGCGCGGCGTCCAGGGAGATGGAGCCCGAGGAGATGGCCGCGACGGGCACCAATGCCTCCTTGGAGCCCAACCGGACGATGGAACCCTTTCCAAACTGCTTTTCAATCTGGCTCAGAGTCAGACTAAGCGCGCGCTCGCGTTCCTTGGCTTCCATAGTGTCAGTGTCCGTCGAATAGTATAGCGTGCGGCGCTGGCTGGAAGGCGTCTAGAGACGCGGGGCGTAGTAACCTTTGCGCGCCCGCACCACCAGGTCCCGCCGGTTCTTTATCCGCACGTCCACATCCTGGTAGCGGCCATCGGTCCACATCGGCTCGGGGCGGTAAAGGATGTTGTACTGGTGCCTCAACCCGTTGGCGATATTCTCGAACGACTGCGCCAGGTCCTGCGCCTTGAAGGGGAAAAACGCCTGGCCGCCGGTCTCGTCGCTGTAGTACTTCAGCACTTTATCGCCATCGGTTTGAATTCTGGTGATGTTGGTGGAAATCGTGTAGATGACCACATCCGCTTTGTGCGCCATTTCCAGAGCCTGGTCGCGCGAGTACCGGCTCTGGTTGTCCTCCCCGTCGCTCAGCAGCACCATGGCGCGGCGGAACTTGTGCCTGGGCTGATCCTGCATGAGTCGGTCGCGGCAGGCGTAGTAAATGGCGTCGTAGAGCGAGGTGCCTCCCCCGGGGCGGAGGTTGCGGACGGCGGTGGCGAGTTGCTCCAGGTTGCCGGTCAGGTCCGCCACCAGTTCGACAGCCGTGTCAAAGCTCACCACGATCGCCTTGTCCTGCTGCGGGCGAATGACGCCATTGATGAACTCGATGGCTGCTTCCTGCTGGAATTTGAATCTGTCGCGGATGCTATTGCTGGTGTCGATGAGGATCGCCAACCGCAGCGGCAGATCAGACTCGGCCGTGAATTCCAGGATGTTTTGAGGGCGTTTGTTCTCGAAGATCTGGAAGTCGCTTCTGTCAAGATCCGTAACAAGCCGGCCTCGCCGGTCGGAGACGGTAAACAGCAGGTTTACGCGGGTGACATCCAGAACGATTCGCGTGCGCTCGTCGTTGAGGTCCTCGCTGCCGCCGGTTGTGGCCAGTGGCTTGGCCCGCTGTGCGTACAAATACGGCGCCGCAAGGCACACCAAAACGACTCCAACCGCAGTGATTTTCATAAGACTGCTTCCTAATTTGATTATAGGAGTCCCTCGAGCCACGCCACAAGATCCGCGGGAAGAGGAGCTTCCACGGTGACGGCGCCGCCCGTACCGGGACTGACAAAACGCAGCCGTTGGGCGTGCAGGAAGTAGCGGCCCGGTGCCGGAACGGGCGCCTTGGCGGGTGCCCCGTAGAGCCGGTCTCCCGCCACCGGGTGTCCAATACTGGCAAGGTGCACGCGTATCTGGTGGGTGCGGCCGGTCCCGATGCGGACTTCTAGCAGCGTATAGTCTTGGCAGCGGCGCAGCACCCGATACTCGCTGCGAGCCTCCCGGCCGCGTCCCAGGGCAGCGGTCATGCGCACGCGGCGAACCGGGTCCCTCGTGACGGGCTTATCCACCCGCCCTTGTTCAGCCTTCACAGCCCCGTGGACCAGCGCCAGATACGTCTTCTCCACCGTGCGCGCGGCAAACTGCGCCGCGAGGGCGCGATGGGCGGCGTCGGTGCGGGCCACCAGGATGACGCCGCTCGTGAACCGGTCCAGCCGGTGGACGATGCCCGGGCGCAACGGTCCGCTCGTTTGAGAGAGACTTCCGTAGCGGTGCAGCAGGGCGTTCACCAACGTCCCCGCGTAGTTTCCAGCGCCTGCGTGAACCACCATGCCGGCGGGCTTGTTGACGGCAATCACCGCTTCGTCCTCGTAGAGCACTTCAAAGGGCAATTCCTCGGCGAAGGCTTTCAGAGGAGGCGGTTCGGCGGGTTCAACCTCCACTTCCTGGCCGTCCTTCAACGGCATGGAGGGCTTCGAAGCGAGGCCGTCAATACGGACCCGGCCGGCTCTTATCCACTCCTGTAAGCGCGACCGGCTATGGTCGGGCATCTTGAACTGCAGGAAATGGTCCAAACGCTGCCCCGCCTCGGAAGCTGATACCTGGAAGGTACTCCTGGCGGGCGGTGCCGTGTTGCTTGTGTCCACGCTGCTGGTTCTATATTCTCAATGTCGTGATACGTTCCGCCATCGTACCCGTAGCCGGGCTGGGAACGCGACTCCTTCCCGCCACGAAGTCTCAGCCCAAAGAGATGCTTCCTGTGGCGCGCAAGCCGATTGTCCAATACGTCCTGGAGGAACTGTTGGCCAACGGTGTCGAGCAGATACTCCTCATTACGGGCCGCAGCAAGACCGCCATCGAAAACCACTTTGACACCGATCCCGAACTGCTCCGCACGCTGAACTCCCGGAAAATGACCCACCTGGCTTCCCAGACGGATTTCGAACATTTGAAAGCGCACATCTTCTATACGCGGCAGCACCAGCAGAAGGGTCTGGGCGACGCCGTCCTGTGCGGGGAGAGCTTTGCAGGCGAGCAGCCCGTGGTAGTGGCACTCGGGGACTCTATCCTGGGCTTGCACGCGAAATCCAGTTGCGTGTCGAGGATGATTCAGCTGTTTGAGTCGCGCCGGGCGAGCTGTGTCGTTGCCGTTGAAGAAGTGCCGCCGGAGGAGACTCGTAATTACGGCGTCATACGCGCCAGAGAGGGTAAGGACGGCTGTCTGAACGTGCTCGACCTGATCGAGAAGCCGCGCCCTGAGGAAGCTCCCAGCAATCTTGCCATTGCGGGGCGTTATGTCTTCTCGCCGTTGATCTTCGACATGCTGCGGCGTGTCCAGGCGGACTCGAAAGGGGAGATCCAATTAACCGACGCCATTCGCTTCTTGTGCGAAGAAGGCAAGCGCGTTCTTGCCGTCAAGCTGCCGCCTTCCGAAAAACGCTATGACATTGGCAATTTCGCCAGCTACTACGCTACCTTCGTGGAGTTTGCGCTGGCCGATCCCGATTACGGCAAGGAACTCCGTGATTATCTGCAGACCTTGCTGAATACACCCTGAGTAGCCTGCCGCACGCTCAGTTGCCTTACGATTGCCCGCAGACGTACTGCTCGACGCGGCTGACGCACGAAGCGGGATCCCAGGCATCCGTGTCGAGGAGAAGTCCCTCGGCTGTATAGGGGTACTCGCGGGCCATCTGCTCCACCCGCTCCGGGGTGAGATCGAGCCGCACGTTGTCTGGCCCACGCACGGCGAAACGCCGCACCGCTGCCTCCGGGGATACCTTGCACTCCACCAGCAGCAGCTTGCCGCCGCCGCGAACCGCAGCCTGGCTGGCGTCCTGACGGTCTTCGCTGCGCCCATACGGAGCGTCCAGAATGACGCTGGCTCCGTGGCTGAGCAGCAACTCCGCCGCCATGTGCATGGCTCTGTAGGCGATGGCGCGATCGGCGCGAGTGTGGGCGGAATTTGGCAGCAACCGCACGCGCGCTTCGTCCATTTGCAGGTGCGCCACGCGGAGGCGCGCGGCGAGTTGAGCGGCGATGGTCGTCTTCCAGGCGCAGGCGGGTCCCGCAAAGAGAATCAATACGGGCGTTTGGCGGGCGCCGCTGCTCGTGTCCGGCACCCCCTCATGCTATCAAGCGAATAATGATCCCGCGTCGCAACGCAGCGTTCAGACAGGTGGCCCGCCCAGCTTGCGGACGAACGACGCGTTCTCCTTCACTTCCTCGCGGTAGCGCGGGTACATGCCCACGATCACGGCGTCCTTCGGCTTGATGTTCGACAAGGCAAACTTGAAGGCCTCTTCGACCTGCTGCGGCGTGTTGGTGCGGCGTCCCGCCGCCAGGATCTTGAAGCCCAGGCAAGTCTTCCCCGTTTTCCGCACCATCTCGCACATCCGGTGCGGATCGCGTTCCAGGTAGACTTCCCCGAGCGGAGCCTCGCCGAGTTCCTTGCGGGCGTCGTCCTGAGTGCGGCTGACGCGGTAGAAGCACGTCATGTAGTAGTCGATGTCCCAGCCCCGGTCTTCGACATACTGGATGACTTCCGGATTGTGCGTGGACAGTCCCACCATAACACCGGAATCCCGGATGGCCTTCAGGAAGTCCCGCACACGATCCATTTGCCCGGCCCGGTAGCAGTCGTCCGTGACGCCCCCGTGATGCGCGATGCCGAGCGGGCCGAGGCGCGCTGCAACCGGGATCTCCGGCGGGTTGTCGCGCATCTTGCCGTCGCTGAGGATGATGCACTGCATCTTGCCGCCCTGTTCGCGATACTTCAACAGGTCGGAGACACTGCGCTCGCTGTAGTGGAATTGCCAGGTGTTGATGCCCTGCCGTTCGCATTCATGCAATACGTCGCACACCCGCTGTTCGGTCATCCATTCGCGCACGTGCGAATCGAAGAGCCGGTTGAAGTGCATGTAGCCGTAGAACGGATTGGCGCCTACCACCAGCCGCGTCATCTCGTGCTTCCCGAAACGTATCTTCGGCAGCGGACCCTGTTCCGCGGCCTGCGCCAATGTCAGCGTGCCGGCCGTAGCCGCGGCCGTTTGCAGCCACCCTCGGCGTGTCGTGTTGTCATCCTTCACGGTCTTTTCGCGCCTCCCGTCTCAGCGGTGATTTTACCTCAATACGCCTGGAGCGGCATCTTCGTTTCGATGGAGCCCGCTTCCTCTCACGCGCCGGGGAGTTGGGGATGACTCCCCGGTTGCTGGCTCTCGCCTGTGCGGCGGGTGAGACCGTGCGCTGGCTCGAAGGGCACCTGAAGGCCGTCCGCTAATCCGCAGGGGCGTAACCGGCCACCACGAGGCCGGCTCGATTGGCCGCTTCCAACATCTCCTCGCGGTCCAAAAGCAGAGTGCGTCCGGCGTCCACAGCCAGCATGGACGTGCCGGTCTCGCGCATCACCTCGATAGTGCCCGGTCCCGTGACGGGTACATCGAACAACAGGTGCCGCCGGCGCCGGCTGACTTTGACGAGACGCAGCGGCCGGCCATTGGCCAGCGAGGCGGCGCGCCGCAGCATGGCGTCTGTCCCTTCCATGGCCTCTACGGCCACGCAGGCGCGTTCCGCCACGGCCACGCTCTGCCCGATGTCATGGCCGGCCAGAGCGTTGGCCACGCGCCGGCCGTAGGCGACGTCGGCCTCTTCCTCAGGGGTCGGCCGGCGGTGAGTCATGACGCCTTCGGCGGCCAGCAGAGGCTTCAAGAGCGCCGTTGAATCCAGCAGGCGGATCCCTTCCTGCTCGAGGATGCGGATCACTCCGCCGATCAAGGCGTCCGTGTTGCGGGACTCGAGCGAACCGAGCAACTTCAGCAGCCGCCAATCCGGCCGAATCGCCGAAAAGATGCTGACGTGCTTCACCTGCCCTGCCATCACCACTTCGGTGAGCCCTTCCGCGTGGAGGATCGAAATCAACCGGCTCAACTGCCCTAACGAAATCCAATGGCAGCGTTCGGCCAGCGTTTCGATCTCCGGCGAAGCCTCTTCGCGGATGCCAATGGCCACCACTTCGTGCCCCAATTCACGCGCCGAGCGCAAAGCCAGAATGGGGAAGCGGCCGTTGCCGGCGATGAGCCCGTATTTCATCGCTACTTGATCACGCCACGCTGAGAGGATTGGATGAACTCGATGAGTTCGTCCACCTCCGCGCAGGCAGGTACTTCGGCCCGGATGCGCTCAATGGCCTGAGTCGTGTTCAGACCGGACCGGGTCAGCAACCGGAACGCTTTATGCAGCGCGTCCAGAGTAGCTGCGGGGAAGCCGCGCCGTTCCATGCCAGTCTTGTTGGCGCCATAAACGCGCGGATCGCGAGGCGTGACCGTCGTCGAAAACGGAGCCACGTCCTGAGTGATGACGCTGTAGCCTCCGATCATCGCGTGCCGGCCTACGCGGCAGAACTGGTGCACGCCCGTAAATGCGCCGATGACGGCCCAATCCTCTACCGCCACATGGCCCCCGAGGGTCACGCCATTGGCCAGAACCGTGTGGCTTCCAACCTGCACGTCATGGGCCACGTGCACGTAAGCCATCAGCAGGTTGTCGTCGCCAAGGCTGGTCAACAAGCCACCGCCTTCCGTGCCGCGATGGATGGTGACGAACTCCCGAATCCGGTTGCGGTCGCCGATGCGCGTCTCGGCGCGCTCACCCTTGTACTTCAGGTCTTGCGAAGCCACGCCCACGGACGCATAAGGGTAGAAGAGGTTATCCTGGCCGATCTGCGCCGGACCCTCAACGTAGACATGCGCCATCAGCCTCGTTCCGGCGCCGATCTCAACCTCAGCTCCGATAACGCAAAACGGCCCGATCTCCGCAGTCTCGGCGACTCGCGCCTCGGCATCGACTATCGCCGTCGGGTGCACCCGCATGTACTTGCTCAGGCTTTTTCCTCGGCAGGCTTGTCCGCCAGTTTGCACATCACCGTCGCCTCGGCCACCACGACGCCGTCGACCGTAGCCTCACCATGCATTTTGGCGACGGTGGCTTTCCACTTGTCCACCTTCATCTCGATGCGCAGTTGGTCACCCGGAAGCACGGGCCTGCGGAACTTGGCGTTTTCGATGGAAGCCAGCAGCACCAGCTTTTCGTGCCGGTTCTCGAGTTTCTTAAGAACCAGCACCCCGGCCACTTGAGCCATGGCTTCAACAATCAGGACTCCCGGCATCACGGGAAAGTCGGGGAAGTGTCCCTCAAAGAACGGTTCACTGCCGGTCACGTTCTTGATTCCGACGATGCGTTCGGCTTTCAGTTCCACGATCCGGTCCACCAGAAGCATCGGGTAACGGTGCGGCAATATGTCGCGAATGGCGAGAATATCCAATAGGGGCATGCAGAGCCGCTATTATAACAGGCGATGCGTGAATTGCTCGATTATCTGCGCTCCAGGCAGCAGGACCTCGTTGACCTGACCTCTGAAATGGTGAAGTGCGAATCCCCCAGCGGTGACGCCGCCGCGCTGGCCCGCATGGCCGAATTCGTGGCAGACCGGGTGGCAGGGATGGCCAAGACGCACCGCCTGCGGGGCGGTCATCTGCTGTGTGAATTCCAGTTGCCAGGAAAAGGCCAAAAAGGCCGAATCCTCGGCTTGGGCCACATCGACACGGTGTGGCCCGTGGGAACGCTTCAGCGAATGCCGCTGCGTATCGAAGACGGGCGCCTGTGGGGCCCCGGCGTGCTGGACATGAAGGCTGGCATCGCCATATTCATCTGCGCCATGCAGGCTCTGCGGGAGTTGGAGTTGCCGGTACGGCGGAAGGTCGCGCTCCTGCTGAACGCGGACGAAGAAACCGGGAGCGCCACTTCACGCGAAATCACCGAGCGTGAGGCTCTGCGCAGCTCTGCCGTGCTCGTCATGGAGCCAGGAACCGGGCTGGACGGCAAACTGAAAACTGCGCGCAAAGGAGTCGGCGGGTATCGCCTTACCGTGCGGGGGAAAGCCGCCCACGCGGGTGTGGATTTTGCGGCGGGCGCCAGCGCGATCCTCGAACTCGCCCGGCAAATCGACCGCGTGGCCGGCTTCACGGACATCTCCCGTGGAACGACCGTGAATCCGGGCGTGATTTCCGGGGGCACGCGGTCAAACGTGGTGGCCGAAGAGGCGCGCGCCGAAATCGATATCCGCGTGGCCCGTTTGGCCGACGCCACAAAAATTGACCGGAGATTCCGCACCCTGCGGCCCTTCGACAAGCGTTGCACCGTCTCCGTGGAGGGTGGCCTCAACCGCCCGCCCATGGAGCGGTCAGGGAACATCGTGCAACTCTTCCGCACTGCCCGCAAAGTGGGGGCCGAAATCGGCCTCAATTTGGAGGAGTCGATGACGGGTGGCGGCTCCGACGGGAACTTCACGGCCGCCCTCGGCGTGCCTACTTTGGACGGGCTCGGCGCGGTGGGCGAAGGGGCTCACGCATCCCACGAAAGCATCCTGGTCGACCGGCTCCCTGATCGGGCGGCACTCGTGGCTGGTATTGTCCAGGAGCTCTGAGCCAGTCCGGGCGGTTCGCTGTTCAGCCCGGTATCGGTTCCGGACCGCTTACCGGATTCTCGCAGAGGCAGCAGTCGCTGCACCGGTGACAGCGGCTGCACAAGTGGTTCGCGCAGGCGTCCTTGGTGCAGTAAACGCAGATTTGCTCGGAGGCTTCCCCACAGATGACGCAAACGAACGTGCTCTGCTGGCTCATGGGCGTTTCACCTCAGCGGCAGGCCGGCTCCGGTCCAGAGGTTGGGTGATCGTCTGGGCGCGGCACTGCTGGGCTTCACGGTCTATGATCAGAAACTCCTCCTCCTTGGCGTTGACCAAATCCACCAGGTACTGACGCAACCATTGCCTCGCCCCGGCGCTTTCACCAAAGGTGCCTTCCAGCAGTTCCGCCAGGGCGGGATTCTGATATCGGCGAATCCCATCCGCCAGGGAGAACAGCCGGCCATCCACCGCCTGCACCCGAAGGAAAGCCTCGAGTGCAATCTTGACCCGGTCCGGCTGCGCTGCCAACCGCCCCAGTGTGTCCAGAACGTTGCGGACCTCTTCGCGCGTGTCCTGCCATTGCTCGCGGTATGCTGCCGACGCGCCTTTGGCAATCCAACTTTCGACCTGAATCTCGCCGAGTATGGGGTCCACCCGCTGAATCTCCGCCGAGAGTTTCTGGATCATCCTGTTGGCGTCCCACTCCGGCACCAAACCACCTTGCTGTGACGCTGGCGCGGAGCCGGGCAGCGTCAGGGCTGCCACCCAGATCGCCAGGAAAGTAGATACACGCACGTTGATCATGATCGATTGGATATGCTCAGTTTCTCACGAAAGAGAAACGTGCGGCACTAGCCGCCAGGTGGCGGAGGAGGCGGAGGCGGAATCCCGCCCAGATCGCCAGGAGGTGGCGGGGGCGGAGGCGTTGCACCCGTATCGCCCGGCAGCGTCGGACCCCCTACGCCAGGGATGCTCGCACCGGGCAAGCCGCCCGGCAGTCCACCGGGCAGGCTGGTTCGAGGGTTGCGCAGCAGAACGCTGTAGAACGCATCCAACATGGCGCGGACGCCGCGCTCAACCACGGCTCCCCTGTTCAATGAGCGGTCAGACAAGGGCTGGCTCTTGAAGACTCGCAGGAAATCGCCCGCATTGAGGACCTTGAGCACGCCACCCGCAAACAGGCGGTGACGAACCGCCACCTGGCCTTCTTCGACGCTGACCAGCGTGGTTTCATCCTCGTCCTCAACGACCACGTCGAAGACCGTTCCGCGCACGGAAATCACCGCCGTGGGGGTGAAAACGCGGTTGGGATTCGGCTGGCCGCCCCAGGTCTGTATGTGCACTTTTACCCGGCCAATCCAGAGGTCCAGCAAGTCCCGCCAGTTGCCGGGGTTGTTGCGAAAACTGACCCGGGAGTTCGGAAACACCTCGAAAGTGCTGCCATCGGAAAGGGCCAGAACGGTCATGCCGTCCGGGCCAGTGACGATCACCTGCTGCGGCCTTACAACGTCATTCACCTGGAGGGCCCAGGGGTAGGCGTCGCGTAGAACGGAGACCTGCCCGGTGGCAGACACAACTCGGGCAGCATTCCCATCCTGCAAGGGAATGGCTTGGCCCCAAGCTGCTGCGGCCACGAAAGCCGCCGCGAGCCACGGCAACAAACTCCGATACATTTGCTGCGGCATGCCTACCATATCTTCGGACGCAAGTCGCCCTGAGTTTAACCGAATCTTAGTCTATCACCAAATCTCGGTTGCAACTAGGGGTCCAGAAAAAAATTGTTGCCCCCGTGCACCGGGAATCTCAAAAGTTCTGAAGCGTTTGGGACGATATACCCCATGGTGGAACGGGTTACAATAGTTGCTTCGGATGTGTCATAGTACCGCAGCGATGGCGCGTTGTGCCATAGGGTTGGCTCTGCTATTGCCTCCGACCCTCGCCTCTCAAACGCCTAGAGGCAGCGCAGGGCTCCCCGCGCCTGAATGGAGACGCATCGGAAACACCGCCATCGAGACCCATTTGGCGGGAGTCGCCGCCGGTCCTGTGGAGCGGGTTTGGTACTCGTCTGACGGCGCCACGCTGTACGCCAGGACGCGCTCCGGACGGATTCTGGAAACCAGCAGCGACGACTCCTGGAAGCCTTCAGCGCTCACTGCCACCGACATCCCCGCACCGCATGCGGCTCCTCGGCTCTCGCGGACCGTGATGCCGGAGCGTTTTGCCACCTTGCGCCCTGTCAGTGGGTCCGCACACCTTTGGTACGCATTCGGTGGAGCTGTATACCGGTCCGAAAATGGAGGTAGCCACTGGGTCAATCTGACCGACTTCAGGCAACAGTCCATCTTGGGGGGCGGCTTCACGGATCTTGCCGTATCTCCGCTTTCGCCGGAGCAGATCGCCGTCAGCAATCGTTATGGGGTGTGGCGGTCGATGGACGGCGGATTGAGTTGGAATAGCCTGAACGCTGCCCTGCCCAACCTGGACGCGCGGCGCATATTGACTCTTCCGCAGGGAAGCCAAGGGGCTCGGTTGTTGATAGGCGGCATCGGGGCAGTCGAGTGGGCGCCGGGGGAAAAGCACGCCTGGCGACCGGTGGAGGACGCCGGGTTGGCGCGAGAGCAGGCTCTGCAGACGGCTCTGCAATCCGTGCTGGGCCGCGAGATCAGCGCGGTGGCCGCGGCAGGTTCCTACATTTACGCCGGAGGATTGGAAGGCCGCGTCTGGACGACGGCCGACGGAGGCCGCAACTGGCGTGAGTTTGTGGCTGAAGGCGCCGGACGCGTTGAGCAGATTTATGCCGATCCTGACGACCCGCGGATGGCTCTCGTGGCCCTGGGCGCCCGGGCGGATGGCCGGACCGGCGCCCGCCTGCTGCGGACCGTCAACGGGGGCATGTTCTGGGATGACTTGAGCGCGGGCTTGCCTGCAATGAGCGCCTGGGGGGTAGCTGCGGACCGCGTCACTGGCACGGTGTACCTGGCCGCTGACGGAGGCCTCTTCTATACCTTTGCCGACCTGGATGCGGCCGGGCCTTTCGATCAATGGAGACTGCTATCAGCCGTGCTTCCCTCCGCGCGCGTCACGGATGTCAAACTGGATCCGGCGGGCCACCAGTTATTCGTGGCCGTTGAGGGGTACGGCGTCTTCGCCGCCACGGCTCCTCACCGTTTTCTTGCGCCCCGTCTGGTGAATGCCGCCGATCTCACAGGCCGGCCTGCCGCGCCTGGCACCCTGCTCAGCCTGTTGGGCCGCAAGTTGCATGCAGCCAGAGCAGGCACCCAGGACCTGCCTGTGCTGTCCGCCTCCGAGAGCGAATCCCAGATTCAAGTGCCGTTCCATGTTTCCGGCCCGGTCCTTTCAGTGGCCCTCACTTCGATCGAGAACGGCTTGGTTTCTCATTACGATTTAGGGATAGCGTTGCGGCCGGCGTCCCCCGCGATCTTTGCGGACCGCGATGGAACGCCTCTCCTGCTGGACGGTGACAGTGGACTCTTGCTGGACGCCATGACTCCCGCCCGATCCTATGCCCGCTTGCAGGTTTTGGCCACCGGGCTGGGACGGGTTGAGCCTGATTGGCCGGCCGGTCTGCCTGCGCCTCTCACCTCTCCCCCCCGGGTGGCGACACCGGTGAAAGCCTATTTGGATCGAGTGCCGCTGGAAGTCCTCTCCGCAACTTTGGCGCCGGGTTACGCCGGTTTCTACGTGGTCGAGGTGCGCTTGCCCGACATCGTCAACCACGGTCCGGCCGAGCTGTACCTGGAGGCTGACGGACAATCGAGCAACCGGGTTCGCCTTTACCTGCAACCTTGACCTTCTTCAGGGAGTCTACTTCTTTGCTGTAAACTAAAACGTTCAAGGGAAATTGCCATGATTACACGAAGGTCATTACTGCTAGCGCTGCTCCCAGCGGTGTTGGTTGCCCAGCAACCCAAGGAAGAGATTGAAAAGCTGGCCCCTTACTACCCGACTCCGGAGACGATCGTAGCGCGCATGCTCAAGCTGGGCGATTTGAAGCCCGGCGAGAGGATGTTTGATCTGGGCAGCGGTGACGGCCGCATTCCCATCATGGCGGCTCAGAAGTTCCAGGCTATCGCCACGGGTGTGGAGTACGATGCGGATCTCTACAAACAGAGCTCCGAGAAGATCAAGAAGCTTGGCCTGGAGAAGCGCGCCAAGATCATCCACGGCGACATTTTCAAGCAGGACTACAGTTCCGCCGATCTGATCACTGTGTACCTGTTGCCGAGTTCGAACGACAAGGTCAGGCCGTTGCTGGAGAAGCAATTGAAGAAAGGAACTCGCATTGTCTCGCATGATTTCGAGTTCTCCGATTGGAAACCGGAGAAGGTTGAGCACATCGACGACGATGGCGAGGGCCGCAGCCACACACTCTACTTGTATAGGCGCTAGAGGAACGGTCTTTTCAGGCGGTTGCGCCGCTCAGTCCTGGCGCAGGTGACATAGTCTTGACTTCTGAGCACTCTCTCGTGCCCTTAGTCTGGCGCCGCAGCGTGGCTGGCGCGCGGTTGCTGCTGTCTGTTGCCGGTATTCTGGTGGAGGCGATGCGTGGTGGGCCAGCCGCCTCCTTGATAATCCCCCTGCTCGTCCTCTATGCGGCTTTCAGCCTTGCCGCACTAGTCTTTAGCCAGTTCGACCGGTCGAGCCGTGCTTTGCTGGGATTGCTGTTGGACTGCGTCGTCTTCATGATTCTCTGCACCGGTGACGGAGATGCGCGGCTCTGGCTGTGCTCCGGCTTCTACTTCTACCTCATGGCTAGCGCGGTTCTGCTCCACAGCACGCAGCAGTTGTTGCTGGTTTCCGTTTCCGCCCTCGGCTACCTGCTGATAGTGCAGCCCAGCCTTGCACCTTCCCTGTGGTCATCGCTGCTCCCCATGACGGCGTTGGGAGTCGTCTGTTCGCTCTTGCAACGTTCCCTGCGTGACCGCCTTTTCCAGGCTTCGCGGCAGGCCGTGTTGTTTCGCTCCGAAGCGCGGCAGGCACGGCAGGCGGAAATGGAGCGTATCGCCGCGGATTTCCATGACGGACCGCTGCAGAGCTTCATCAGTTTCCAACTACGCCTGGAAGTCATCAGGAAAATGCTGACCAAATCGGTTGCAGCCGCTGCGGCTGAAGTAGAGCAGTTGCAGGAACTGGTCAGAAACCAGACGGCTGAGCTTCGCGCATTCGTCCGCAGCATGCGGCCGTTCGATGTTGACGGAACCGAACTGAGCGCCTCACTGAGCCGGACCGTTGAGCATTTTCAGAAAGACACCGGGATTGCGGCACGCTTTGTCGGTTCCGGCGAGTTGGACATTGACCATGGCGATACGTCGAAGGAAGTCCTGCTGGTTTTGCGGGAAGCCCTGACGAACATCTACAAACATGCGCGCGCATCGCGAGTGGTGGTGACGGCGGAACGCCGGGGAGAAACCCTCGGAATGCAGGTGGAAGATGACGGCGAGGGGTTTGAATTGGCTGGCATCTTCACCCTGGAGGAATTAGAGAATTTGCGCGTGGGCCCGGTCAGCATCCGGCGGCGCGTCCGTGCTTTGGGGGGCGACATGGTGCTTGAATCAAGGCCCGGTTCAGGCGCCGTGTTGCGATTCCAGTTTCCCCTATGAAGCTCCTCCGGTCGGCTCTCGCGGTGGCCTGCTTTCTGTTGGCAGCTTGCGGACGCTATGCCGAGTTTCGCCTGCCGGCGCCTCCTGGCCAACCCGCAAGCGTGAGTCCCGAATGGGAGTTGCTGCCGGGCCCTGTTCTCACGCGCGGCCCCGAGGGCGAATGGGACTCCGTCGATGTCTTGAACCCGAGCATCGTGCAGCACGAACGGCTGTATTACAACCTCTACTCAGGCTATGACGGCCACACCTGGCATACCGGTCTGGCCACCTCTACGGACGGTATCGCCTGGACCAAGCGCGGCAAAGTGCTTTCACCTGAACCTCTTACCTGGGAGGGCGGCTACATCGCCGCAAACGGTTCAGTTCTCAGGTTTGGGGGTGAGTTCCTTTACTGGTACCAGGCTGGGGACCCTCCGCGCATCGGACTGGCAAACTCGCGCGACGCACTGAACTGGGTGAAGCGCCCCACTCCGGTGCTGGAGACCGGTCCCCGGGGGAGCTGGGACGAACGCGGCGTGGCGGACCCTTATGTGATTGAAGCCGGGGGCAAACTTTACCTCTACTATTTGGGGCAGGATCGCGCTCGGCGTCAGCGGCTCGGTGTGGCTGTCTCCGCCGACGGCATCGCCTGGACCAAACTCCGGTCCAATCCCATCCTGGAGATCGGTGAACCGGGTGCGTTTGATGAAACCGGTCTGGGCGAACCGGCGGTGTGGGCTTTCGGCGGACGTTACTGGATGCTTTACACCGCGCGGGACCGGGCCGAAGTACGGAGGCTTGGGTTGGCTGTCTCCGAGGACGGCGTCCGCTGGGAGCGGCACACCCAGACAGCCGTGTTGGCGGGCGCGGAAGCCTGGAATTCTCAGGTCGTGTGTGATCCCACGGTGATCCTGTCGGACGGCCGCCTGATGGTCTGGTACGGCGGAGGGGACGCACCCCGGCCTGATGAGAACGTGAACGGACAGATCGGCCTGGCTTGGCTGACTCTCCGCAATGCTAAGCTGGCAAAGTGAGGGTCGGCATCACATGCTACCCAACTTACGGCGGCAGCGGCATCGTAGCTACTGAGCTCGGGCTGGAACTCGCCAACCGCGGCCACGAAGTCCATTTCATCACCTACTCGAACCCCATCCGCCTGGACCCGGACGTGAACGGCGTCTACTACCACGAGGTGGAGGTTTCCAATTACCCCTTGTTCCAGTTCCCGCCCTATTGCCTGGCGCTGGCTTCCCGCATGGCCGCTGTGGCGGAACGCCACGAACTCGACCTGTTGCACGTCCACTACGCCATCCCGCACTCCATCGCCGCCCTGCTGGCTCAGCAGATGACTGCCGGCAGGCGGTTGCCTTTCATCACCACGCTGCATGGCACCGACATTACGTTGGTCGGGATGGATCCCTCATATCACTCCATCACGAAGTTTTCGATCGAGCGTTCCGACGGCGTAACCGCCGTGAGCGAGTACCTCCGCGGGCGGACCGCCGAAGTGTTCGGCATCGAGAGGGAGATTCGCGTGGTTCGCAACTTTGTCAATTGTGAGATCTACCAGCCTTCTGATGGAGGCCCTCCCTCGGAGAAGACACTGATCCACATCTCCAACTTCCGTCCCGTGAAAAGGGTCGCCGACTGCATCCGGATTCTCCAACAGGTGCTGGAGGTGACCCCGGCGCGATTGCTCATGGTAGGGGACGGACCCGAGCGGGGCCCCGCCGAACGGCTTGCCCGGGAACTGGGGGTGAACCGGCAGGTCGAGTTTATGGGGAAACAATCCCACATCGAACGCCTGCTGCCCCAAGCCCACGTCCTGCTATTGCCCAGCGAACTGGAAGCCTTCGGCTTGGCGGCGTTGGAGGCCATGGCCTGCGGCGTACCGGCTGTGGCCACCCGCGTGGGTGGCGTCGAGGAAGTGATTACGCACGGCATCGACGGTTACCTCGAGCAGGTTGGCGATGTGCGCTCGCAGTCGGAACGCGTCATCGGCTTGCTGACCAACGAAGCCGTCTATGCGCGCCTCTCCGCCACCGCCAGAAGAACTGCGCTGACGCGCTTTTGCAGCGGTTCCATCATCCCTCTGTACTTGCAGTATTACGAAGAGGTTTGCGGCCGGTAACCGCTTTGCGGAACTTTTGCGGCCCATTAGCGTCAAAACAGTATGTAGAGGCCGCTGCGATCTTGCTGGTGAGCAGGTACAATTGTCACTAGAGGCGTTCCCGTGGCTGAATCGACGGTTTGCTTAAACCCGGATACCCCGCTCTGCCCAGCGGGGAGTGGACACCCCAGTGTGACCGAAAACGCCTATGCGGCGCTGATTGAGGGCCTGCGCTGCGCCGCGGATGGCGCGTATGAAACTCTCATTGCGGAGTTTCAGCAGCCCGTCTTCAACCTGGTGAGCAGGCTGGTGGACGATCCGGAGGACGCCTGCGATGTGGTACAGGAAGTTTTCATCAAAGTTTTCAGGAACATCGGTTCGTTCCGAGGGCAGAGCAGCCTGAAAACCTGGATCTACAGGATTGCTGTGAACGAAGCCAACAACCAGCGGCGTTGGTTCCGGCGGCATAAGCACCGGGAGATTGGGCTGTGGGAGGAGGATGAAGGGCGCTCGAGGAGCTACGGCGATGTGCTGCCGGATCCGCGCCGCAGCCCTTACGATTTGGCCATTTCAGCGGAAACGCAAGGCTTGTTGGAAGAAGCGCTGGTGCGCTTGAACCCCAACTTTAGGGCAGCTGTGGTCCTTCGCGATGTAGAAGACCTCAGCTACGAGGAGATCGCCTCGGTTCTGGGACTCTCCTTGGGGACGGTCAAGTCCCGTATCTTGAGAGGGCGAGAGGCACTGCGCAAAGCGTTGTCCGAACGGCTGCAATACGCTCACCCCTTCGGCTGGGCGCCACAGACCGCCGGGCAGGACTAGGTTTGGCAATATGAACTGCAACGATGCCAGTCGGGAGATTTCAGCGCTGGAGGGAGGCTCTACCGAGCTGTCCGCCCAGCGGCCACTCCAGGACCATCTCCAGGAATGTATGGATTGCGCCCTGGAAGTCCATCAGGCGGGGCGTCTGCGGAGCGCCTTGAGAGCACTGCCGCGCAAACAGCCGCCGGCGAGGCTCCGCACGGCCTTGGCCGTGATCGCTTCGCAAGAGCAGCAGCGCCGGCAGCGCCGCCGGAGCCCGCGCCGCGTGTTGGCTGAATGTGCCGCGTGGTTGAACCTCTGGTCCGACAATTTGGTGAGGCCGTTGGCCTTGCCCTTCGCCGGGGGGTTGGCTTCGGCCATCTTCCTGTTCACCATGCTGGTGCCCTCTTTCGCCGTCCAAGCCGGCACGGTCACCAACGATGTGCCCACGCTGCTGACGACCGAGGCCATGTTGCAGAGTTCCCTTTCGTTCGGTCTTCTGGACCAGGACGTAGTAGTCAACGTGCTCGTCGACCGCAAGGGACAAGTGCAGGACTACTCCATCCCGAGGGTACAACTCAGCAGCCTGTCTCCCAACGAAATCCTGGATATCGAAAAGACCCTGCTTTGCACGCGATTTGAGCCCGCCACCATGTTCGGCCGGCCGGCTTGGACACGGTTGCGGATTACACTGCGGCGCAGCCATGTCGAGGTGAGGGGCTGAGCCTTACAGGGCAGCCGCTCTCGACGTGGGCCGAAAACTCGGTCAGCACTTTCTTCGAAGCCACTCTCATCTGAAACGCATCGCCGGGGCGGTATGCCCGGAGCCAGATACCCTTATCATCGAAATCGGTCCGGGAAAAGGCGCGTTGACGGCGCACTTGCTGGAGCGCGGCGCGCACGTAGTAGGCATCGAGATTGACGCCGCTTTGGCTAACCATTTGGCCAGCCGCTTCGCCGGCAATCCGAACTTCACCCTCGTGCAGACCGACGTTCTGGCCGCGGATTTCACTCGATGGGGTCCCGCCGTGGTAGCCGGGAACCTGCCTTACTACATTACTTCGCCGATACTTAGCAAGATTTTCGCCATGGGGACGCTCTGCCCGAGGGCCGTCCTGCTGGTTCAAGCCGAAGTTGCCGAGCGTCTCACCGCGCAACCGGGAACCCGCCAGTATGGGTATCTCAGCGTTCAAACGCAGCTCTATGCCCGCCCGGAGGTCCTGTTCGCCGTTCCTGCCGCCGCCTTCCAGCCGCCGCCGAAAGTGCGCTCCGCCGTCGTGCGCCTTGCCATGCATGCTTCCCCGGCGGCTTCCCAGCCCGTGGAGTTTCTTTCCTTTGTGGGCGAGTGCTTTCGGCAGAAGCGCAAGACGCTGCGCAACAACCTGAAACCCGTTTATGGCGCCTCCATCGCCGACTCTCTGCCCGAGGCGGGGCTGAGGGCGGAACAGTTGAGCCTGGAGCAGTTTCTGGATTTGTACCGGCGAGTTACCGGGACCCGGCCCTAGGGCTTCGATATACTGAAATTTCCATGCCCAGAGTTCGTTTCGCCCCCTCTCCGACCGGATTTCTGCACATCGGCAGCGCGCGCACCTTTATTTTCAATTGGCTCTACGCGCGCCACCACCGCGGAACGATGATTCTGCGCATCGATGACACCGATTTGGACCGCAACACGCAGGAATCTCTGACCTCCATCTTCGAAGGGTTGCGCTGGCTGGACCTCGGCTGGGATGAAGAGCACCGGCAATCAGAACGCATCGAATTGCATCGCCGGTCGGCACTGGCCATTTTCGAAAAAGGCTGGGCGTATCGTGACTTCACTCCCGCCGAACCCGCCGTCGAGGACAAGAGCCGCAGCGAAGGCGCGTGGCTGTGCAATCCAGGCATGCGCGACCTGCCCCGGGATGAGAGCGACCGGCGCGCCGCCTCCGGTGAACCCTTTGTTCTCCGTTTCCGCGTACCGCGCGCCCAATCACGGACGGTGAGTTTCGAAGACGCGGTTTATGGCACGCAGAACAAGAGCGCGGACGACATCGAGGATTTTGCCCTGCTGCGCAGCAACGGTCTGCCGACCTACCACATGGCTTCCTGCGCCGATGACGCCGACATGGGCATCAGCCACATCATCCGCGGGCAGGATCACCTGACAAATACCTTCAAGCACGTCCTCATTTTCGAGGCGCTCGGTGTGCCCGCCCCGGTGTTCGGCCACTTGCCACTGCTCATCGCGCCCGATGGCTCCAAGCTCTCCAAGCGGCGCCACGGACCGGTGGTCAGCGTGACCACTTACCGCGATGCCGGTTTTCTGGCTCACGCCTACGTCAACTTCCTGTGCCTGCTCGGCTGGTCTCCTAAAGACGACCGTGAGCAGATGTCCCGGCAGGAACTGATGGAGGCTTTCTCGCTCGAGGGCGTCAACCGAAGCAACGCGGTGGTGAATTTTACCGAAGAGGATCCCATCGACCCCAAAGCTCTCTGGTTGAATGCCCAACACCTGAGGGCGATGCCCGACGAAGCGTTGGCGGCGGGCTTGTTGCCGTATCTTGAGGAGGCCAACTACCTGGTGGACAGGCAAAAGCTGTTGGCCATCACGCCTCTCATCCGGGAGCGCATCCGGACCTTCCGGGAAGCCGTGCCGGTGGCGGATTTCTTCTTTCTGGATCAACTGGCGCCATACAGCAGCAGCGAACTGATTCCTCAAAAAGGGGACAAAGCCATGGCGTTGACCGCGCTGCGGCACGCACGCCCTTTGCTGGAAGCCGCCGATTTCGAAGCGGAAGCCTTGGAAGCCGTTCTACGGGACGGAGCCACGCAGGCTGGACTGAAGACAGGTCAGTTTTTCCAGCCCGTCCGTGTGGCCGTTTGCGGACGCAAGAATGCCCCGCCACTGTTTGAGACTTTGGGCGTGTTGGGACGAGACACCTGTTTGAGGCGAATCGACGAGGCTATTGGGAAGCTGGAGGAGAACTGAACGGCACGCCGCCCGGGTCGCTGTACAAGTGATTCTGGCACCGAGAGATACACATGAGCATGTCTGAGCCTGAAAGCAACGTCGGCAATCCTGAAGACCGCGCTGAACCATCCTCCGATTCACGGGAGGAGCGCACCCATTTCCTGCGCGAGATCATCCGCCAGGACTTGTCCTCCAACAAGCACGGGGGGCGTGTGAACACGCGTTTCCCTCCCGAGCCCAACGGCTATCTGCATATCGGCCATGCCAAGTCCATCTGCCTGAACTTCGGCCTGGCGCAGGAGTTCGGCGGCAAGTGCAACCTCCGCTTTGATGACACCAACCCCTGCAAAGAAGAACTCGAGTACGTGGAAGCGATTATCCGGGATGTACGCTGGCTGGGGTTTGACTGGGAAGACCGCCTCTTCTACGCTTCTGACTACTTTGACCAGCTTTATGAATGGGCTGTGCAGCTTATCAAGGCTGGCAAAGCCTATGTCTGCGACCTGACAGCGGAGCAAGTTCGCCGGTATCGTGGCACGCTGACGGAGCCGGGACGGGAGAGCCCCTACCGGAATCGCCCGGCCGACGAGAACCTCGACCTGTTTGAGCGCATGCGTGCCGGCGAATTCCCCGATGGCAGCCGAACGCTCCGCGCGAAGATTGACATGGCTTCGCCAAACCTGAACATGCGTGATCCGGTGATGTACAGGATTTTGCACGCCGAGCATCACCGCACGGGCGCCCGATGGTGCATCTACCCGATGTATGACTACGCCCATGGGCAGTCCGACTCCATCGAGCAGATCACGCACTCGATCTGTACGCTGGAATTCGCCGATCATCAGCCGCTCTATGATTGGTACATAGAGCAACTGGGGATTTACCCGTCAAAACAATACGAGTTCGCCCGGCTCAATCTGACTCACACCGTCCTGAGCAAGCGCAGGCTACTGACGCTCGTTCAACAGGGCGTAGTTTCCGGCTGGGATGATCCTCGCATGCCAACTCTGTCCGGCATCCGGCGCCGGGGCTATACGCCGGAAGCAATACGGAACTTCTGCGATCGCATCGGGGTGGCCAGAACCGACGGGGTTGTCGAGTTGTCGCTTCTTGAACACTTCGTTCGGGATGATCTCAACAGGCGCGCGCCGCGCGTGATGGCGGTGCTGCGGCCGCTGCGCGTCGTCATCGAGAATTACCCCGACGACCTCGTGGAAGAACTCGATGCCGTCAACAACCCGGAAGACCCCGCCATGGGCAGCCGGAAAGTGCCGTTTTCCAAGGTGCTTTACATCGAGCAGGAGGATTTCCGCGAAGATCCGCCGAAGCAATACTACCGCTTGTCTCCGGGGCGTGAGGTCCGCCTGCGCTACGCCTACTTCATCACCTGCACGGGCGTGGTGAAAGACGAACAGACCGGCGAAGTAGTTGAATTGCGATGCACCTATGACCCCGCAACGCACGGCGGCAATGCCCCCGACGGGCGCAAGGTCAAGTCCACCATTCATTGGGTTTCGGCCGCACACGCCATGGAGGCGGAAGTTCGCCTGTACGATCATCTATTCACGGAAGAGGACGGAAACGGCGAAAGCGAGGGCTCAGATTCCACCTCTTCCCTCAATCCGAATTCCCTTGAGATCCTGCGCGGCTGCAAGCTCGAGCCGAGTTTGTCGGCTGCCGGTCCGGGTGACCGTTTTCAGTTCGAGCGCTTAGGGTACTTCTGCGTCGACCTCGACTCGAGCGAAGACAATCCCTTGTTCAACCGAACCGTCACTCTCCGCGATACCTGGGCGAAGATTGAGAAGACTTTGAAGAAGAAGGGCTCCTGATGGCGGCTTGCTCCTTGCAGGCGCCGGAGAAAGACGGATATCGTTCTGCCGGGTGGCTCATGCGCGGAATCGCGCGCGCCGCTGCCGGGAGGTTTTGAGAGACAGCCATGGTGATACTTGGAATCGGCGGCATCCTGAGCGATGCGGCGTGCGCGTTGTTGAAAGACGGTCGGCTGGCCGCCGCGGTTGAACAGAAGAAAGTTGCCCGCCGGGTGCGAGCCGGTGAACTGCCGGAAGAGTCTATCCGCGCCTGCCTGCAGTTGGCCGGCACAAGCGCGGAGAAAGTGGATATTGTAGCCCTGACCCGGCCCTTCGCCCACGGCGGGGAAACCGCTCCGCAGTTGCAGTTGCGGACCATGTTCCCCAACGCGCAGGTTCTACTGGTGGAGCATCATGCCGCGCACGCGGCCTCGGCCTTTTATCTTTCCCCTTTTGAAGACGCCGTCGTGCTCACCCTGGACCGGTTAGGCGACTTCCGCTGCGGCGCCCGCTGGCAGGGCCGCGGGAACGAACTGCGCCTGGACAAGGAGATCTACTATCCGGATTCGCTTGGTGACCTGTACGGACGCGTCACCGCGTTGCTGGGCTTTGAGCCCAACGCGGATGAACACAAAGTGCAGTGGCTGTCCACCTTCGGCGACGGACGCTACACCGAGGTGTTCCAGGAAATCCTCGGCTCCGACGGCGCGGACTGGCCGCGCCTGGACCGTTCCTTCATGGATCCCCACCACCCCGGGCCGGGCGGTTTCAGCGCCAAATTCTACGAACGGCTGCAATTGCCGTCCACGGAGCCCATCCCCGAGATGCTGCACCCGGCCATTGCGGCGGGCATTCAGCAGGCCACCGAAGAAGCCGTGGCGCGGATGGCAGGGCAGGGAGAGAATCTGTGCCTGGCCGGCGGTGTGGCGCTCAACGCCTTGCTGATTGCCGCCTTGGAAAACAGCGGGCAATGGAAGAACGTGTTCGTGCAGCCGGCGTCCGGCAATGCGGGCACCGCCCTCGGCGCCGTTTGTCATGCCTGGCACAGAGCCTTAGGGGAACACCGCCGCGCGAACCTCGATAACCTGTGCCTCGGCCCGGGCTATGACCCGGACCAGATCAAGCAGGTCCTGGAGAACTGCAAGTTGCGCCTGCGCTACCTGCCGACGACGGATGACCTGATTGACAAGGCTGTGGCTGAGTTGAACGAGAGCAGAATCATTGCCTGGATGCACGGCCGCATGGAGTTCGGACCGCGCGCTTTGGGCAATCGCAGCATCCTGGCTTCGCCGCTCAACCCTTATTCCACCGAGAACCTCAACGCCTACATCAAACACCGCGAGCCGTTCCGCAAGTTCGCCGCCTCTGTGCCGGCGGAAATCGCGTCCGAATATTTTGAGGTTGGCCCGAACGCGCGCTATCTGGCCACGGTAGGCCGCGTGCGCAGCGCCCACAAAAAGACCTTCGAGAGCGCTGTTTTGGGGCAGGATCGTGTGCGCGTTCACACCGTCTCAGAGCGGGACAACCCGCTCTATTGGCGGCTGTTGCACGCCGCTGGAAAGTCCAACGGATTGCCCGTTCTTTACAACACGTCGTTCAATCTGTTTGGCGATCCGCTGGTGTGCAGCCCCCGCGACGCCGTACGGAGCTTCTACTCCTCGGGCATCGACGCAATGTTCGTCGGCCACTTCTTCCTGGAGAAGTAGCCGGCTTCACCGGCGGGGCTCCAACTCGAAACCCAGCAGTTCGGAAACCGTCACACAGCGGAAGCCAAGACGAGCGAGCGCCGGCAGGGTCTGTTCCAGAGCCTTAAGCGTGGAGTTGATATCGGGGTTCGAGGTCGCCTCACGACCGTCGTGCAGGCAGAAGATGGCTCCGTTGCCGGCTCCGCGCATCAGGCGGTCAGAAATTCCGTCCGGAGGCAGCTTCCAGTCCAACGCGTTCACGGTCCACATAACGCCGGTGAGTCCCAGTTGCCTCTGCGCCCGGCGGAGGCCAAACCACCGGGCTCCGTAGGTCGCCCTGAATAGAGTTGGCGTCACGCCGCAGGTGTGGCGGATGGTTTCCTGTGCCCGCGTAAGCTCACGGCAGATGAAGCTCGCTCCCCGCAGGTAGAGGCGGGCGTGCGTGTCGGTATGATTGCCGATCTCGTGTCCGCGCGCGGCCACTTCGCAGGCGATCGCGGGCAATCGCCTGACGTGCAATCCGCATTGGAAGAAGGTCCCCTTCGCGCCATGACGCTCCAGTAGGTCCAAGACGGCAGGCGTCGCCTCACTTGGTCCGTCATCGAAGGTGAGGGCGATGTTTGGGCTATGCCGGGGACCACGATGAACCGAGGGAGCCAGCAGTGTGGCCGACCTCCCCCGCACCGCATACGCGGTCAGGCCAGCCAGGGCTCCGGCGGCCATTGCCACGCTGACCCAGATCATGGCGCCTCGGCTGTTCCCCCGCCCGTTCGTCCAGGAGGCTGCTGAAAAGGCCGTTCGGCAAGCTGAAACCCGCCCCGCGTGGGCACGCAAGTCGTTGGTTTGCCGTGTGGCATAAGCTTCAGCCTGGTGCGCCCCGGACCCACTGGCAGGCTTTTACAGCAGAGTGCTAGGCGGGCGCCTCAGGGTCAGCCCAACGCACGCTATGGTCGGAAATCACCGCGTACGTCTCGGGCGGCGAAATCAGCCTGAAGAAGGACCACGGTCCGGGTATCCACGGATAACGTTCGATCACGGTTTCATCCACCTCGACCCCCAGCCCGGGAGCGCGGGGGACAATCAAATCCCCTCGCTCGATCTCCAACGGTTCTTTCAGGATTTCTCTGGCAAGGGGAAAGGGATACATGGTGCGGAGAGCATCGGTGGAATAAACGGGATACTCCAGCCATTCGACCACGTTTTCCGGCCAGCAGATACCGAGATGGGCGGCGGCGATCACCTCCAGATCGGTGCCCCAGCTGTGAAAGGCGAAGCGCAGTCCGGCGTGCTCCAGGCTGCTGAGCAGGCGGCGTCCAACGGAGTAACCTCCCTGGCAGATCACGTCCATCTGCACATAGTCAACGCACTGGCCATCAATGAGGTCCTGGAACGTCTCTTCGCTGGGTTCGTGCTCGCCGCTCGCCAGCGGCACAAGCCCTTTGTCCCGAAGGCGCCGGTAGGCGGCGTGATTATCCGGCGGCATGGGCTCTTCCAGCCAGGCCAACCCGAATTCACCCATTTCGCCCGCCAGCCGCTCCACGGTCGCCTCAGTGTAGCTGCGGTTCCCCATGCGCCACCAGGTGTGCGCATCCACCATCAGTTCGACGTCGGGCCCAACGGCGGCTCGCATTTGCCTGACGGTTTCCAGGTCCTGATCAGGTCCCATGCCCGGCCGCATCTTGTAGGCGCTGAATCCCAAACCGGCGATGCCGGCGGCTTCGGCGGCGTAACCCTCCGGGCTCATGTACATCCCGGCGCTGCCGTAGAGCCGGATGCGATCCCGGACGCGTCCGCGCAGCAACTCGGCCACGGGCACGCCTTTGGCCTTGCCCGCCAAATCGTAGAGCGCCAACTCGAGTCCCCCGTAGATCTTCGACATTTCGAGATCTACTTCGACTGCTTCCATGAATAAGACGCGCAGCGCGTCGGGGTCGCCCAGATGCCGCCCTTCGAGGAATGGGGCGATCTTCTCCTGGATAGCGGAATGGGCTTTCTGGCTCGCCTGGCCCGGTCCATACCCCACCAGGCCGTTATCAGCCTGTATGCGCACGAGCATGGCATCGCGCTTCAAGATCGTGCGTTCACCGCCGTAGTAGGAGAGCTTGACGGGCTCAGGCAGGGGGTTGGACAGCAGGAACGATTCTACGCGGGCGATTTTCATCAGTTACCAGCATTCTGCCCGTGACCACCGGTTGTCAACTTGCACGCGCAAAAAAGGCCGGGCGCTGGTCAGGCGCCCGGCCGAGTAACGCCCGGAGTCGGCCTAGGGCGGATTTCCGGGATGGAGGAGAGTTAGATTAAGCCAACAAGCCGCCGTGACCCAACCCGGCCACCTCCCAGCCGGAAACCCGGTAGCGGGCCAGCATGGGCGGCAATACCAGATCCACGACATTCGGTTTCGCGGAGCGGAAACAACCCGGCGCGCTCACCACTGGAACCTGGTCCCTGTAACCCAGCAGCAACAGGTTGCCCGGTTCCACGGGAGCCAGGAATTTTTCCAGGTGGCAGCCTGCTTCCACCATCGCGCGGCCGACCGCATCTTCGGGACCGGCAGGAGCGGTTGTCGAAGCGACCAGCAACACCGTGGGCTTCGCCCTTAACAGATGGCCGAACGCGCGCGTCAGCGGTTCCACTTCCTCAATGGAACTGAGCACCCATTTCTCGCGGACGTTCAACCGGTCCAGACGCTGCCGGACGATGGGCTCAAACAACTGGCGTGCACGTTCTCCGTTGGTCGGGTCCGTATACAACAACGCCACCGACGGCGTCCGGATTGGCCGGGCTTGCAGGATCGGTCCACGCTCGCGGAGAATCTCCTGTACGGCGTCCAACTGGTCCTTAGGAACGACGAAGGGGGTGCTCTTAACGCTCGCGATCCGCTGGCCGGACTTGACGAACGCAAAATTAGCCAGCGTGGCGATGACTATGCTGGCTGTGCAGTTGATCTGGCGCAGCAACTCCTCATCCACGAGAACGCAGCAATCCTCCGTGGCGAACAGGTTCGCCCGGCCGCCTGGCGCGGGGCGGATCTCCATGCAGCCGCAGCCCATTTCCCGGGAAATGGTCAGCACCGCTTCGTCTTCACCGATTTCTCCTTCTTCAAGACGCGTAACCCAGATTTGCTGCATGCCTTCGTTTTCCAGCAATTCGACGTCGTCGGCGGTGATCATGTGTCCCTTGGCCAACAACTTCCTTCCGCCTGGACGAAAGATCGTGCAACAGAGGATTCGACCCGTTGATTCCCTGACCTCTACAGTTTCCGGCCTCATATCCCAATCTTTGGTACTACCTAACTGTCTAGTACTACTAGGAATACTAACATATACACTAATTCTGGTTCCAGGGGAAGAGTTTTTTCTCAGAAATGTGTTTCGGGAAACGAAAGCGGGGAAATGAAGGGCTAGTCTTTGACAACCGGCAGTCTTATCAACGTACTACCGCTACCCGGAGGGACGGCGAGAGTGGTCTCGTCTTCCTGCTCCAGGCTGCGCCTGGAACCCAGGTATTTCACCATGGCTATTTCGTCGCAGCATTGAAATTTCGGACAGCGCAGGCAGTCCTTCCATGCTTTCAGGGGTAATTCCCCTCTGTCGACAATTTCGAATCCCAGTTTCGAGAAGAAATCTGGCACGTAAGTGAATGCAAACAAAACCTCAAGCTCGCATTCGCGGGCCTCTGCCTCTAACATCCTGACCAGTGCCGAGCCGACACCTGTTCCTTTGGCCGCCGGGTCTACGGCCACGGAGCGCACTTCGCCCGTAATCGGCGTGTAGAAGTGCAAAGCGCCGCAGCCCAGCAGGCGGCCGTCCTGAGAGGCTACCGTGAAGTCGCGGATGTTCTCCGCCATTTCGAACTCCGTGCGAGGCAGCATGACGCCTTCGGCGGCATACCCGTTCACCAATTCCAGCACGGCCGGAATGTCTTTCATCGTTGCCTTGCGGATTTCCATGCCTATTTCACCAGGCGGGAGCCCAGTTTCTCCCCGTCCAGGATTCGCCCTATCACGCCATCGACGGCGCCGGGAGCGATAACGACTTGTCCCACGCCCTGCCGGAGCGCTTCAGTGGCAGCCGTCAACTTGGCCTGCATCCCTCCGGTGGCCACGCCTTCCGCAATGAGCCGTTCGCAGTCGGCGATGCTGAGCTCAGCCATAGTGGCCCCTCCGGAGTCTCGCACGCCTTCCACATCGGTAAGGAAAAGAAGCGTATCTACGCCGAAACCAGCGGCGCAACTTGCGGCCATCTGGTCCGCATTGACATTGAAGATGCGCCCGCCCCGGCCTCCGGCCACGCACGCTACTACGGGTACGTAGGCCGCTCCAGTGAGCGTCTCCAGCAGTTTGGGTCTGCAGGCAAACGGGCGGCCCACGGCTCCATATTCTTCGCCGAGTTGCTCGGCTTCCAACAATCCGGCATCGATCCCACTCAGGCCGACAGCCGGCACTCCCTCCGCCACCAGGCCAGCCACCAAGGCGTGGTTCACGCTGCCCGCCAGGACTTTCAGTACGGCATCGAGCACTTCGTCGGACGTAACGCGCAGCCCGTTGACAAACCGGCTTTCCACGCCGCGCTCGGCGAGGAACTTCGTCATCTGCTTGCCTCCGCCATGCACCACGACGGCCTCGTGACGTGATGCGACACCGGCAATCTCCCGGCACAGACGGCCTTTGGAGGCAGCGTCATCCAGGAGTGTTCCGCCGAGCTTGATAAGTACTTTCACAGCAGGCCTTCCGTTTCCGGGACACCCAACAGGAGGTTCATGTTCTGAATCGCCTGACCCGCGGCCCCTTTTACCAGGTTATCAATGGCGCTGACGATGACAGCTCTCCCGCTGGACGGCTCCACAACACACCCGATATCGCAAAAGTTGGTCCTCTGGACGCATCTCAAATCGGGCACCCGGCCGGGCGCGTAAAGCCGTACGAAGGCCTCCCCTCCGTAACGCTCCTGGTAAATCGAAAGCAGTTCAGCGGCGCTCTCCACGCCCTTCAGACGCACATAGATGGTCTCCAGGATGCCTCGGTCGGCGGGTATCAGGTGGGCTGTAAAGCTCAACGCCGCTTCTTCCAGTCCTGAGTGCATCAGAATCTCAGGCACGTGGCGGTGATGCAGCACCGAATAGGCCGAAAAATTCTCGGTGACTTCGCAGTAGCTCGTCTTCAGGCTTGGCTTGCGGCCCGCTCCACTCACGCCGGATTTGGCGTCACAGATGACTCCCGCGGCCATGTCAATCACCCCAGCCTCTACCAGCGGCCGAATCGCCAAATTCGCCGCGGTGGGGTAGCAGCCGGGGTTGGCGATGAGAGGCGATTTCGAAATACGCTCACGATAGAATTCCGGCAAGCCGTAAACCGCCTCCGCCAGCAAGCCACCTTCAGTGTGTTCCTCTTTGTACCACCGCAGGTAGTTCTCCGGCGTCCGCAGCCGGAAAGCGCCACTCAAATCAACCACTTTGGCGCCGGCCTCCAGCAGGCCGGGAGCAAGTTCCATGGAAACTTCGTGCGGAGTGGCCAGGAAGACCACGGCCAACCCCTCCCGCCTCACTTCCTCAGGCGTACACGGCAGGCGGGGAGGTCCGGAGTGGCCTAAAGGCTTCGGCGTTTCGTCCGAGTCCTGGCGATGCTCGAGCAGCCAGGCCTCGACGTCCCGCCGCCGGGACAATAATTGCACCAGTTCGGCTCCGCTATAGCCTCGAAAACCAACAATCCCGACCTTCACAGCCATATGACTATTTATTCACCTGTATGAATAAATATACCACAGGCGGGCAGTTTCTGCGTTTGGTGGTGGTTATTTCTGTTCGGAGATGGAGCGCTCAGCCAGATCGCTGAGGACCGGCAGACGCACCTTCTGACCCTGGCTGGTCTTGACAATCATGAAGATCCAGACGGCAAAGAGGGCCACCTTCAGAGCGCCGACGAGGCTGAAGGGCATCCAGGGAACGTGGCGAAAGGAGAACGCCGGTCCCAGACCCCAATCAATGATGAGCCACGTGACAAAGAGGTAGAGCCCCTGAAAGGCGTGGAAGCGGACTTCCCGTTCTCCCCGAAACCTGGCTGACGCCAGAATGACGATGGCGGCAATCCAGCCCAAAACCGGGACGTAGCAGAGCGCGGCTGCTCGTTGCGAACTGGTGGAAGCAAACCAGCCGGTCTCTGAAGCTGACTGCGGCTGGCGCGCGCCGCAGGCGGCGCAATAGATGTCGGGTTGGCCTACCTGGCATCCGCATTGGCAACAGAAAGGCATTTACTTCTCTCTCATGTTGTATAACGCACTGCAAAAACGGTTTGTTCCGTAAAGGATTATATTGATTCGAGGCCCTGACTCTATGTTAGGATTCCAACCATGAGCAAGCTTGCATCGGTATTGCTGATCCTTCTCCTCCCCCTGTTCGCGCCGGCAGAGACTTTGAGGATTCACTTCGTCGACGTGGAAGGCGGGCAGGCAACTCTCATTGTGACGCCTTCCGGCGAATCCATGCTGGTGGACGCAGGCTGGCCGGGTTTTGAGGGCCGCGACGCCGATCGCATCGTGAAAGCAGCCCGCAAAGCGGGGCTTGCGCGCATAGACTACATCCTGGTGACGCACTACCATACTGACCACGTGGGGGGAGTGCCGCAGGTAATCGAGCGAATTCCCGTGGGTCGAATCATCGACCACGGATCCAATACCGAGACCGGAGCCAACGCCGAGAAGCTCGCCGCTGCCTACCATGCCGCCATCGCCGGACTGCCCAGGGCTATCGTGCGCCCGGGGGACCGCCTGCCGCTCAAGGACGTTGAGGCGATGGTTGTCTCCTCCAGAGGTGAGCTGATTCGCCAGCCCTTGCGGGGAGCGGGCGCCAGGAATTCTCTCTGCGCGGACGCGGAGCGCAAGGGTGATGACCCTACTGAGAACGGCAAATCTATTGGTTTCGTACTGACTTACGGCAAATTCAGTTTTATCAACCTGGCCGACTTGACCTGGAACCTCGAACTTGACCTGGCTTGCCCGGCAAACTTGCTGGGAACCGCCGACGTGTACTTGACCACCCATCACGGCATGCATACTTCTGGCCCCCCGGCGCTCGTCCATGCGCTTCGCCCGCGAGTGGCTATCATGAACAACGGCTTCAAGAAGGGGGGCTCCCCGGAAGCCTGGCGGATCATCCGCACCGCACCGGGTCTGGAAGACTTCTGGCAATTGCACTACGCGCTGGCAGGAGGAGCCGAGCACAACGTGCCCGAAGTATTTATCGCCAATCCGGGCGAGACCGACCAGGGCCACAACATCGAATTGGAAGCGCGCTCCGACGGCAGTTTCAAAGTCACGAATGTGCGAAACGGCCACACCGTGAATTATGGCCCACGGCCTTAGGTGTACTTAGGGGACAATCCAGGAACCCACCTCTCTCCAGGGACTTACAGTGCCGCTGTTCTCTCTCGTGATGGTGTAGACACGCCAACTGCCCTTGAAAGCCGGCTTAAAGCCGAGGCCCAGATTCAGCGTGAGCGTGGAGCCGGAGCCGGAAACGGAAGATGTGGCGCCATAGAGAACGCATTGGCTGTTTTCGAGCACCCCGGAACTGCCTAGCCGGACAGGTCCCACGACAGCGTTGCCGGCGTCGGTATGCAACCAGACTTGGGATGATGCGCGGTCGAAATAAACGTAGCAGGCTTGCGCCCCATTCACCGTGGCGTTGATCAGCACTTGCGCCCAAGTGAGGTTCTGGAAGCCGCCGGTCACCTGGTAGGCAAAGCTGAAGAGCTGGTAGGTGCCGCTGCCGGAGGATGGCGTAACCGCGGCAGGAGAACTGGGCGGCGCAGGCTCCGGTACTGTCCAGGAACCGACCTGCGTCCAAGCCAGCCTCGCGCCCGCTCTATCCTGCGCTTGTGCATAGGTTTGCCGCGTGCCAGCGAACGCCGTCTTAAAAATCAGGTCAAAGCGCACCGTCACAGTGTTGCCGGTTCCGGAAACACTGGATCCGCTGCCTCTGACGGTGCATTGGCTATTCTCGAGCGTCGCAGAGGAGCCCGGTGTGATTTGGCCCAGCGGGCTTGAGCCGGCATCGGAATAGAGCGCGATGGAATTGGCCCGCCGGTCCAGCCGGACAAGGCAGGCTTGCGAGGTTGAGCCTCCGCTGCTAACCAGGAAGTCCACCCAGTCCACGTCATCAAACCCGCCTGAATCCGACACACTCACAGCGAACACCTGTGCGAGAATGTTCCCCTGGGACGGATTGACGCTCGCCCCGGTGGGCGCCTGGTTACCCTGACCCGGGACAGTCCAGGTTCCGACCTGCCGCCAGGGACTGACGGTTCCGGAGTTCTCTCGCGTGATGGTGTACAGTGTGCGGTTCCCGCTGAAGGCGGGCTTGAACGAAAGCGCCAGATTCAGCGTCAGCGTTGAACCTGAACCGGAAGTTGACGAACCCGCAGCCTGGACAACGCACTGGCTGTTTTCCAGGATTCCCGAGGAGCCCAGCCGGACGGGACCCACCACGCTGTTGCCGGCATCCGTATGAAGCCACACCTGGGCCGAAGCGCGTTCGAAGTAGACGTAACACGCTTGACCGCCGGACAGGGTGGCGTTGATGAGCACTTGCGCCCAGGTCAGGTTCTGGAACCCGCCGCTCACCTGATAAGTGAAGCTGAATGTCTGGCTTGAACCGCTGCCGGAAGAAGGCGAAACTTCCGCCGGCGGTGGAGTTGAAGGCGGCGGCGCGGGAGGCGGTGGCGCGGTTCCTTCGATTCTCGCGAGGAAGACATCCACGCCGCCCGCGTTCGTGCTCTGAAAGCCATTTCTAGTGGGGAAGTTGTGTGAATGGGTTTGCCCCGCAACGTACACCCTCCCACTGGAATCAAGGGCAATCCCAGTGCCGCCATCCGCACCGCCCCCGCCAAGGTATGTGCTGAAATCCAACGAGGCCCCGCTGCTGTTAAGGCGGGTGACAAAAGCATCGTAGTTGCCCGCGGTCGAAGATTGCAGGGATTGGGCGGTGGGGAAATTCGGAGAAGCCGTGTAACCGGTGATGAAGGCGTTGCCGGAGGCGTCCACCTTGATGGACGTCCCGTAGTCCGCGCTGCTGCCGCCCAGGTACGTACTGTAAACGAGGGACGCTCCGCTGGGATGCAGTTTGGCCGCGAAGGCATCGAGCCCGCCTCCGGCGTGGGTGGAGCGAATGGCCGAGGCGGTAGGAAAATTGCTCGAACTGGTGACACCAGTAACGTAGGCAGCGCCGGAAGAATCGACCGCAATGCCGTTGGCAGACTCCGGCAAGCTGACAGTACCTCCGCTGCCTCCCAGGTAGGTGCTGTAGACCAAACTGGAACCCGACGCCGCCAGTTTGGCGACGAACGCTTCCTGCCCTCCGCGGTTGGTGGTCTGCGCGGCGCTGAGGACGGGGAAATTGGTGGAGTCAGTCGAACCGCTGACATAGGCTTGGCCGGAACTGTCGACGGCAATGGCCGAAGCGCGGTCGTCGCCGGACCCGCCCAGCAAAGTGCTGTACATCAGGCTGCCCTGCGGGGAGAGCTTCGTTACGAAAGCTTCCAGCCGCCCCCGGCGAGTGTTCTGGTACGGGTTGGCGAGCGGGAAGTTATCCGAGGCAGTCTCGCCAGCGATGTAGGCGTTGCCCGCGGTGTCCACCGCGATTGCATTGGCACTATCCTGAGCGGCCCCACCGAGGTACGTACTGTAGACGAAGGCGGCGCCCGTTGGATCGAGCTTCACGGCGAAGGCGTCGCGACCTCCGCCCGAGGCGCTTCTGACGGCCATGAAGGCCGGGAAGTTGGTAGACGTGGTGCTTCCCGCCAGAAGCACCGAGCCGGAAGAATCCACCGCGACAGATAGAGCCCGGTCGTCGCCGGACCCGCCCAAATAGGTGGCGTAAACCAAGCTGTTGCCGCTCGGATTCCACTTTATGACGAACGCTTCCACTCCCCCGCTCCGCGTGCGCAACGGATTCTGGGTAGGCAAATTGTTGGAGTCCGTCCAGCCGGCAACGTAAGCCGCACCCTGGCTATCCACAGCCACCGATGCCGCGGCGTCCGTGTAGCTGCCGCCAACGTAGCTGCTGTAGGCGAGTTCCGGGTCAATCACCAAAAGCCGGCTCTCGTCGTAGGCAGCCAACTCAAAGCCTACGCTCCCGTCTGGGTGTAGAAAATATGAGCTCGCTACGCTGCGAACCTCCCCGTCGATTTCCTGATAGACAACGGGAGGCGCTTCCCGCAAGACCCCGGAGGACGTCTCGATCATCAGAGCGCCATCCTCGTCCGTCCAGACGCGCCGCGCCCCCTCGAAGACCATTTGAATGGCGCGCGGGTCGGCGCCGGGGGCGACGAGGAACTCAGACTTCAGACGCTGAGGGGCGCCCGCGTATACCATGTCTACGCCGGGATAAAGCTCGCGGTAGACGATGCCGGCGAAGACGGGCACGTCCGTGCGCCAATTGGATGGATCAGAACCCAGGAGAAAATTAGCCTTCCCGGGCAGACGCTCCAGTCCTTCAATGGCGGGCGCCGGACTGGAGCCGGCGAACTTCAAGCGCAATGCGGCTGATTGCCATTCAAAACTCACGCCATCGGCGGAGAATTGCGCCCGGATATCCGGCGCTCCGACGCTGAATTGCACCTCTTGAGGCGCCTGTCCGTGATTTTCGACGAAGAACAATGGCGCGGCGTAGGGGGGGGCGTTGTCCGTCGCGCCTGCACCCGAGACTGGAGTGAGCAGACTGACCATCGCCAGCGCTCGTCCCAACGCCAAGATCACAGCCTCTGATCGCATCGCAACACCTCGCCCTGTTCATTCGGCCGTCTAGGAGAAAGACTTTATTGCGCTTGCTGGATTGGGTTATGGCAGTGGCGTAGTATAATGATGCTCTTGCGCGTAACCCACTGATGTCACAACCGAATTACGGCTTCCTGCTAGCCAGTCTGGTGCTCCGGGATTTCAAAATCCGCTACCGCAACATGACGCTCGGCGTGTTCTGGTCGCTGCTGAATCCGCTGGTCCTGATGCTGGTGCTGACGTTTGTGTTTACGCGCATCTTCCCGAACCCGGGCACGCCGCATTTCCACCTTTCGGCCCTGTGCGGACTGGTGGTATTCAGTTTCTTCTCCCTGGGTTGGTCCTCGGCCACGCTTTCGATCTACAACAATGCGGCGCTGATCAAGCGCGTCCCGATGCCGCGCGAGTTGCTGCCAATCGCCACTGTTCTCGCCAACGGAATCCACTTCCTTATCCAGATTGGACTGCTGATCGGATTGACGCTGGTGAGCGGCTACCGCATACATATCTACTGGCTCTGGCTGCCGGTCATCTTTTTGCTGGAGGTTATCTTTGTCTGCGGCCTGGCGTTGCTGACGTCAGCTTTGGACGTCTATTTCCGCGATGTGCGGTACGTGGTGGAATCCTCGGTGACAGTACTGTTCTGGCTGGTGCCGATTTTCTATTCGTTTTCCATGATTCCGGCACAGTACCAGTCCGTCTACCAGTTCAATCCTATCGCCGCCGTGGTGCTGGCCTGCCGGACGATCCTTATGGAAGCCAGCATGCCTGCCAGCAGCCTGCTGATTAAACTGACGCTGGTTTCTTTTGTTTTCTTAACTGCCGGTTTATTGCTGTTCCGGCGTCTGAAACCGCGCTTCTCCGACTTCCTCTGACCCATGAAAGTCATTGAATTCGAAGGAGTTTCAAAGATCTACGGCCGGCAGTCGAGGCAGTTCTTCCTGCGCTACCTGACACAGGCTTGGAAGAAGAGGCGCAATGAAGCGATCCGCGCACTCAGCGACATCAGCTTCCATGTTCTCGACGGCGAATCACTGGCCGTGGTGGGCAACAACGGAGCGGGCAAGAGCACCCTGCTGAACCTTGTGGCGGGGCTCACGCAGCCTGAGTCTGGGCAGGTCACGGTGCGCGGCCGCGTGGCAGCGCTGCTAGAACTAGGTTCCGGTTTTCACGGGGACCTGACCGCCGCCGAGAACCTCCGCGTGAACGCCGCCCTGCTCGGCCTGACCCGGCAGCAGACAGAGGAAAGCTACGCGAGCATCGTGGAGTTCTCCGAGCTGGGCGCGTTCATGGGCGAACCGCTCAGGACCTTTTCCGCCGGGATGACGCTGCGGCTGGCTTTTTCCATCGCGGTTCACGTGGAAGCCCGCATTCTGCTCCTGGACGAGGTGCTGGCCGTGGGCGACCAGGAGTTCCGCCAGAAATGCGTAGACAAGATCTTTGCCCTCAAGCGCTCCGGCAAAGTCTTGTTGTGCGTCTCCCACGTGCCGGAGCTGCTGACTGAGCTGTGCGAGCACACGCTCTGGCTGGATTCGGGGCGCATGGTGCGCCACGGGCCCACCGCGGAAGTCTTGCCGGCTTACCTGGAACAAGCCGCCACGCAACGCTTCAACCGGAAGTAGTGCCTCCGGGCCGCGCCGACGGCGGCGCCTCCTTCTTCAGCCAACGGGCGATGTTCCCGACGTTTGACGCGGACAGCCACTCCCGCAGAAACCGCAGCGGGTGGCGGCGATTGAACCACAGGCCCGCAGTCAGGCTGACCAGGTACCTCCAGAAGCTGTATCGCAGCGGCTCAAAAAACTGATCCCGCCGGTCGAGCTTCAGGCAACAGTAGCCGTAGACCCAGGAGGAAGGCACGTAGCCGAAATGACGGAGCAGCAACCCCATGCTCTCTTTGAATACGCCCTCGCGTTCGCCGAGGGTCTTGCTCGAGCGGTGCATCCGGGAGAAAGCCTGAACCCGCTCGATATGCCGCATGGAGTGACGCCGGCCGATGCGTATCCAGAGGTCGTAGTCGAAGCTCCGGCCGAGCGTTGCGTCGAGCATGCCTACCTCCTTGAAAACACGGCTGCGAATGAACGCGGCGGGTTGGCAGATGAAGCAATCCCGGCGGAAAATGTCGAAGTCATAGGGCTGCGTCGGGTAGCGGCCGAGCGGCTGCCCCTCGCTGTCGATCCAATCCGCCTCTCCGTAAACCACTGCCGCGTCCGGGTCCTGTTGGAAGGCCCGGACGGCCGCACTGACAGCGCCCGGCGTGTATACGTCATCGGCGTGGAGGAACGCAAAAATCGAGCCAGAGCAACGCTGGAAACCCCGGTTTATGGCCTCTGCCGTGCCGGCATCCGGGCCTGAGTGCCAGCGGAGGAGGTCCCCGTAACGCTCCAGAATGCCGAGGGTGCCATCGGTTGAGCCGCCATCCATGACGATGTAGTCGATGCGCGGATAGTCCTGTTGGAGCACACTTTCGATGGCTTTTTCCAGGAAGTCCGCGGAGTTCAGGCAGGCTGTGACGATGCTAACCAGCGGAGGCGGATCCTGGCTCAGAGGCTCCAGAAGTTGCTCGTTACCACGCATCCGCGTTCAATGCTCTCGTAGGCTGCTTCGACGGCGCCGAAGGTCTTCAAGTAGTCCCGCGCCCCGCTCTCAAAGGCTTGGCCCGCCGCGAGGCACTCGAGGAAGTGCCTCTGCGTAGCGAGGACGCTATCGCCCTTGTAGCCCACCTCCGGAGGGCTCTTCCAGATGCATTCGTCGCCGCTGTAGATGTCGCCGGTGGCTCTCACGTGCAGGCTGCCTTCTTCGCCCTCGAACAACGCCTCTCCCATCGCCGGACCATTGGGAACCGGATCCGCGAAACGGTTTCCGTCGATGACTCCCATTAATCCGTTCTCGTGAGTCAAAACGGCTACGGCCTGATCCTCGCCCGCGATGAGCGGATTCACCCGGCGAGACTGCGCAGACACGCTGCGGATATCGCCAAACAGGAAGCGGGCGATGTCGACATGGTGGACCAAGGTCTCATACAGCAACAGGCGCGGCATCTCCCGGAAATAGGGTTGATGCTGGTAGGGCTCTTCACCGAGGCCATCCCGCTTCCGCATGCGGAAGACGTAGCTGACAGGCCTTCCGATGTCGCCGCGTTGAATCCGCCGACCGCACTCCCGGTACCAAGGCTGCCAGCGCCAGTTTTCGTGGATCATGAGCGGAACGCCGGCGCGCTCGGCGGCGAGCGTCATGGCGACCGCCGAGGCCCAATCCGGCGCCATGGGCTTCTGACATAGGACCGGAACCCTGTGAGCGCATGCCAGTTGCACTAATTCCAGGTGCGAATCCGGACGTGTGACGATATCCACGAAGTCCAAATCCGCGCTTTCGAACATCTCTGCCGCCGAATCGAAGGCTTGAGGCGAGGCCTGTCTGGCCAGCGGAAGGTCGGCGTCACATGCCGCGACGATCTCGGCCTCCGGCATGCGCGCCCAGGCTTCCAGTTGGATACGCCCGAAGTATCCGCATCCGATGATGCCGCCGCGCCAACTGCGATCCATGTTAGTCATCATAGAGCGTCCAGCGCGGGTTCGTAATAGAGCGAATCGCCTCGACGGCGCTCGCATAGAAATCCTCAGCGCCGAAGTTGCCTGACTTCAGCACCACCGGGAGCCGGTGTTGCCGTGGATGATCACCAGGTCCGCCGTACTCCTGACGTTTTCAAAGACGCGCATGCTGCCGCCTGTCGAGGCGCTGACAGGAAGCGGGAACGTCGCTTTGCGTGCGTTGAATCGGCTGCGCGCCAATTCGATCAGGTGCCCCATGATGGCTTCCTCCACCGGCTATCTAATGGGTGCTCGCCGGTCAGCTTCCAACGTACTTCGCGTACAGGCTGCGGGCAAGTCCCGTGTCGGTGGTGCCTTTGATAATGGCGCGTCCGTCGGGAAAGACAGTAAGTTCGTAGGGAAGGGCAAAGAAGCGCAGAGCAAACTCGTTGGCCAGGACGCGGCCAAGCGGCTCCAACCTCCGCTTCAAGTCCGTCAGGTCGAGTGGCCGGCGGCGTTCGTGGATCTGCACCGCGTTGCGCCCGCATAAGCTGATGGGAGCGCGCCCCGTTCCATCGAGATGCGGAAACTGGCGCTCACCACAGGCCTGACACTGAGGAATGGGGCCGGGCAGAGCCACCTGCCGAACCGTCCCCGTCCAGACATCCAACGTCGTGATACGGGCCTCCAAGGTGTCGGCGTGCCCGGAGAGGATTTTGAGGGCCGCGGCTGTCTGCAAGGAGGCTACGGCTGCGGTGATGGCGTTGAGCACTCCGGCGGTTTCGCACGTGGGCTGCGCGCCTCCGGGCGGTTCCGGGTAGATGCACTTCAGGCAGGCCGTTCGGCCCGGCAGGACGGGCATAGTGAGCCCGTAGCTCGCCACGGCCGCGCCGTAGATCCACGGCACGCCCCGGCTGACGGCGTAGTCATTGATGAGATAGCGCGTTTCGAAGTTGTCAGTGCCGTCCAATAGCAGGTCCGCATCTTCAAGGAGTTCGGCGGCATTGGCCGGATTGAGGTCCGCCACCATGGGTTCGACCCGCACGTCGCTGTTGATGCGCTGCAACCGGCGGGCGGCTGCCACCGCTTTGGGAAGCGCCTGGGCGGCGTCGCTTTCTTCAAACAGCCACTGCCGCTGGAGATTGCTCCATTCGACGTAGTCGCGGTCGATGATGCGTAGTACTCCCACCCCCGCGCGCGCCAACGCCTCAGCCTGCAAACTGCCCAGAGCTCCGCAGCCGACGATGGTCACGTTGGATGCCCGGAGGCACTGCTGCCCTTCCTGACCCATTCCCGCGAACAGAGCCTGGCGTGAGTACCGGTTAAATCTGTCCGCCTCGGGCGCCCCGGTTGGCACAGTGTGCTCCGGTTGGCCAGATTCCGGCGCCTGCCCTTCTACTCCGCTCCCCATCGCTTCTCGCGAATCTCCCAAAGGCATCTCAAAGCCAATGTTAGCAATGGCGCTTGCTATGAT
>JBBIND010000003.1:0-7003 GCA_037444075.1 Acidobacteriota bacterium | reverse complement strand
CGAGGGCACTTGCTGGCGGCGGTGGCGCTGCTGGCTGTTTTGATGCCAGCCCGCGTCCAGGCCGCCCCAAGCGACTACGAGGGCCTTCGCATCGCCCGCATCGTCTTCGACCCCGCGCTTCAGCCTTACCCGGACGACGAACTGCTTGAGATGCTGCCCGTCAAGACCGGCGAAGCCCTCCGCCTGTCCGACGTACGCGCTTCCATTGAAAGGCTTTACGCCACGGGCCGCTATCAGGACCTAGCCGCCGACGTAGAACTCGTAGATGGCGCTCTGCTGCTGCGATTCATCACGCGCGGGACCTGGTTCGTCGGCCGAGTCTCCGTGGAAGGCGTGCCCGAACCACCCAACCGGGGTCAACTCGTGAATGCCACCAAGCTGCAACTCGGCGGGCTGTTCACCGAGCAAATGGCTGATACCGCTGCGAAGAACATCAGCGAGACCTTGAGGAAGAACGGGTTCTATGAAGCCCGCGTGGACCGGATTCTCGATTACGACCCCTCGATTTCTCAAGTCAATGTCGTCTACCTGGTGGAGCCGGGGCCGCGCGCCAGGTTTGCGCGCCCGGAAGTGATCGGCACGGACCCCGCCACCGCACAGAAGCTGCTGCACGCCACCCGCTGGCGCACTTTCTGGGGCATCCTGGGCTGGAGATCTCTCACCGAGAGCCGTTTGCAACGCGGCCTGGACCGCGCGCGCCGTTTCTTCCAGGAGAGGCATCACCTGCTGAGCCGCGTGAGTCTCGACGAACTGCTCTATGACCCCGCCAAGAGGAGAGTGACACCTTTCCTCAACGTCGAACCGGGACCGAGGGTCAGGGTGCGCGCACGCGGCGCACGTGTGTCCGGCGGCAAGCTGCGGCAGTTGGTGCCCATCTATCAGGAACAGTCCGCTGACCGTGACTTGCTCATGGAAGGCGCCGGCAACCTCACGGAACACTTTCAGGCGCAAGGCTACTTCGACGCCAAGGTGGATTTCCGCTCAGTCGATGAGGCCGATGGCAGCCGGACCATCGAGTACACCATAGACCGCGGACCGCGCTACAAGATGGTCCATCTGGAGATCAGCGGCAACCAGTATTTCGACACGGCCACCTTGCGCGAGCGCATGTATGTGACGCCCGCCACGCGTGTGCGCTTCCGGCACGGGCGATACAGCGAAATCCTCCTGGAACGCGACGTCGACGCCATCGTGGAACTCTACCGGTCCAACGGCTTCAGTGACGTCAGGGTGGAGACTTCGACAGAGCCTGACTACCGGGGCAAGGAACGCGAGGTGGCAGTATTCCTTCGAGTCCAGGAAGGCCCCCAGAAGCTGGTGGGCTCGCTCGCCGTGGAGGGAGTCTCTTTGGAACACCTCCAGTTTGTCACGTCACTGCTGGCATCCCTCGAAGGGCAGCCCTACAGCGAGAGCAACCTGGTGACGGACCGTAACAACGTCCTGAATTACTACTACAACAACGGGTATCCGTTCACTTCGTTGTTGTGGCAGGTAGAGACGGGTGACAGTCCGGGGCTCGTGGATTTGGCTCTCACCGTCCAGGAGGGTCCGCGCCAGTATGTGCGTGGCGTGCTGGTGGGCGGCCTGAAGGACAGCGACCCGGAGATGGTGACCAATCGCATACGGCTGGAGCCGGGAGAGGCGCTCTCTCAAAGTCAGATGGTGGAAAGCCAGCGCCAGCTTTATGACCTCGGCGTGTTCGCGCGAGTGGACATGGCGGTACAAAACCCGGAGGGTCTCGAGAAGCGGAAGTACTTGCTGCACCAGTTTGAAGAAGCGCGCCGTTATTCGGTCAACGCCGGCGTGGGCGCGGAGATAGCGCGCATCGGCTCAGGCGATCACAGTTTTGACGCGCCCGCCGGCAGCCCCGGCTTCAGCCCGCGCGTTTCTCTCGGTGTCAGCCGGGCGAACATGTTCGGCATCGGCCACACGCTCGGTGTGCAGACTCGCATTTCCGATATTCAGAGGCGCACGCTCGTCACTTACCTGGCGCCCCAATTCAAGGGCCGTGAGGATTTTACCCTCAGCTTCACCGCGCTGCATGATTTTTCCCGCGATATCCGCACGTTTGAAAGCCGCCGCCTGGAGGGCACCGCCCAGGTGGAACAGAAGCTCAGCCGCGCCAATGCGATGCAGTACCGCTTCAGCTACCGGCGCGTGTCGATCGACGAGAACACGCTGAAGATCTCCCGTGAGCTGATCCCTGTGTTCGCTCAGTCAGTGCGGGTCGGCGCGCTCTCGCTGACTTTTATCCAGGACCGGCGTGATGACCCGCTTGAATCGCATCGGGGCGTTTACAACACCGTGGACTTCGGACTCGCCTCCAAAGCGTTCACATCCGAAACGGACTACTTCCGGCTGCTGGCGCGCAACTCCAGCTATCACCCTTTCGGCAAGGGCATGGTGCTGGCGCGGACCGTCACGTTCGGGTGGCTGCACAATCTGGACCGCGAGGGCGGCACCAACGAGATCCCGCTGTCGGAACGCTTCTTCTCGGGCGGCGCATCGTCACACCGCAGCTTCCCGGAAAATCAGGCCGGGCCTCGCGACTTGAGCACTGGCTTCCCCGTCGGTGGGCGCGCCTTGCTGATGAACTCCCTGGAATTGCGTTTCCCTTTGCGCGGGGACCACGTGGGGGGCGTCCTGTTTCACGACGGCGGCAATGTGTATTCGCGTTTCCGCAGCATCTCCGGGCGCGTTTTTCAGCGCAACCGGGAGGATTTCGATTACGCCGTTCACGCCTTCGGGCTTGGCATCCGCTACAAGACACCGGTGGGGCCTCTGCGGCTGGACTTGGCCTACGCCCCCAACGCTCCGCGCTTCTTCGGTTTCCAGGGGACACAGCAGGATTTGCTGGAGGGCCGTGGGACCAAAACCAATCAGCGCATCAGCCCGCTGCAATTCCATTTCTCGATAGGACAGACGTTCTGATGCGGACGCTCGTGTGCATCCTTTGGCTACTTGGCTCGGCCGCGGCGGCCGGGGGCGAGATCATCGATAGAATCGCCTTGACGGTCGGCAACATAGTCGTGACAGAGAGCGAATTGCTGGAGCGCATGCGCATTGCCGCCTTTTTGAACGGGGAGGCGCCCGATCTAAGCGCCGCCGCCCGGCGCAAAGCGGCGGAGCACGTGGTGGAGTACGCACTTATACGCCGGGAGATGGAAATCAGCCGCTACCCGGCGCCGGAAGTGGAAGAAGCCAGAAAGGTGCTAGGCGAACTGCGAGCGGCGCGCTTCCGGGAAGCGGGCAGCTATGAGACAGCCCTGAAGGAATACGGCATCTCGGAAAGCGCGCTCATCAATAACCTGCTACAGCAGCTCGTCACTCTGCGCTTCATTGAGGTGCGCTTCCGTCCCGCCGTGGCTGTGGACGAAAGGGAAGTCCGCGATTACTATCAGAACCGGCTCCTGGCGGAATGGAATCGCCCGAATGAAGCGCCGCCTTCCTTTGAAGACGCGCGCGACCAACTGGAGCGGGTGCTGGAAGCCCGCTTGGTGGACGCCGCTCTGGACCGCTGGATGGCTCAACAGCGTGGGCAGGCCAGGATCGTCCTCCGCGAGGAGGCCTTTCAATGAAGCGGCTGCCCCGGGTCCTGCTGAAGCTGGCTGCCATTGTGTTGGCCTGCGCAGTGCTGCTGACAACCGCCGTGGTCCTGTTGCTGCGGTCGGACTGGTTCCACGACAAGGTCAGGCAACGCATCGTCGCGGAAGTGGAGAAGGCCACCGGCGGGTCCGTGGAGTTGGAGGCGTTCCGGTTCCACTGGCGCGCGTTGCGCGCTGAGGTGCGCGGGTTCACGTTGCGCGGCAAGGAGTCCGCTGATGAGCCGCCGCTGTTCTCCGCGCAGTCTTTCATCGTCGACCTGAAGGTCATCTCGCTGGTCCGGCGGGATATCGACATCGCGCGGCTGGGTCTCGGGAAGCCGGAGATCTACATCGCCTTCTATCCCGACGGGAGCACTAACGTCCCGCAACCCAAAACGCCCCGGCGCGCGGGAGGACGCGGCATTGAGACGTTTCTGCGTTTGGCCGTACAGAAGTTCGATCTCACGCAAGGCCACCTACAGTACGCCAACAGGCGCCTGCCGCTGGACGTCAAAGGCGAGCGGCTGCGGGCGGAATTCAGTCACGATGCCGCCGGTCCCCGTTATCTGGGCAAGTTTTCCAGCCGGCAGTTGCTGATCGAATCGCCCAAGGTCCTGCCCATCGGGTTTGATTTGGACTTGGATTGGTCGCTGGACGGAGACAGCTTTGACCTGGCCTCGCTGCGGCTTGCGTTGGGTGGGTCAAGCATCGACGCGGCGGGCTCGGTGGCGCCCCTTTCCGCGCCTGCGTTGCGCCTGAACACCCGGGGCAACTTCCTGATGGCGGACTTCATGCCGCTGCTCGGGCTTCCCTTGGCGCGGCGCGGGCGGCTGGATTTCAAGGGGTTGGTGGCCTTGGGCGGCGGCGCTCCGCACTGGCTGGATGGCGGGATATCAGGCAGCGGATTCGCTTACGAGGAAGGGCGAGTGCGAGTAACAGACATTCGCCTTACCTCCGATTTGCGCGCCACGGGAAGCACCTTTCTTCTTCCCAACTTGTCGGCGCAGGCTCTGGAGGGCGGATTCACGGGTGAAGTCAGCGTGGACCGTTTTAGAAGCCTGCGGCTGCGAGGGCAAGCACGGTCCTTCCCCACCGGCAAACTGCTGGAGAGCGTCAGCCTGAAGCCGTTGCCCTGGAGCGGGCTGGTGAGCGGACCTTTGCAATTGGATTGGGATTTCCCGAACGCTCCATCCCCTGGAGCGGTGGTGCGCGCCCAATTGACGCTTTCCGCGGCGCCCGAAGGTATTCCTTTAGCTGGCGAAGTGAGCGTCACTTATGACCAAAGGGCGAATTCCATCCGCTTCGCGGAGTCTCAACTGGCCACGCCGTTGTCGCGCATCCGGTTTTCAGGATCGCTTCGGGAAAGACTGAACGCCGATTTATTCACCCGCAACCTGGAGGATCTGCTCCCGGCTGTTTCGCTGTTCACGGATGCGCCGGTGGAATCGTTGCCCGTCAAGCTGGACGCCGGTGAAGCACGCTTCGAGGGCTACGTCGACCGGGCGCTCAGCGGTGTGCGTTTCTCAGGCCGCGCAGCGCTGGGACCTTTTCTGTTCGCCGGACAGCGCATCGATGAGGCCGCCGGCGGCGTCGAACTCGACCGGAGCGGGGTGCGCTTCCAGGGTGCGTCGTTGAGGCAGCGGCCCGCCGTCATCGAGGGCCACGGCGAGTTGGAGTTCGCCGACTGGAAGCCGACTCCCGGCTCGCGCCTGAGCGGTAACTTCCGCCTGCGCGGTCTGCCATTGGGGCGGCTCCTCAAGGACGCCGGACGCGAACTCCCCGTCGACGGCGTGCTCGCGGGGACGGTCCAATTGACGGGGACTGTAGAGGCGCCCGACGCATCTGCCCGGCTGTCCGTGGAGCGGCCTACTGCCTACGGGGAGCGGTTTGACCGTCTGCAAACCGAGTTGCGCGTCACGCCGACCGTGGTTGACGTGGCCTCGCTGCAACTGGTGGCTCTGGCGGGCAAACTCACCCTCACCGGCAGGTACGAACACAAGCCGGACGATTGGCTGAACGGGAGCATGCGTTTTCAGGCAGCCGGACAAGGCTTCACACTGGCGCAATGGGCCGCCGTGCGGAACCTCAAGGAAGGGCTGGAGGGCCGCTTGTCCTGGCAGGCTTCGGGATCGGTCGAGATGGCGGACGGAAGGCCGCAACTCAACGCGCTCACCGGTGACGTCAGGGTGCGAGGGCTGACGCTGGAGGCGCGTCCGCTGGGCAGCGTAGAGGTCACCGCCTCCACGCGCGGCAAGATCCTGCTGGCGCGCGCGACGGCCAAGATCAGCGACTCCACCATCGAGAGCAGCGCTGAGTGGAGCCTGGAGGGCGAGAGCGTCGGCTTGGGCTACATCCGCTTCAGCCGCCTGACGCTCGCGGCGTTGCAGGACGTCGGTCTGCTCGGAGGACCCGGCCGCAGCCTCCCGGCGGAAGGCTCCTTCGATGGTGAGGTGGGCTTCTCCGGCCCGGTGCTTCAGCCCGGACGATGGCACGGCGTGGCCAGGATGACGGCGTTCTCCCTGACGCCGCGGCTCGAAGCCCTCCGTGAGCACGCGGCTAAACTCACGGTGCGGAATGCCGCGCCCCTGGTGTTCGGCATCGACCCGGCCGGGATCCACATCCAGGAAGCGCGTTTCGTCGCCGACGGCACTGACGTTGAAGCCTTCGGCACGCTGGCTTTCCGGGCACGCGGCGCCTGGAACTTCCGTTTGAAGGGCGCCATCAATCTGCAGATCGTCACCTTGTTCAACGAGGACCTCATGGTGACCGGCGTGGCTTCGCTGGATGCCAGCGTGCGCGGCACGCTGTCCGAGCCTCAATTCGGCGGGCGCATGCATTTGCAGGACGCCTCCTTCTACCTGCGCGGACTTCCGAACGGAATTGAGAAGGCCAGCGGCACGATTCACTTCGACCGCAACCGCGCCACCATCGAGAAACTGACTTCGCAAACCGGCGGGGGCGACCTGACTTTGGCTGGCCATGTCGGATACCGCGGCGAGCTGTTCTACCGCCTGCAAGCCCGCGCGGAGCGGGTGCGCATCCGGTATCCGGAAGGGGTCAGCACTTCTTTCAACGCGGACCTCAGCCTTACCGGCACGCCCAGCCGCAGCCTGCTGTCCGGCGACGTGTCCGTCATCCGCGCGGGGTTCACGCCGCGCACCGACATCGGGGGCTTGTTGACGCAGCCCGTCACGCCGCCTTCCACACCCGCCACGTCCAACGAATTCCTGCGCGGCTTGCAGTTCGACGTCGGCATCCGCACAACCGCCGACGCTGAGCTGCTCACCACGCTCACGCGCGACGTGATGCCGGAGGCGGATCTCAAGCTGCGCGGTTCGCCCTCGAACCCGGTCCTGTTGGGCCGCATGACCGTGGACCAGGGAGAAATCCAGTTCTTCGGCAATCGCTACAACATCATC
>JBBIND010000002.1:2975-208560 GCA_037444075.1 Acidobacteriota bacterium | reverse complement strand
GAACTTTCACTTGCGCCGGGAGGAGATTCTCCCTGGAGAGCAGCAAACTGAATGAGGAGTGGTTGTCCACCATGATCCGCCCCTCGCGGTCCAGTATCTTGCCCCGCGGAGCCAGCAAAGGCAGAGCTTTGATTCGGTTCCGCTCCGCACGCTCGGTGTAGTAATCAGGCTGGCCTACCTGCAGCCCCCAAAACCCGGACACCAGGAACAGGAACACGGCGATCGTAGCGTACTGGAAGATCGCGATCTTCCCGGAGGCGACCTTGGAATCGTCGGACAGGTAGGGCCTTTCCTGAAAAGTTTCTGACTCTCGTGCCCAAGCAACCGGCTTCACGGGAGGAGCGGCCCTCTCAATTCCTACCCCTTAGTCTATCCAAAACATGGAAAAGGGGAACAGCCACCAGGGCGTTCATCAACCCGGCAATCAGCGTCTGCAGAAACGCGAAACCCAAGCTCTGCGATAGCAGCAGCCATGTCAGCAGCCAGTAGAAGAAATGGTGAAAGAGGAAGAAGAAGAAACCCAGCAGGAGCCTCAGCATCGGGTTGTCTGCGTCCAGACGCTGGCTGAGCGAAGCCGCGGAGTACCCCACCAGTGTCTTGGCAATGCCGAACATGCCCAAAGGTTGATGGGAAAGGGAATCCTGGGCCAGACCAATGGCGGCTCCGTATAACAAACCGGATACAGCCTGGCGCCGCGCCAACCCAAAGTAGACCGTGACGAGCAGGGGCAGTTCCAGAAACGTCAGAAACTCGAAGAACAGTGGGACGTAGACCTGGAACAACACGGCTCCCAAGGCAACCAACAGCAGCACCGGGAGAGACAGGTGGGACCTCTCGACCGCCCTGCTGCTCGTGTCTACCCTGGCGTCGGTGTACTCACTCATGGGCTTCGCTGCGGCGCGGGCTGAGAGCTCGCCTCCCCTTGCGGCGGACTGGACGGAGTAGAGCCAGGCGGAGTTTCTCCGGTACTGCGCTCCTGGGACTCCCGGCTGCGCTGATAGCGTTCACGCAATCTGTCCGCATCAGTGCTCAAACCGCCGGAAGAATGCTGCGCTGCCTTTTCTTCCTGCCCCTGCAACGGTGGCGGCGGGGGCAACAGCTTCGGGTTGGGAATGGCTCCCACTGTCCCAGGCAAGGGCTGGTGAACACCCTCAATCACTACCAGAACCTCCTCCAGGCCGCGCTCCAAGCCGCTGGGGAGAACGAGCAACTCCTTGAACATCCTGCCGGACTTGGCCACCTGAACCTGGCCCACCGGCAGGCCACGCGGGAAGACCCTGTCATCGCCGGAGGTGTAAATCCACTCGCCTGCCTCGACCTTTTCCTCGTTCTGCACATGATCCACCAGGCAAAGGCCGTGCCCCCGTCCTTTCAGAGTTCCAGGAACGGAGTGCTTCTCCGTGACTACCCCGGCGGCGAAGCTGGGGTCGGTGATCAACACCACCTGCGAGGCGGCAGGGTACGCTGCGCGCACTTTGCCGACAATGCCATCCGGCGTGATGACGGCCATCCCCGCGGCCACTTCATGGTTCGCGCCGCGGTCGATGAAAACCACCCTCGAGTTCGCCCCGCTCCCGGTCCCGACGATGCGCGCCGCCACGGTGCGGGAGGGACTGCGGGACTGAAAGAGGCTCAACGTCTGTGCCCGGTCAGCGGTGGCTAGTTCCTTTCGCAGGAACTGGTTTTCCATTTTGAGCTTGTCGACCTGTACGGAGAGGCGCTCGTTCTCCTTCTCTACGCCGACGAGGTGAACGTAGTTGCTGAAAAATCCGGTGACGCCTCCGCGCAGAGACTCCAGGGCCTTGGCCAGCGGCGTGATGCCGGTGACGGCCCAGGACCGGATCAAGGGCATATCCTTTTCGCCACGAATCTGGAAGGCGAGCAGCACCAGTTGGGCGGCAATCACCAGGAGCAGAACAGTGAGGTTTCGATAACGGTTGAAGAAGTACTCCATTACCTCACCGTGCAGAGACTGCTGCTATTCAATCGCGATCTTGCGCAGCAGCCGGAAATCCGTCAGCATTTGGCCTGTACCAAGCGCGACGCACGCCAGAGGGTCCTCGGCAATCGAAACGGGCAATCCCGTTTCTTCGCGGATTCTCTTGTCCAGGTTCTTCAACAAGGCTCCCCCGCCGGTCAGAACGATGCCCCGGTCGCTGATGTCAGCGCTCAACTCCGGAGGCGTCCGCTCGAGGGCTACGCGAATGGCGTTGATAATCGTCCCGACACACTCGGAAACCGCCTCACGAATCTCGGTGTCATCCACCGTCAGCGTCTTGGGCACGCCTTCAATCAGGTTGCGCCCCTTGATCTCCATGGTCAGAGGCCTATCCAGCGGGAAGGCAGAGCCAATCTGCATCTTGATCTGCTCCGCGGTCCTTTCGCCCACCAGCAGATTGTACTTGCGCTTCAGATACTGAATGATAGCCTCATCAATTTCATTGCCCGCCACGCGTACGGAACGCGAGTAAACGATGCCGCTCAAGGAAATGACCGCCACGTCCGTGGTGCCGCCGCCGATGTCCACAATCATGTTGCCGCTCGGCTCGGTGATGGGCAAACCCGCGCCGATAGCGGCCACCATGGCCTGCTCCACCAGGTGCACTTCGCTCGCCTTGGCCCGGTAAGCCGAGTCGATCACGGCGCGCTTCTCGACCGGGGTGATCTCACTCGGAACGCCGATGACAATGCGCGGATGCACCATAATGCGGCGTCCGTGCGCTTTCTGAATGAAGTAGTTGAGCATCCGCTCGGTGACTTTGAAGTCGGCGATAACGCCGTCCTTCATCGGACGGATGGCAACGATGTTGCCGGGCGTGCGGCCCAGCATCTCCTTCGCGTCTCGCCCAACCGCCACCACTTCACCCGTGGTCTTGTTGATGGCGACGATGGACGGTTCATTGACGACGATGCCGTTGTTCTTGGCGAACACCACCGTGTTGGCGGTGCCCAGGTCAATCGCCAGGTCGGACGAAAAAAGACTGAAAATGGACCGGATACTCATGGGTTGCTAGCCGAGGGCGCCTGCATCAGCGCACGGCCTGCCTGTTCAGGCCAGACAAACACGAACGAATTGGAGCAACTTAACCGGGCAGATGCGGACAAATGCAGTCCCTACAAAGCGTATCATACCGCCCTGGGAGCGGCAACACGGTAGGCCACAAACAATCTTTGTTTTCTTGGCACTAGGCAGCCGGGGGCGGCTCGCTGGCGGCCAACTCCCGGGCCAGTTGCTGCAAACGCGCCGCTGCCGCCAGCAATCCTCGCAGGTGTTGCTGGCGATCTTCCAGGTCGAGGCTCTTCAGGTATTCCAACAGTGGCTCCGCGTGCTGCCGCAATGCAGGGAAGCCGCTTTCAAGAGCCTCCAGAAACCGCTGCCGATCGCTCCAGTCGGCTTCGGCAAGACCTGCTTGTACGTCTATCCACAACACTGCCTGCGAGATAGCCTGGCACAGAGGCCGCGGCCCGGCATCCGGGTTGGCGCCTGATTCCAGTGCTGACAGCGCTCGCCGGAGGTTGGGCAGCCAATAGGGAAGGAAGTCAATGCCGCGGCGGACCAGTTCCTTGCGGATGACGAAGTGCTGGACAATGTCCCCCGCCGAAGCGTTTACACAGGCATCCGCAGCGCCGGTATAGGCGGGTACCGGAAAGTGCTGAACGCGGAGCCAGAGGTGGCCTAGTTCGTGAGCCAGCATGGCTTGGTCGGCGCCCTTCCAATCCACTGCCCGGGCCATGTTGAGAAGAATGAAATGCCAGCTACCCTCGGGTCCCTGGTGGCTGACGGCCAGAGCGTGCATGCCCAGGAAATGGGCTACGAACGTCTCGTCCCGCAGATAGCGCCCGACCACGGCCCGCTGCTGAACGTCTTCGCCGAGGTAGATTTCGTTTCTGGCCGGATCCGTGTAAACGGGAACCAGGTAGACTGGCGCCGCTCCGGCTTCTTCGATTTGCCTGGCCCACTCCTTCAGCGGTTCGCTCAAGACGGGCGCAGGCTGGGCCCCGGCCGAAAGCACGGTGAAGGCGAACAGCCCGGCCGAGGCCGTCAAACGCAACAACCAGCTCACTTGGTTCACTCTAGCACGCGCGTCTAAAATGGATCCGAATGCAGACGCGGCGAGCATTTCTGATGGGCGCGCCCTTGGCCATGGCTTCATGCCGGAAGCGCCGCGCTGAAGGGTTTCCGGGTTATGCGCTCGTCGCCAATTCCGAAGGACACGCGGTGGCAGCCGTTGACTTGAGCGCTTTCGCGGTGGTCCGGCATATCCGCCTGGACGAGAATCCGACCGTGGTTCTGGCGCACCCCTCGAAAAGCCTGGCTTACGTGCTGACGCCTGAAAGCGGTACGGTCCATGAGATCGATGCGGGCACGCTCTCCCACTCACGCACGGCGCGCTGCGGGCATTCCGCCGCCGGCATGAAACTGGCCCCCGACGGAACGGCTTTGTGGGTACTGGCAGGGGGCGGACGCAGCCTGGTACGAGTCCCGCTGGAAGAATTCACTCCGGACGTGCGCATACCGCTCCCGCAAAGCGCCTCCGATTTCGCCTTTCGCCCGGATGGCGGAGCGGCCGCCGTCGTTTTCGGAGGAGCGGGCAGCGTCGGGCTGATCAGACTGGGCGAGGGGAGACTGGAGCGTGAGGTCCGGCTCGATAACCCGCTCGGCTGGCTGAGCTACCGCAAAGACGGCCGCTTGCTTTTGGTGGGCAACATGGGCGCCCGCGCTCTGACGATTCTGGATTCTGTTCGCGCGGAGTTGTTGGTGCACCTGCCGCTCGCAGTTCGTCCGGAGCGGTACTGCTTCAAGTCAGACGGGGGGCAACTGTTCATCTCCGGGGAGGGCATGGACGCCGTGGTGACTGTCTATCCTTTCCGGACAGAGGTTGCCGGCACCTTCCTGGCAGGAAAGTCACCCGGGTTTCTGGCCGCGTCGGAGGCCACGGAATATCTCTTTGTGGCCAATCCTCACACCAGTGACGTGACCGTTTTCGACATCCGGACGCATCGCATGCGGGCGGCGGTGTCCGTGGGCAAGGACCCCTGTTTCATCACGGTCACTCCGGACGATCAGTATGCGCTGGTGCTGAACCGCGGCTCCGGAGACATGGCTGTCATCCGGCTGGCCGCATTGTCGCGCCGCCGCGAGAAGTTCGCTCCGCTGTTCACCATGATCCCGGTGGGGTCGAGTCCCGTCAGCGCCGCTGTTTGCCCGGCGTGAGCCGGCTGAGGCGTTCAACGCGGCGGCATCACGAGGTGGTCCAGCCCCGGACGGGAACCGTAGTCGGGCGGAAGAGTGCGGTAGTCTGAACCGGCGCGCGCGTTCCAATCCCACACCACGCGCCCGTCCTTCAGCGTCATCTCGCACACGAGCCGTTGCCGGCCAGTGATCTTTCCTCCTCCGGTGTCAGCGAAACCGAATTCGCCTTCCATCAGGCGAAGCACGCTGACGTCCGCCAGAGCGCCCACAGAGAGGTGTCCTAACTCGGGCCGGTTGATTACCTGCGCCGGGGTCCACGTGGAAGCCCGTATCACTTCGCCGAGCGGCATTCCGAGCGCCAGCATCTTGCTCATCAGTGCAGGCATGTCCTGCAGGGCGGCATTCATGCTGCCGGTGTGCAGGTCCGTCGAAACGGTGTCCGGATAGAAGCCCTGAGCGAAGGCGGGAACCGCGTTGCGGAACACGAAGCTGCCGCCGCCGTGGCCAACGTCGAATCGCACTCCGCGCCGCCGCGCCTGCCCCAGATATGGCAGCAGTTTCCCGGCCTCATCCAGAAACGGCACGGGTCCGCGGTAGGCGTGCGTGCTGATGTCCCCGGGCCGCAAACGCTCCGTGACCAGGCGCCAGTAAGGGCGCTCGCGCTGGAAGTAGCCGAAATCCACCATCACCGGGAGTTTGCTCGAGGCGCCCGCCTCGAGCGCCTTGTCCACTGAATCCCAATCGGTCTTGTGGTAGTGAGCCGTCTTCACTCCGACCACCACGTCGGCGTGCTTGCGGGCCAGGCGGGCCACCTGTTGGGGATCGAAATCGGCTTGCTCCACCAGATCGCTGATCATCCCGTAGCCGGCGATGTTAATGAACGCCAGCACGCGCACGCGCGAACGGTCAATCACGGTGTGCCGGAAGGTCTCGAAATTACGCCACCCGGCGCTGCCGGCGTCAGCCATGGTGGTGACGCCCGTGCGGAAGCCGAGCGTATCCGGCGCGACGCTGTTGTCACCCGCCCAGGCATTCGGAATGCCGGTGGTGTGGAAGACGTGGACATGCATGTCCACCAACCCGGGCGTCACCAGCAGTCCTCGGACGTCGATTGTCCGGCGGGCGGACGCCGCAGGCAGGTCCACTCCAACAGCGGCAATCCTGCCCTGCCGGATGGCTACGTCCCGCACGGCATCCAAGCCGTTGCGGGGATCCATCAGCCTGCCGCCTTTCAGCAGCAAGTCCCAGGATGGCTCGGCTGCGGCCAGGACGCCGCCAAATAGCAAAGCGATGGCGACGCAGGCGCTGCCTGATCGAAGACGGAAGTACTTCATGCGGCCCTCCTTCAACTGGGCTTCCAGCCAGAATCTACCAGAGGGCCGCCGGAGGTCAAGCCCTGACGATGCGCTCGCGAGAGCGATCCCAAGCCATGTATTGGCGCTTGCGGAAGGACTGCACGCCCATCTCGCACGCCACCACCCCGTAATAGCCGAGCATCATGTCACACTTGAGCGGTTCGTTCTTGCGGATGGCGTTGAACAGGTTCCGGTGATGCAGATCAGTGGCTTCGGCGCCGCTCTTCTGATGGATGACTTCCCGCACCTCGCTCTTGTACAGGCTTTGAGGCCGAATCTCAAAACCCGTGCGGGTGAAGGTCAGCGTGGCCTTGCTTCCGCGCAGCATGTGCGGTACAGGCGTGTCATTGGCCATGCTCGAAATCAATTGAACGGTCAGGCCCTGCGGATAGTCGAGCAGGATGTTGAAAGTATCCGGCACTTCCGCCTTGCTTTGGCGGAAGACGAACTTGCCGCCGGTGGCGACCGCTCTTTCGGGGAACGTCAAGTTGAGTGCTTTGATGATGCGCGTGACACGGTGCACGAACAAATCGCTCGCGATGCCGGTCGAGTAATCCCAATAGTGACGCCAGCGGAAGAAGCGTTCCGGCTCCCAGTCCCGCTTCTTGGCAGGACCCTGCCACGCCTTCCAATCGAGATTGACGCCCGGCTGAGCCTCTGGATCAATCGGGTAGGCCCAGAAATCGTCCTTGTGATTGCGCGAATAGTCGATCTGCGCGAGTACGACATGACCCAAAGCGCCTTGCCGGACGTACTCCCAGGCTTTTTCGTAGGAATCATCCGACATGCCTTGCACTCCGACCTGGAGTTTGACATTCGTCCGGCTCACTCGGGCAACAACTTCTTTGGCCTGCGCCGAGGTCTGCGTCATGGGCTTTTCGCAGTAAATGTGTTTGCCGGCTTCAGCCGCATCGAGAATCTGCCGGTGGTGCCAGTGCTCGGGCGTTCCGAGGAGAACGTAATCGACTTCCTTGTCCTCCAGCAGGCGCCGGTAGTCGTTGTAAGGCTTGCCGCCCGTGAGGGTAGCGGCCTGCCGCAGGCGCTTCTCGTAGAGATCGCACACGGCCACAATGGCGATATTGTCGGTCTCGCGATTCTTCATCAGCGTGCGCATGTGGCCTGTGGCCATGCCTCCACAGCCGATAACACCGATGCGGATGCGCTCATTCGCGCCAGCCACCTGAGCGGAACTGCGCGCCGTGGCGAGGGTCACCGCGCCAGCCGCACCGAGAAACCCTCTTCGAGATAAAGACTCCATGGTCAGATTCTATGACATCCCAGCCGCGCTTTCCTGCCAGGCCCCGGAGATGATCGCCGCCGCCGCCACGGCGGCAGTCTCCGTCCGCATCACCAAAGCGCCCATCGAGACAGGCCGCCAGGCACGCTCGAGCGCCTGAGACCGCTCACCGCCTGTCCACCCGCCCTCCGGCCCCACCATCAAGGCGACGCTGTCCGATCTCGCTCGCTCCGCCGCCGGGGGTAACGCGGCCAGCAGCGGCGGCGCGCCGGGATTCTCGTCCAACAGGAACCGGTGTTGCGGCGCATGCTTCAGAGCTTCCGCCAGGCTCTCCGCGGGCAGGACTTCCGGCAGCGTGTCCCGGCGCGATTGCTGGCTGCTCTCCCGGGCGATCTTCCGCCAGCGTGGCAGCCTGCTCTCCGCCGCCTTGTCCAGACCCTTTTCGGAACGAATCGCCACAACCGGCACCAGGCGCTCAGCGCCCAACTCAGTGAGCTTCTCGATGGCCCATTCGAACCGGTCAAACTTGACCAGCGCGACCAGAACTGTCAGACGCAGAAGCGGCGGCTTCAAGGCGACCTCCTCGAGGACAGAGAAGACTACACGTTCCTTGCGAGCTTCGACGACTTCGGCCAGGTAGACGCGCTGATTGTCGGAGATTTCGTACCGCTCGCCCCGGCCGATGCGCAGCACCCGCGTCAGGTGATGGGCTTCCTCCCCGCGGATCTCGGCCTCGCCGAGCCTTACCTGCTGAACAAAGAAGCGGCGACGCGCCATGTACAATAATCTACGCTGTTATGATTGCCCGTCTGCGCGGCACCATTCTCGAGAAGCGGCCCAACCAGATCATCCTGGATGTGAACGGCGTCGGCTACGACGTCACCGTTCCCGTCAGCACATTTACCGCGTTGCCCGAATCGGGCGCCGAAGCGCAGCTTCATGTGCACACGCACGTTCGCGAGGACGCGCTGGCGCTGTTTGGCTTTCAGTCTGAGCACGAAAAGGAGCTCTTTGAGCGTCTACTCACCATCAGCGGCATCGGGCCGCGGCTGGCCGTCTCGGTATTGAGCGGCCTGCCTACGGCCGACCTGGTGGAGGCGATCCGTTCCGGGCAGGTGGAGCGCCTGGTGCGCATACCAGGCGTCGGACGCAAAACCGCGGAGCGCATTGTGCTTGAGCTGCGCGAGAAACTCCAGGACATCGGCGCCGGGCGGGCGCCCACTGTTCCCTCCGCCGCGGCAGCCTTCACCGCCGCCGAGCAGGACGTGCTTTCAGCGCTCCTCAATTTGGGGGGCTCGCGCTCCAGCGCCGAATCCGCCGTGCGCAAGGCCAGCGCCGCGGGGGCAGAAACCGAGTTCGAACCGCTTTTTCGCCGCGCCATGGACTTCTTACGGTAAGCTGGAATTCCGGCCGCGGGCGGACCGGCATGCCCAGGAATGCGCGAAAAGGGAATCGTATCTGCCTCAGCTACCGCCGAAGAGCGCCAGTTTGAGGCCAGCCTCAGGCCACGCACGCTGAGCGAGTTCACCGGCCAGACGAAGCTGAAGGAGAACCTGTCGATCGCCATTGAGGCCGCGCGGCGGCGGGGCGAAGCCATGGATCACGTTCTGCTGCATGGCCCGCCGGGACTCGGCAAGACGACACTGGCCACTGTCATCGCCCAGGAATTGGGCGTTGACTTCGAGCAGACCTCCGGACCCATCCTTCAGAAGAAGCTGGATCTCACCGGCATCCTGAGCCAGATGCGCATGCGCCAGGTCTTCTTCATTGATGAGATCCATCGCCTGCTGCCTGACGTGGAGGAAATGCTCTACGCCGCTTTGGAGGATTTCCGCGTGGATATCCTCATCGGATCGGGTCCGGGCGCCCGCACGCATTCGCTCCCCGTGCCGCGCTTCACGGCCATCGGCGCAACCACGCGGCAGGGGCTTGTCAGTGCTCCGCTGCGCGGCCGATTCGGCCTTGTCTTGCGGCTGAACCACTACGAACAGGCCGAGCTGTGCCGGATTGTCGAACGTTCCGCCAGCCTGCTGGAAGTCTTGATTGACAAAGCCGGGGCGGAGGAAATCGCCCGCCGCAGCCGGGGCACGCCGCGCATCGCCAATCGCCTTCTCCGCCGTGTCCGCGACTATGCTCAGGTGCGCGCCGACGGGCGCATCGAACTCAGCGTGGCGCGCACGGCGCTGGATCTGCTCGAAGTGGACCGATTCGGCCTGGACGAAATCGACCAGAAGATCATGCTCACGATCCTGGAAAAGTACGGCGGTGGGCCGGTGGGACTGAACACGATCGCCGCCTCCATCGATGAGCAGCCGGACACCATCGAAGAAGTCTACGAGCCCTTCCTCATCCAGTTAGGTTTTATTGACCGCACCCCCCGCGGCAGGCTCGCCACCGAGCGCGCCTTTGAGTACTTCGGCGTGTCTCGCAAGCCCGGCAATTGGCAGAGCAGCCTCTTCACATGAAGACCGCCTACCTGTCGCTGGGTTCCAATCTCGGCGACCGGCGCCGCTACCTCCGCGAGGCGCTCCGTTTGCTCGAAAGCCCGCAACTCGAAGTGAGCCGTGTCAGCTCGGTGTATGAGACCGAAGCCGTGGGCGCAACTCGCCAGCCTTTGTTCCTGAACCTGGTGGCGGAAATCCGGACGCTTCTCTATCCGCTGCAATTACTGCGCCGTACCAGCAGCATCGAAACCCGGCTCGGACGGCGCCGCCTCGCCGCCCTGGCGCCGCGAACGATCGACATCGATATCCTGCTGTATGAAAACGTCGTGATGAGCACGCCCCGCCTGACGATACCGCACCCGCGCATGGCGGAACGCCGCTTCGTGCTCGAACCGCTAGCCGAACTCGCCCCCGGCTTGCTTCACCCAGTGCTGCAATCCAGCATCAGGGACCTGTTACCCGCGACCGCCCGGCAGGTTGTCCGGCGGTTGGCGGAGCCGCTTTGACTGCGCGCCGCAGTCGCAAAGTTCTCGGCGCACGTCGTCAACGCTGCCTGAACGAAGGGCTTCCCGCCCGCGTCCAAGACAACGCCTCATCAGCCTCGTCTGGCGCCAGCCGGCCTCCGCAGCCGAGGCAGTCTGAGATAGACTGGAGGTTCTTATGGAACTCAAACTGCCCATCGCATCGATCACCGACGAATTCTCCCCGGACCTGGCCACCGCCTTGAAGCCCATGCGCGAGATAGGCATGACGGGCGCCGAACTGCGCATGCTCTGGGGCAAGAACATCATGGACCTTACCGACGAGGAAGTGGACAAGGCTACTCAACTCGTCAAAGAGCACGGCATGCAAGTCATCGCCATCGCTTCTCCGCTGCTCAAGTGTGTTCTGCCGGGTGGCCCGCCCATAGACAGCCGCTTTCAGCAGGACGTGTTCGGCTCCAAACATACCTTCGAAGACCAGCCCCGGCTCACCGAAAGAGCCTTCGAGATTTGCCACCGCACCGGAGCCAGGATTATCCGCGTATTCTCCTATTGGCGCACGGTGGAGCCAGAGAAGTGTTTTGACGGCATCGTCGAGGCGCTGACCGGTCTGGCGGAAAAGGCCGCCAGGCATGACATCATCATCGGCATCGAGAATGAACACGCCTGCAATGTGGGCACGGGCGCGGAAACTGCGCGCGTGCTGGACGCAGTCCGCCACCCGAATTTTCAAGTGGTCTGGGATCCGGCGAACGCCTTGGTCGGTGGAGAGAGTCCATTCCCGGATGGTTACAAGCTTTTGCCGGCTGACCGCATCATCCACGTCCATGCGAAAGATTGCCACATGGAAGGCCACAAGCCCATCTTCGGTCCGCTAGGCACGCGTGCCGTGGATTGGAAGGGTCAGGTGGCAGCTCTGCTGGCCGATGGCTATAAGGGTTTCATCAGCCTGGAAACGCACTGGCCCGGACCGGGCGGCGACAAGTTCCAGGCCAGCACTATCTGCGGTTGGAACCTGCGCGGCCTGGCTGCCGCCTGAAGATTCCCCCGCTTAGCCGGCACTCGAACGGAGGGAGGTTCACATCATGAGGCGCAGAGCGTTTGTAGGTGGGGTGTTCTCCGGACTGGCAGTAGGCGCCCAGGCGGCGCCGACGGCTCGCGCAACGGACCTGCCCAAGCGCAGGTTCGGGAAAACCGGAGTAGAACTCACGCTCATCGGTCAGGCGGGAGGGCGGTTCGAACTGGCCGGCATGGAGGACGCCAAGGCCGTTGTCCGCAGAGCCTACGAGCTCGGAGTCAACTACTTCGACAACGCGCCCAGCTATTGGCGGGGCAATGCCGAGGAAGTTTTCGGCGCGGTTCTGCCCCCCTGGCGCAAGGAAGTCTTCATCACGACGAAAACCACCGAGCGCAAACGCGCCGGAGCGGAGAAGGAACTCGAAGCGTCCCTGCGGCGCATGAAGACCGACTATGTCGATCTCTGGCAGGTGCATGCCGTCACCACCCGGGAGGATCTCGACGCCATCTACGGACCCGGTGGCGCTATCGAGGCCTTCGAGGCGGCCAAGAAGGCCGGCAAGTGCCGTTTCATCGGCGTAACAGCGCACTTCGATCCGCACATCCTATTGGAAGCCATACGGCGTTATGAGGGCTACGACACCATTCTGATGCCGCTCAACGTGGCGGACCCGGCTTACCTCAGCTTCGAGAAGATCGTGCTGCCGGAAGCCGTCCGGCAGGGGTTGGGCATTCAGGGCATGAAGTTCGCCGCCGTGTCCAAATTGCTCGGCTCGATGAGTCTGGGGCAGTGCCTGGGCTACGTGCTCAGTCTTCCCGTCCACTGTGTGGCGGTGGGCTGCACCAGCATCGGCCAGATCGAGGATGACGTCCGCGCGGTGCGGCAGTTTCGCCCCTATACTGACCAGGAAATGACCGAACTGCGCAAGCGCGGAGAGCGGCTGAAGGGTCCCGTCCTCGAAAACTGGAAACGCAAGGACGAGCAGGCGCGCATCGCGGTTCCGGATTACGTGGGCGGCTAGCGCCTCACTTCCGGTTCGGGCCAGTTCAGGTGCCGGTGCAGGAACCGGAACGTGCCCTCACCGTGAATGCGGTGAGGGCCGTCGAAGTATTCAATCTCCGTTCGATCAGGAATCTTGAGGTCGGCATACTTGCGCTGCACGCGTGCGTATTCATATGCCACCCATTCGTCGATACCCACGCCGTCGCGGTGCCCGCGTTCCACCATGAACGGCCGCGGCGAAATCAGCCATGCCATCTCCGCGTAGTTGAACGTGTTGCCCAGATTGAATTCGAGCATGTCGTACTCCACCGTGTACATGTAGCTGAAACGGTGGTCCACGCTGGTGATCTTCCAGATCCATTCGTTGAAGTCCGCCGAGCAGATGGAGAGCGCGTACCCTGGCAACAGCGATGGCACGCGCATGGCCGTTTTGCCGCCGTAGGATAGGCCGTAGAAACCGATGCGTTCGGCATCTACAAAGGGCAGACTTCTCAGCCATGTCAGCGTGCGGTCATGCTGGCCGATGATGAACGAGAACAGGGACAGCTTCAACGGGTGTGACTTCCTGAGCAACGAGCGGAATCTCTCCCCACCGATGTAGGGATTCTGCGGCGCGAAAACGATGAAGCCGCGCTCCGCGAGGCGGGCGGCAAAGCGGCGGTACACCTCCTCGCGCCTCGCATCCGGCGGATCGATCAGAAACTGCGGACGCCCCTCCAAGCCGTGCTGGCAGACCACCACCGGACGCCTTTCGCCCGGCTTGAGGTCCTTAGGCACGAGCAGAACGCCGTAGGCGTACACGTGCTGCCAGACGGGCAACACGGTCTCATAACCGCGGAATGACGGCGTGTCGTAAATGAGCCGCGTCTCCGCGGCGAGCGGCTCCGTGGCGCCGGGCATCCGTCCGATCACTTCCTCCCACAGTTGACGCCTGTAGCCGTCCAGGCTGGAGAAATCCGCCTTGGCCCAGAAGTCCCGCCTGGTGAACTCCGCCTTGCGCACGAGTCCTTGGACATGTTCGACGAGTTGAAGATGCTGACGGCGCTGCCGCGCTCTCACGTCCGTCGGGCGAGCAAGCAGTTGCGGCGGAGTTTCTGATACTGCGAATTTCGTTCCGGGCGCCAGCGCCTGCGCGAAGGCGTTCAGCGCATCGCCGGACGCAGGTCCGCCCTCCACCAATGCGACGCGCCCGGCAGCACCTTGAGCCTCGTAATGGCTCCTCGCCCGTAAGAACTCCTCCCGCACGGCATCGAGCGGCGGCGTGATGAGGCGTCCCGGCGCGGCGGTCCGCCTGCCGGTGCGCTCTGGCGGCGGTCCGGAAACAGCCGGGTGCGGAGAAGCCTCGATGATCAGCGTGCGCGGCCGGACCAGGGCAGCTAGCTCGGCGTCTCCGAACCCGGGCAACTGCGACCACACACTGCGGTAGATGGGCTCCTGCCAGACCGGCTGGCGGGGGCCGAAATAACCGCTCACCACTGTGGCGGCAATACGCTCATCGACGGCGGCGCTGTAGAGGGCCAGAAGTCCACCCTCCCCGTAGCCAAACACGCCCACGGGGCGCTCACCTGCCTGCCGCGAGAGCCAATCCACGGCGGCCAAAACCTTCTGTACCTCGTAGCCGATGATGTGGCGCCCCATCTCATAGGCCATGCGGAAGATGAACTCCCGGTGCGGCTGATTTGTCCAACCCACGCCTTCTTTGCCGGAGAATTCATCGCTGCGGTCAATCAGAGCCGGAACCAGCACCTGGAAGCCGCTTTCGGCAAGCCTCCGGGCGAACTGTTGTTGACCGGGCAATCCCGCCGCGAGACCGGCGAGCATCTCCGGAGTCCAGTCGGCGTCAGGCAAAGCCACGGCGTGAGCGCGCGGTGCTCCGCGAGGTTTGAGCAGCAGCCCTTCCGCTTCAACTCCATCCAGCACCGGCCAACGCACGGCGAAGACATCGTACCCACTGCCCTGCGCGAGCACCGGCGAACCATCCACAGGCATGTCCACGACGGGCGCCCCGTTCGGCACGCGCGAATCCACGGCGCCGATGATTCTCAGCAAGTCCTGCCGTGTGCCGGGCGTCCGCTGGCTGCTCTTCCCGTAAGCTGCCAGGCGGTCGTCCAGATACCTGTGCATGCCGTCCACCATGTGGGCAGCCAGATCACCGGTGCGTGTCAGTGGACCGGTTCCCGGCAACGCTTGTCCGGAAGCGGTGCCCACCAACAGCAAAAGCAGCCATGTTGCACGCATACCAAGCCCCCCTCTCCTCAATTGAACTACCCAATTCCCGCGCGGAGCCGGCCGGCGGAATCCTGCACCTCGCCTCCGCTCACCGGCATCCAACATTGTAAGTACAGCGTTGAATGGAGAATCCCAAATGACAACCCGAAGAGAATTATTATCACTGCTGGCCCTGCCGGCGGTTCCCGGATTCGCGTCGCGATTGGCGGGAGCCTCTGCGGCACAACCACAGGCTAAGGCGCCTCATACGCTGCCGGCGTTACCTTACGCGCAAGACGCGCTCGAGCCGCACATCGATGCCATGACCATGCAAATTCACCACGGCAGGCACCACGCAGGTTACGTCAATAACCTGAACAATGCCCTGGCGAGCCACGCTGAGTGGGCGGCGCATCCGGTGGAGCATTTGGTCAGACAACTCGGCAAATTGCCCGAATCCATCCGCACGGCAGTGCGCAACAACGGCGGGGGCCACGCCAACCACACACTGTTCTGGGAATGCATGAGCCCGCGAGGCGGCGGCCAGCCGAAGAACGAACTCGGGCGGGCGATCGAGAAATTCTTCGGCGGTTTTGACGGCTTCCGCGAGCAGTTCACCAAGGCCTCGCTGAGCGTGTTCGGCAGCGGTTGGGCCTGGCTGAGTCTCGACGCCAAGGGAAGCCTGCGCATCGAGACCACGCCGAATCAGGACAGCCCCCTCACTGCCGGCCACAAGCCGTTGCTGGGGCTCGACGTCTGGGAGCACGCCTACTATCTCAAGTACCAGAACCGGCGGGCGGACTACGCCGCGGCCTTCTTCAACGTCATTGATTGGGACCGCGTGGCGGCCCGGTTCCGCGGTTAGAGTTTCACGCTCGAGCTGGTCTAGAATCATGGTCGTATGCCTTTACTGCGACCAGCCTGCTTCGCCATCCTGATTGCCGCCTCCCTTGCCGGGGCTGATGCAGACCTGATTCTGCACAACGGCAAAATCCTCACCGTCGACAGCCGGTTCAGCATTCAGCAAGCCGTGGCTGTCAAAGATGGCCGCGTTGCCGCTACGGGCAGTTCCAGCGCCGTTCTGGCCGCCGAACGAGGAGCCCGCACCAACGTGATCGACTTGAAGGGACGCACCGTAGTGCCGGGGCTCATTGACGCCCACGTGCACGCTCTGGGCGCGGGACTCAGCGAATTCCGCACTCCTCTTCCACCGCTTGACTCCTTTGGCGCCATCCAGAACTACATACGCGAGAAAGCCCGTTCAACGCCCAAAGGTAACTGGATTGTCGTGCCGCGCACTTTCCCCACGCGCCTCAAAGAACTGCGGATGCCCACTCGAGAAGTGCTCGATGTGTCTCCTGATCACCCGGTGATGTTCGATGCCAGCTATGTATGGGTGGTCAATACCCGCGCCTTGCAGGTTTCCGGGATCACGCGCGATACGGCTCCTCCTCCGGGCGGCGAGATCGTCAAGGACGCCAAAGGGGAACCGAACGGGATATTGAAGAACGCCGGCTCTCTGCTCATCGGGCTTGACCGCAGGGGAGAGAGGTTCACCGAAGAGGAGCAACTGCTCGCCCTCGAAGGCATGCTGCGCCGCTACCTGGAAGCCGGGTTGACCGCCGTTGGAGATCGCGCGGTGTCGGCGCAGGAAATTGGCCTCTTTGAGAAGCTGAAGTCCCAGGGGCGCCTGCCGCTCCGCGTCGTGCTCACCTGGCGCCTCGGTTCGGCGCCGCCCGCCGAAGAACTGGCTAACACCATCCGCAATTCACGCTACTCGCCCAACAGCGGCGATGACTGGCTCCGCGTCGGCACGTTCAAGCTGACCCTGGACGGGGGCATGACCATCGGCACCGCCTATCAACGCCGTCCTTACGGCAGTTTTGGCCGGCAACTCTACGGGATGACGAACCCGGACGACCGGGGGCAGTTGTTCATCGCGCCCGCCAAGCTGAAGGCCATTCTTGAGGCGGCGCACGGGCAGGGCTGGCAGATGACCGCTCACAGCCAGGGCGGTGGGGCCATCGACGCCCTGCTCGACGCTTTTGAGGAACTGAACCGAACCAAGCCAATCGCGCCCTCGCGCTCTCACCTGATGCACGCCAGTTTTCAGAGCCCGGAAGCGATTGCGCGCACCGCCCGGTTGGGAGTCCTCGCAGACGTTCAGGCCTCGTGGTTGTACTACGATGGGCCGGCGCTTCAGAAAGTCTTCCCTGGCCAGGGCATGAGGTATTTCTTCCCCTTGCGCACGTACCTCAACTCCGGCGTGATCCTGGCCGGCGGCAGCGACCACATGGTCGGTCACGACAAGAACCTCGCCGTCAACCCGTACAACCCCTTCTTCAGCATGTGGGTCGCCGTGACGCGCAAGACGTCCGCGGGCCAGGTGCTGTTCCCGGAAGAGCGGATCAACCGGGAGGAAGCGCTCAAGATGTACACCATCTGGCCGGCGCACTTGCAGTTCGCCGAAAAGAGCCGCGGCTCGCTCGAAGCAGGCAAATACGCGGACATGGTGGTCATTGACCGCGACTACCTCACCTGCCCCGAAGATCAGATCCGGCGGATCGAGCCTGTAGCGGTGTTCATTGAGGGACGGCGGGTGCGGGGTAACCTGTAAGGTCAGGGCGAAACGGCAGCGAGCCTCTTAGAACGCCGGTGGTGCGCGGAGCGCGCTGTCGGCCATCTCGGAGATGCGCTCCTGAACCACCCGGAGGCGGGCGTTCAGTTCGTCCGCAGCGGCGCGGACGGCCTTCACCTCTCCCTGCATCTCTCCCAACCGTGCGTTGACGCCTGAGAGCGGCGCCCCGGACTCCAACCGGATCCCGGCTCCCGTTTCGAGCGCACGCATGGACGCGTCGATCTTCTCCAGCCGGCGGGCCATCTGTTCTGCCAGCGCCTCGAGCACAGCGGATTTCTGACGGAGAGTTCTCTCCATCTCGGCCAGGTCCGTTTCAATCCTGGCCGCTTCCTGCCGCATGGCGAGGACCGCCCGCTTGTCGTCCTCACAGCCGGAAGCCAGCAGGCACGCTGCCACGATGAGGATTTGCGTCCGCTTCATCCGGGCTCCTTGGCGCTTCTCAGTTTCGCGGTCCGTCGGCGGGCAGGCGCGAGTCCTAGCGCGTGAGAGGAATCACCACGAGCTTGCGGATCTCCACCGAGCCGTGGTCGCCTTGCAGGCTGATGGACCCCGGTTTGTCCTCTTCGGGATCGTGCGCCATGGCGGTAAGGCCCTCTATTTCACCCTTGTCCACCACCGTCGTGCCGTTCAGCACGACCGTCACGGTACGGCCCACCAGCCGCACCTCCATGCTCTGCCACTCTCCCGCCGGTCGGCTGGCGTTCACCGTGGGTGGGATGCGGCTGTAGATGGACCCTTGACTCTGCTTGCTCGGCGGCCGGCCGGCATCCTCCATCACCTGCACCTCGTACCGCCCACGCAACCCAAAGCCGCTGTTGCTGCGCGGCCCCAGACGGTATTCGGCCAGCAGTCTGAAGTTCCAGAACTTCTGTTCGGAAACCAGGTTGTTGGCGCCCGCGACGTTGACCATAATCCCGTCCTTCGCCGTCCAGCCCAGTTCACGGCCGGGCACCATGGCCCGCCATCCCGTCAGGTCCCGGCCGTTGAACAGCGCCACGGGTGGACCCTCCTTCCAGGTTCCATCATCACGATCCTTGATCACCGGAGCGCGTGTCCCGGTCCATTTCCTGCCCGCGGCTGCGTAACCTTCCAGCGCGAACGTCCCGTGGAGTTTGCCGTCAGCGCCAAGTACCGCGCTATAGACGCCCCTGGTATTTGTTTCAGGCTGCAAGTCCTCGGCTGTGCGGCGGTAGCGGCGGTTAAACGCGAAGCGCAGTTCGTTGTCCCGGACAGAGATTTCCGGGATGTCGTCCATGCCTCCGCCGGGGGCGCCGACGAATCGGCCTTTGATTTCGGGTGTGCCCGCCCCGGTGACCTCCAGCCACCAGGCTCGCGCCCGGGACTCGCCTTCGACGCGGATGTTCCAGCGGCCGTTGAAGTCCGCCTCCGCACAGAACGCCGGGCAAAGACTTAGGGCAAGAAGAACAAGAAGGATTCGCATGTGGCCTTTCCTGCGAAACACTCTATCACAGGGATTGCGAAGCAACTTCGCGCCGGAGAGACTAGGTGCTTTCCGGCCGCTCCAAACGCTCCAGCAGATGGGCCAGTTGCTGCGCGGCGTTGGTCCGGGCGCCGAAGCGCACGTCATTGTAAGCCGTCGTCAGCTCGGCGAACACGGCGCTGCTCTCGGAAGCCGGAAGCGAACGCGCGAACTCGAGAGGTGTCTGGGACGGGACCCTGACAAAACCTCTGGCCTGCATGTGGTTCAGCGCGCGCCGGTAGAGCAGAGCTGCGTCGGAATCGCTCGCGATCCCGCACCGGGCACGCGACAGCCCCCGCCTGACGCTCCACCAGCGGCTCAGCATCCGCAAAACCAGCAGCAGTGCGGCGAGGCTCACCACGCCGAGCAACGCGCTCCAGCCATGGGCCGCAATCCAAGCGGAGGCTTCCTTCCGCCAGCCGCTCCACTGGCTGCGCAGCGTCATCGCCCAGCCGGTGGACCAACTCCGGCGCGACTGTTCCACGCGCGCGGCCAGAATCAGTTGACGCTCAAGGTCGTACCCGAGCACCCACTCTTGCCAGAACGTCTCGGCGGCGTCCACCAACAGCGTCACGCGGGCCCACAGCGATGTGGCTTGCGCAGAAGGATCAGGCGGAGTTGGATCGAAAACCGTCCAGCCGGAGCCGGGCACAAATGCCTCCACCCAGCTATGCGCGTCGGAAGCGCGGATCACGTACCACTCGCTGAGTGGATTGTAGGAGCCGCTCTGGAAGCCCGTGGCCACCCGCGACGGAATGCCCGCAATTCTCAGCATTACAGCCATCGCAGACGCGTAATACTCACAGTGACCTCTGCGGCGTTCAAACAGGAAGTGAGCGATGGGGTCCGCCGCTTCCTCTTCTGGCAGCTCCAGTGTGTAACCGTAGCTGCCTCGCAGATGAGCTTCGATCGCTTCGGCCTTGGCATGCGCTCCGGCCAGTTCTGTAGTCAGCCTGCTGGTCAGCTCGACGACACGCGGATCGACCGGCGGCAATTGCAGATAGGCGGCTTTCGCATCCTCTCCGGCCATCACCGGCTGAGACTGTCCCTCCGCCGCGCTCCCCAGAAAACTGTAAACGCCGTAGCGCAGCGGATCCACCGGACGGTACCCCAGCCCGTACCCGCCCGCAGGCAGTTCCAGTAACATTGGCCGATCGATGCGGATGAACTCGGCGCGTCCAGCGATCAGCAGCGAGTCGGAGGCATAGGGCTTGAGCCGCACCTCATAGCTGATACGCTCGCCCTGCCGCCTGCGTTGGTCGTCGCTCGCCAGCCGCAGAAGCCCTTTTTCCACCCTCAAGGGAGAGCCCCGCCGCGTTGGATTGTACCAGCGCTTTCCGTCGAAGCGGACCAGCGCTCCGGCGCGCCACTTCAAATGCAGCGGGCGTGATTCGTTGTAAATGCGCGCATGCATCAGCACGGCGCTCTGGCGTTTGTACTGGCCAATCTCACCCAAGGAGACTTCTGTCGCCAGCGCCGGCAGGTGATAGCGTTCCGGAACCAGGTGCCGGAACGCCGCGCGAGCCGTGCGCGGCAACAGGTAGAACAACCCCCCGGTGAGCAGGAGAATGCAGACGGAGATCAGCAGCGCCGTGGCGGCGAGCTTCCAAGGGAAGATGCGCGTGCTGAAACGGGCCACCGTCCTGGAATCTGCCGCTGAGCGGCGGATTTCTCCACTCGTGAGTGTGGCAACAGCAAAAAGGAGAAACAGCGCGAGGAAGAAGAAGTAGTTGAGCCGGGCGGACACGATGGATGCCGACAACAGCGTCAGAAAGGCAATCACCTGCACATAGAGGTAGTCCCGGTCACTGCGGGCGCTCAGGATCTTGACGGCAGCCAGGAAGAAGACGAGCCGGACGGTCGCCGGCAGGAATTCCCCGGAAAGGAACTTCCAGTCCAGGGGATAGAACACCATGTAAGCGAGCGTCAGCGGCGTCAACCAGGAAGAAGGCAGCCCCGGAACCAGGCCCGCTATGATGCAGGCACGCCAGACGAGCGCGCCTCCCGTTAGAACCGCCGTGGGCGCATCCAGATATCCGGAGCCGAGCATGGCTCCGTAGCCGCTCGCCAGCAAACCCAGCAGAGAAAACTGGAAGAACCTCTCCGCGGGCCATGCGGCGGCATCGCCGGTCTGTGTGGCGCGAGGCAGGGCCATCTTCTTAGCTTCATTCTAGACCCTGCGGCAGAAGGCTCGGCTCAACGCGCCGGCTTGGCGACGAGGCTCTGCAATTGCTGCGAGGCCGCACGGACAGCGGCGGAATCGGCTTCTTGCGCTTCGATGACGACGAAAGCCACGCCCTCCGCGAAGTACGTGCTCCCTTCGCTGCGCCGCCACTTCTGCATCAGTTCGAAGGCGCCCGCGGATGTCGTCATGCGGTATACGCTGACCGCCAGCCGCCCCGGCCCTTGATAGGTAGCGCGCTCGCTGCAACACAACCCGAGCGCCCGCACCTGCTCCGGAACCGCTTCGGCTTGAAGCGGCTCATGCGTCTCGCGCTTCCAGCCGCCTTTCAACTCAGCGGGCAAACTCAATTCCGACTGCCTCGGGGCAGGTGAACAGGCCATCAATCCGGCCAGTGAGCACAACCACATTCTGCGGGTCATCATAGGCTTCTCACTATGCTAAAACGTGAGGGTGCCCAACACACTTGTTCTCTTCCAGGATCATCCCACGTCCGAACCCCTCTCGGCCACCTTCGAGAAGGACGAAGTCCTGCGCCGGCTGAGAGCCCTCGATGAAAAAGCCCGCCGAAAGGGTCTTGAATCTCTCGAAGCCTCCAGGAACCGGTTAATCCGATTGGGCATGGAGATTGACTCCGGCGGCCGCGTGACCAAGAACAGTTACGGCGTCTTCCACCTGAGCTGGCTGGCCGAAAATCGCCTGGAGTGGCCCGCCAGAGTGACGGCTGAGTTGAAGGACATCAGTGAACGTTTTCAGGCCACGCACGGTGTCCCGCTGCGCTTCCTGATTTGGGCGGGCATGGGCGGGTCGGCCGAAGACAAGTCCGCCTACAACGCCATCGGCCTTCTGCGGCGAGGTCCGCGAGTCTACGTGCTCGATTCTACGGATCCTGCCAAGCTGAAGTCCATCCTCGCGGAAATGGAACGGCGTTCCCGCTTGCCGCTGCCGGAAGTGCTCAAACGCACGCTAGTGGTCGGCATGGCTCTGGGCATGACCTCCTACGAACCGGTGGTGAACCTCGAGAAACTGGCGGTTCTATACGACCGGTTCCATATTGACAGCCGCCCGAATTTCATCTACATGACGTTGCCTGGCTCACTGCTGGATCAGTTCGGCAGTCAGCGCGGCTACCGCAAAATTGAGTTGCAGTTGGACGACGGCAATGGCACATCCGGGCGCCATAGCTCACCGCTGACGCGCGGCAGCCTCTACCCGCTAGGACTGGCCGGCATCGACCTCGCGGAGTGGATGCGCGGCACATTTCTATCGGACGAGGACATCGCCTCAGCCTGGCGGTTGGCGGCGTTCCTGCACGCTCAGGGCGAGAGCGGACGCGACAAGGTGACGCTGCTTTTGCCGAAAGCGTGGGAGCCCATCGGCTTGTGGACCAAGCAGGATTTTGAGGAAAGTCTCGGCAAGCGCGAAGACCTGGGCATCAAGATCGTCATCGACGAGAAGATCAAGCTCGCCAACTATCGCTCCCCCATAGATGCCCGGCAGGACCGCCTGTTCCTGGCGGTGCAGGTGAAGGGGATGCCCGGACCGGACTCGCAGAAGATTGGAGTCCTGCGCCGTGCCGGCTATCCGCTGGCCGTTCTCACGCTTCCCAAGGGAACGCCGTTATCGGCTTACATGCAGTTCATTCACTACACCGTCTTCGGCGTCGCCTACCTGCGTGACATGAACTTCGTCACGCAACCCAGCGTGGAACTCTACAAGGCCATCACCAATCGCTTGTTCAACGAAGCGCAGAAGGCCGGTGGCCTGGAGAAGACCTCGGAGTGGCAGAAGATGAAATCCTCCGCGCGTCAGGTGCGCTACCGGGGCGCCTTGACGCTGTACTTCAACAGGATCGAAGGATTGCCCGAAGCCGGCAAGATGGATGCCCCCGAAACCTACGCGCACATTCTCAAGGCTCTCGTAGGCGCCGGGAGAATCGAATACGGGGAACTGACGTTCTTCGGCGACACGCGCTATGCCGCCGCCGGGCGCGCGGTCCGCAAGTGCCTCGCCAAAGCCGGGGAGACTGTCTTCCGTGCCCGCCTGAAGATGCCGGTGGACGTGTATGAAGGCCCCGCCATGAATCACTCCTACCACGAGATGATCATCGGTCATGGCAAGTGCCTTTCCACGGTGCTGATCTCGGAGAAGGCGGAACGGATTCCACAGGCCGGCTACACGGCCGAGTACCACATGGCGCAATACCTGGCGACTCAGATGGCGCTCGCCGAACGCGGGCGCGACGTCGTCGCCCTCTCCTTGAAAGACTTGGAAGAAGATACGCTCGAGATGCTGGACGAGTTTTTCCGCAAGGTAGCCGGCCATCTGCGCAGTTGGAAAGTCTGAGATGATGGACTGAAAGGTTCATGGCGAAATTCAAACCATCCCGCGGCAAGAAGACCAAGACTTCCTCGCTACGCGGCGCCATCCCCTGCGGCATTCTGCTGATTTCGGGGTCGGCCCTTCTGTTCTTGCTCTTTTACGGAATGATGAAGACCGCCGGGCCATGAGAATAGACAACCGACTGCCAGACCAACTCCGCGAGGTTCGGCTTGTCCCGGGTTTCCTGGTCACCGCCGAAGGGTCGGCTCTGATCGAGGTCGGCAATACGCGCGTCTTGTGCGCCGCTACCATCGAAGAGTCCGTCCCCCAGTTTTTGCGCGGCAGTGGCCGGGGGTGGGTTACGGCGGAGTACTCCATGCTGCCGCGCGCCACAGCCACGCGAACTCCGCGCGAGGCCACCCGGGGAAGACCCTCCGGCCGCACGCTCGAGATTCAGCGCCTGATAGGCCGCTCGCTGCGAGCCGTGCTCGACCAGGCTGCCCTTGGTGAGCGGACGATCATCGTGGACTGCGACGTGCTCCAGGCCGATGGCGGCACGCGCACGGCTTCAATCACCGGCGCTTACGTAGCCTTGGCGCTGGCCGTGCGCCAATTGAAAAACTTCGGAGCCGTGAAAGCCGAGCCGCTCCGCGACCACGTGGCGGCGATCAGCACAGGACTGATTGACGGCAAGGCGTTCGTCGACCTTTGCTACGAAGAAGATTCCCGCGCAGAAGTGGACATGAACGTGGTGATGACCGGCTCCGGCGGTTTCGTCGAGGTGCAGGCTACCGCCGAGCGCAGCCCCTTCGATGACGCGCAAATGGTCAGTCTTCTGGATTTGGCGCGAGCCGGCATCCAGCGCCTGATCGAAATCCAGAAGGCTGTACTGGAATCCGCTTGAAGCTGTACTGCGCCAGCACGAACCGGGGCAAACTGCGGGAGTTCTTGCGGGCTGCCGGGCACTTCGGCAGCGGCGTGTTCACCATCGAACTTCTTCCAGAGATGGCGGCGTTGCCGGTGTGCGAGGAGACCGGCTCCACGTTCCGCGAAAACGCAGTCCTCAAGACGCTCCACTACAGCCGGGGTTTTCAAGGCTGGCTATTCGCCGATGATTCCGGGCTGGAGGTGGAGGCCCTCGACGGGGCTCCGGGTGTCGACTCCGCTGTGTTTGCCGGGCACGGCGCCACGGATGCCGGGAACAACCGCCTCCTGCTCGACAAAATGCGGGGTGTCGCCAACCGCCGCGCCCGATTCGTCTGCGAAATTGCTTTGGCCCGGGACGGAGTTCTCGTGGGCACGTTTCGCGGCGAAGTCGAGGGAGAGTTGCTGGATGAACCGCGGGGCAGTCAGGGCTTCGGCTACGATCCCTTGTTTTTCTACCCGCCCTTCGGCAAGACGCTGGCGGAAATCGACGCCGCGAGCAAGCTCGACATCAGCCACCGCGGGCGGGCGTTAGAAGCCATGCTCCAACACCTCAGCCTTCATCACGGTGGTAACGCTGCCACGCCAGAAAACCGATGATGGTCTTGCCGTCGCTGATCCTGCCGTCCCGGATGCAGGCGTCCAGGTAATCCGCCTCAAACCAGCGCCACTCGATGAGTTCATCGGCCATGGGTTGGCTTTCACCTGCCCGCACACCCGTAGCCAGGTAGATCGTCATCTTCTCGCTGAGAATACCGGGACTCGGATAGAAGGAGACCAGTCTCCGCCACCGCGCGGCGCGGTAGCCGGTTTCCTCGAGCAACTCCCGGCGCGCTGCGGCGAATGCGGTTTCGCCTTCATCCAGTTTCCCCGCGGGAAGTTCCCACAGGTTGCGCCCTGCGGGCAGCCGGTATTGGCGCACCATCAGTACTCTCTTCCGCTCATCCAGCGCCAGAATCACCGCGGAGCCGCCGTGACGCACTACGGCTCGGCGTAGCTCGGAGCCATCGGGAGCCACGGCGCAATCCTCGCTGACTCGAAAGACAGGACAAACGTAACGTTCTCTCGAACTCGCCAGTCTCATGTTCAACTACTCTTTCCGCAGAGCTTTCAAGAACTTCTCCGGCGGCAGGGTGTTGAGAATGTCGTCCCGTGTCAGCCAGCCGCGGCGCGCGGTCAGCACCCCGTAATTCATGTTTGAGAGGTGTTTGGGGTGGTGCGCGTCCGTGCACACGATGAAGCGGACGCCTTGGGCTTTGGCCGCGCGCAGCAGGGGAGCATGCAGGTCCAGCCTCTCCGGGCTCGCGTTGATTTCAAGGCAGACCTTTTTCTTCGCCGCTTCCGCCGCAACTTGCTCGAAGTCAAACAGGAAGGCGTCCCGGCGGAGAAGCATTCGGCCGGTAGGATGCCCTAAGGCGTGCAAGTGCGGGCATTCCAGGGCGCGGAACAGCCTGTCCGTCATCTGGGCGGGCTCCTGGTTCATGTAGCTGTGGACGCTGCCGATGACCAGGTCGAGTTCCGCCAGGGCGTCCTCTGCCAGGTCCATGGCGCCGTCTTTCAGAATGTCGCACTCGATGCCGGAGAAAACCCGAATCCCGAGTCCGTCGCTGTTCAGTTTGCGCACGCGCTTCGCAAAGGCTACGACGCGCTTTTCATCCAGCCCGTTCGCCATGGCCAGGGCTTTCGAATGGTCCGTGATGGCGATGTAGTCATAACCCAGCGCGGCCGCGGCTTCGGCCATTTCCTCGACCGTTGCCCGGCCGTCGCTCTCGGTAGTATGCATGTGCAGGTCGCCGCGGATATCTCCCAAGTCCACGAGCTTGGGCATTGGGCCGGTCTCGGCGGTGTCAATCTCGCCCTGATTCTCCCTCAGCTCCGGAGGAATCCAGGCCAACCCGAGCGCCTCGTACACTTCCGCTTCGGTGGCGCCCGCCACGATTTCGTCGCTGTCCGTCCGCGTGAGCCCGTACTCGCTGAGCGAAAAGCCCATCTTGATGGCCCGGTTGCGCAGAGCCACGTTGTGCTCTTTGCTGCCGGTGAAGTACTGGAGCGCGGCCCCGTAGCATTCTGCCGGCAGCGCCCGCAGGTCAACTTGCAGACCCTCAGGGCCAACCAGAACGCTGGCCTTGTTGACCCCCTTCCCCAGTACTTCCACTACCTTTGGGAATTTGGTGAATCGCTCAAGCGCCTCGGCGGCGTCCTGACCCGTGATCAGCAGGTCCACGTCGCCGACTGTTTCCTTGCCCCGCCTCAAGCTGCCGGCGGGAGTAATCTGCGACAGTTCGCACTCTGCGGACAGGTATTCCGTGAATTCGGCGGCCACAGCGGAGGCGAAACTGAGCAGAAAACGTCCCGCGCCCTGCCGGTACTGGGCAATACCTCGGAGGATCTTCTCCTCCGACTTGGCGCCCATCCGCGGCAAGTCCCGCAGCTTCTGCTCCAGGCAGAGCTTCTCCAGATCATCCACCGTGCTGACCCGGTAATGCTGGATGATCAGCGCCACCGTTTTCGGTCCCAACCCCTGGATTTTCAAGAATTCCAGGGCCGTGGGCGGATACTTTTCCAGCATTTCGTCGCGCCGCTCAAAGGACCCTCGTTCGAGGATCTCCCCGAGCACGTGCGCGAGCCCCTTGCCGATGCCCTGAATCTCAGTCACATCACGGGAAGGGTCCCGCAGAATACTCTCCACCTTCTCTGGGTAACCTTCGAGCACGACCGCGGCATTGCGGTAACTGCGGATGCGAAACACATCCTCGCCGGCGATTTCCATCAAATCGGCCGTTTCCGAAAGCAATCGCGCGAATTCAGCGTTTTCCACCCGGCCCCTCCACCTGCCTAGGCTGTTTGTCACCTGCCCCAGCCTCGCCTTCCTCGGCAAGATGCGGTTCGACGTGCACCAGCACGTCCGCCACCCATTCCAGTTCCTGCTTGATGCGGTCGCGCACGCCGGTGGCGATCTCGTGCGAGGCGCGCACACTCATCTCCGGATCTACTTCCAGATGCAGATCAACGTGGTATTTCAGGCCGGTGTTGCGGGCGAAACACTTCTCCACGCCCATTGCTCCCGGGACCATCCTGGCTGCCGCCCGGATTTCTTCCAGCATCCGCCTGTCCGGCATGGTGTCCACCAACTGCAGGGTGGTCTGCCTCACCACGAGCAACCCCAGGACAATGACGATCAGCCCCACGCCGAGTCCTCCGTAATGATCCGCATCCAGAAACCGCGCGGGGTTGTAAAGCGTTAAGCCCAGGGCGCACAGTGCGGTGCTGCCGGAGACAATGTCCACGGTGTCATTCCAGGCGTCGGCTTTCAGGCCGGCGCTGTGGATCTTCTTCCCGTAGTGGAATTTGACTCCCGCCAGGAGGCTCTTCAGAATAATCGAGCCGATCAACGGCCAGACCGCATAGAGGGCGGGAGGGTCATGCCGATCCCCTACGCCTTCCAGCGAACGCACGGCGATGGCCAGACCGGTCAGTCCGAGCGCCAGGCCGACGCCTAGTCCTGAGAGGGTCTCAAAGCGCCCGTGTCCGTATGGGTGGTTAGCGTCCGGCGGCCGGGCGGCCAGGAACAAGCCGAAGAGCACTATCCCCGAAGCCAGCACATCCGCTGCGGACTCCACGCCGTCCGCCACCACCGAAGTGGAGGAAGCCATCCAGCCGACCGTGATCTTGACGATGGCCAGCAAACCGCTGACTGCCATGCCTGTCAGGGCCACGCGTTCGCCGACCCGGTCTTTCGCGCTCACTTCAAGCACTATAGCGCACGAGCGACCGCAGGCCGCGTTTTGGTGTACAATCTGGATTCACGGGCCGGTTTTTGGGGTGGGTACCTCCTGGTCCGTTGTGACAAACATGGAAAGACCAGCGCAAAATATCCAGGAAGCTTATCTAAATCACGCGCGTAAAGAGAAGATCTTTCTCACAATCTATTTGATGAGCGGGGTCAAGTTGTCGGGACGCATCAGAAGCTTCGACAAGTACTCCGTTATCCTCGAGAACAACAGCCAGGAACAGTTGATCTTCAAGCACGCTATTTCCACGGTTGTCATTGGCAAGCCTGTGCACTCTTCCAACTCTCTGCAGGCTGTCGCCGCCGCACCCGGGAATCTCGCAGCACCGGTCCTCCCCTCAGGACCTGAACCGTCCGAGGTTTGAGCCCGCATTTTGCAGGATTCGTTACGCGAACGCGCCATACTTTTGGGCGTTGAGCTCAACCGTCCCGGCCGCCGCGGCAATCCAGGAACCCAGAGCACGGGCGAGTCTTCCCTCCAGGAATTGGCGCATCTTGCTCAAACCGCTGGCGCCCAGGTAGTTTCCTCCAGCCTGCAGCAACGCGAACGCCTGGAAGCGGCCACGCTGTTGGGCTCCGGGAAAGTGGAGGAACTGGCCCGCATGGTGGCGGCGGAAGAGGTTGACGTGGTCATCGTCGACCGCGAGGTGAGCCCGACCCAGCAGCGCAACCTCGAAAACGCGCTGGATTGCCGAGTGGTTGACCGTACGCAACTGATTCTCGACATCTTTGCCAGCCGTGCCAGAACGCGGGAAGGCCAACTCCAGGTCGAACTCGCCCAGTTGAACTACCTGCTTCCACGCCTCACCGGCAGGGGCGTGTCCATGTCCCGGCTGGGAGGCGGAATCGGCACCCGGGGTCCGGGCGAGACCCAGTTGGAGACGGACCGGCGCAGGATTTTCCGCCGCATCCGCAAGATCGAAGAACAGCTGCGGGCGGTGCGCTCCAGCCGCTCCATTCAGCGGCGGCAGCGCCAGGCCGTGCCGCTGGCCACAATCGCGCTGATCGGCTACACGAACGCGGGCAAATCAACCTTGTTCAATCGCCTGACTGGCGCGGAAGTGGTTGCCGATTCCCGGCTGTTCGCTACTCTCGACCCCACGGTTCGCCACATCCTGCTGCCTTCCAACCGGCGCACGTTGCTGAGCGACACAGTGGGCTTCATACGGAACCTCCCCACCACGCTGGTTCAGGCGTTCCGCGCCACGCTCGAAGAAGTGCGGGAAGCGGCTCTGCTGCTGCACGTCATCGACGCCGCCTCTCCGGAGGCTGTCGAGCAAGCCGGGCACGTGAGCAAAGTCCTGGCGGAAATCGAGGCCACTTCCATGCCTCAATTGCTCGTCCTGAACAAGATTGATCTCCTCGAGGCGGGTGCGGCCGATACCGTCCGCCGCCGGCTGCTTTCAGCCGAAGAGCCGTCGCCCCCCGAAGCAGACGAGCCGCGGCTGCCGCTCGAAGCGGTTTGCGTCTCCGCGCGCACGGGAGCGGGTCTGGACCAACTCCTCGGCGTGATTGACGCACTCCTGCCGATAGACGCCCTCTCGCGGGTGAGCTTCCGCATCCCTCTCAGCGAAGGCGGCAAGCTCCATCTGCTGCACGAATTTGCCCGCGTGGTGCGGAAGCGTTACGAAGCGGATTACTGCCTCGTGGAGGCTGATGTGCCGGAGTCGCTGCTAAGAAAACTGCAGGGCTACGTCATCGGCACAACAGATTTCTGAGACTCAAATCAGATGAGCGTTGGCGGCCTGCATTCGATATCCTGTAGAACTTGGCGGAGCGCGCCGGAATGAACCTGCCAAACCTGCTGACCCTGCTGCGGATCTTCTTCGTGCCGTTGCTGGTTGCGGCCCTCGTACAGGAAACCATGCGCCTCGAACTGAACGGCCTGGTCATCACGAACGAGTTCCTGGCTCTGGCCATCTTCCTCGCGGCGGCGGCGACCGATTTGCTGGACGGTTATCTGGCGCGCCGCTGGGGACAGGTCACCACGGTAGGTACGTTGCTCGACCCTATCGCCGACAAACTGCTCATTTCCGCCGCACTCATCTCGCTCGTTCAGGTGCAGCAGTTGCCCGCCTGGATGGCTGTCATCATCATCGGGAGAGAGTTTGCCGTTTCCGGTTTGAGGAGCATCGCCGCGGCCGAGGGCTACACGATTCGGGCGAGCGAACTCGGCAAGACCAAGATGGTCATGCAGGTGATCGCCGTCACGCTCCTGCTGCTGAGCATCCATTGGCGCGAATTGCACACCACGGCGATGGTGTGGCTCTGGGGTGTGATGATTTTCACTCTCATCTCCGCGGGGGATTACTTCCGGAAGTTCTGGAAGAAGGTCGATATTCAGGTGAAGAGGCGGCGGCGCAGAGAGTTGTTGCAGGCGGTTCGGATGAAACGCAGGCGGGCTGCCTCCGGTTAGCCGCTCGGACTTGGCACGCTTTCTTCGCTGGGACTAGCCGCTTCCGAGGGCTTTTCTGGCTTCAACACCTGGCTGCCCTCAGGAGTCAGGACGATCAGGCGTACTTGCCCGCTGGGTCCGATCGGTCCTAAGGGTTTCCCGTTGAACGTCACCTCGACCCCACCGGCATTCCCCACCAAAACTCGCGCCTTCACCAAACCGGTCAGCCGCTTCACATCACTCGGGGCGAGGATTCCTGCAAACAACTGCTTGCCGTCCGAACTGATGGAGATCCAGGTTGCTTCCCGAGCGGCGATGTGCAGCGTGTGCGGTTCCTCAGCGGCTGGATGCTGCGCCGCTTGTTTTGGCGGCTGCGGCGAAACAGCCTCCTTCCCGGCAGCGGGAGTTCGAGATTGAGCCTTTTCCGCCGCCTGCCCGGTCTGGGCGGGCATCCGCTCGTACCGCAGCCACAGGGAATAAAGCACGGAACATATCGCCACCACGCCTAGCAGTCCCAGCCATGGCCCGACCGAGCGGCGCCAGGATACGCTGAATCGCCCGCCCGGAACTGGAATCGGCGGCAGGCTGCTTCCTCCCCGGCGAGGTTCCTGACCGGGAACAGGCGGCTTTTCAAAGCCGCCTAACAGATATTCCAGTTCCGCCTCAAAGCGCTTGTCAGCCACTCCCAGGAAGCGGGCGTACTGCGTGGCGAAACTGCGGGCAAAGAAGATCCCCGGCAGGCTGCTGATATCATTGGACTCGAGCGCTTCCAGGTATCGTTGGCTGACCCGCATCTCCGACGCTATGCCGGCCAGCTCGAGACCTCGGGCAAGCCGAGCCTGCCGCAGACGTTCGCCGAGGGAGTTCATCGTAAACTCTATCGATCTCTGGAGTTATAATACATCAATCGGTGACGCCCATCCCCGCAGGCCTGATCTCGGTCGTCGTGGTCAACCACAACCGGCGTGATCTTCTAAGGCGATGCCTGGCATCTCTGGCCCAACAACGCGAGGCGCGCTTCGAGGTCGTTTTGGTTGACAATAATTCCCAGGACAGTTCCGTCCAGACCGCTGAAACCGAATTCGGGGCGGGCGCGTTCCCACTGAAGACGATCCGTAACCGCGAGAACCTTGGGTTTTGCACCGCCAACAACCAAGGCATTGCCGCTTCGTCCGGAGAGTTCGTCGCATTGTTGAACAATGACGCGGAAGCCGAGCCGGAGTGGCTGAAATCCCTGCTAAGCGCCTTCGAAGGCCGGCCCGCGGTCGGAATGGCGGCGTCGAAGATTCTGGTCTACGAAGACCCGTCCCGCATCGACAAGGCGGGACATCTGATATATCTGGATGGGCAGAACCGTGGACGTGGTTCCGGCGAGTTGGACGTGGGCCAGTATGATCAACTGGAGGAAGTCCTTTGGCCGGATGGCTGCGCCGCCATGTATCGGCGCTCGATGTTGGATGAGATCGGAGGCTTCGACGAAGATTTCTTTGCCTATGGTGATGACGCAGAGTTGGGCTTGCGGGCCCGCATCGCGGGCTGGGAATGCCTTTACGTTCCTCAGGCTGTCGTGCGGCACCACCGCGGCGCTACGCTCGGAGTCCTCTCTTCCCGAAGACTTCACCTCATCGAACGCAACCGGCTTCTGCTGGCTGCAAAGCTCTTCCCATGGAGCCTGTTATGGCTAAACGGCGGGTACTATCTGGCGAGGCTGGGCGCGGGAATGCTGGCGGCCGCAAAAGGAAAGGGCGAGGTGTCCCGGTTCCGGGGGATCAAGGGCAAGTACACAGTGGCCAAAGCCCTGTTGACGGGGAATCTGGAGGCGCTCCGGTTGCTCCCGCGCATGCTGAGGAAGCGGAAACAGGTGAAACGGATCAGCAGGCTGACACCCGGCCAGGTTCGACGGCTGCTGCTTCGCCACCGGATATCCCTGAAAGATCTAACGCAACAGGCGGCCTGAGCCCTGACACTCCGCCTCCGGCGGTTCCTGCGTCGGACATGGAGGAGATCGACGAGTTTTGCCCGGCTTGTGACGCCCGCTACATCCGCACGTTGTTCCGTACCACGGACCGGCTGTACAGGACCACCGGCAAGACCTTCCTCGTCGTCGAGTGCGTCGACTGCCGCCTGATGCGGCTCTATCCTCGGCCAACTCCCAGGGAATTGCGGCATTACTACCCCCCGGAGTACTGGTTCGCGCCGACCGGGGAAGCCGCTTCAATCCTCGAGGAACATTACCGCCGGCTCGTGCTTCAGGACCATGTGCGCTTTGTGCGCCACGCCATCGAGCGCTCCGGGGAGTCCGGGCTTCTGTTGGATGTGGGTTGTGGCGGAGGCCTGTTCCTCGACATGATGCGAGACGGCGGCCGTCAGGTGGTGGGCCTGGATTTCTCGCTCGGCGCCGCCGCTCTGACCTGGAGCAAAAGGAAAGTTCCGGCGGTGTGCGCCATGCTCTCGCATGCTCCCCTGCCACCCTCCAGTTGCGCTGCTGTCACGATGTTCCACGTCCTGGAGCACCTGTACGATCCGGCCTCTTATGTGGAAGCGGCCCATCGATTGCTACGCCCCGACGGCCGCCTCATCGTACAGGTGCCGGACGCTTCCTCCTGGCAATTCCTGCTGTTCGGCGCTCATTGGAGCGGTCTGGATGCGCCGCGTCACCTGTGGAACTTCCGGGCGCGCGACCTCGAAGTCCTGCTGGAGCATTGTGGTTTCGAGGTTTTGCGGAGCAAGCACTTCTCCCTCAGAGACAACCCCGCTGCCTTCGCCACCAGCCTGGCGCCTTCACTCGACCCCATGGCGCGCCGCATCCGCCGCCTGACGGAATCCCCTCAGATGCGCCTGTTCAAGGACGTGCTCTACTTCGCGCTGGTCCTGGCAGGGCTCCCGTTATCCCTGCTGGAGGCCGCTTGCCGCACCGGGGCCACGGTCATGATGGAGGCCCGCAAGAAGCAATGAGCTGGGACTCTGTCCAGAAGCGCCTGCCGCGCCCGCTTCGCCGCTGGATTCTGCGTTTCGAGGCCGACATCGAAGACGCCGTGGCCGGTTTCTCTTCCGCGTTGCCTGACAGCGCCCTGGTGCTGGACGCTGGAGCCGGTGAAGGTCAGTACGCAAACTGGTTCCGCCGGCAGCGGTACGTAGGGGTGGACCTCGGCGTGGGCGGCCCGTCCTGGAACTACACACGGCTCGATTGCGTGGCGGACCTTTCGGCGCTGCCTTTCGCCGGTCAGACTTTCGATGCCTGCCTGAACATCGTCACACTGGAGCACGTGCGCGAGCCGGCCCAGGTGCTCGCCGAACTCGCGCGGGTAGTTCGCCCCGGCGGGCGTCTTCTGCTGGTGGTGCCCCAGGATTGGGAGGTTCACCAGGCGCCCCATGACTATTACCGCTACACGCGGCACGGCATCCTGCACTTGCTGGAAAAGGCGGGCTTTGCGGGCGCCGACGTGCGCCCGTCGGGAGGCTACTTCCGCCTGCTGTCCCGCCGCCTCCTGAACGGTCTCCAGTTCTTTCCCGGAGTCTCGGTCGTTCTCGCCGCGCTGTTGCTGGTGCCTCCAGCTTTGCTGCTACCCTGGCTCGACGGGTTGGATAAACGCCGCGACTTCACTTTAGGCTACTTATGTCTTGCGCAAAAGCCCTCCTGATTCTCGCCTGCGTCTGGCCCGCCGTGGCCGTCGATTTCTCGGGCGCTTCGGCTCTGGACTACACCCGGAAGGTGGTGGCCTTTGGCCCTCGTCCGCCTGGCTCGCCTGCCATCCAACAGCTACAGAAGTACCTTTTGGCTGAGCTCAACAAGCTTGGCTGGAAGACTGAGGTGGACGAATTCCGCGCAGCGACCCCCAAGGGCCCCGTACTCATGCGCAACATCGTGGCCCTCTCCAAGGGCCGTTCAGGCGAGGCGGTGGTGTTTTCGGGCCACTATGACACCAAGTGGATGCCCGAAATACGTTTTGTGGGGGCGAACGACGCGGGTTCCTCCACTGGTTTGCTGCTTGAAATGGCACGCGCCCTGAGTGGCCAACCGCGCCGCCATGATGTCTGGCTAGTCTGGTTCGACGGGGAGGAAGCTTTCGGACCGTGGTCCGATGAGGACGGGCTCTACGGCAGCCGCCACCTCGCGGCGCGGTGGGCGGCGGAAGGCAGGCTCGAACGCATCCGGGCGCTCATCAACGTCGATATGATTGGAGACCGCCACCTCGGGATCCTGCGCGAATGGCATTCTTCCCCGAACCTGGTCCGCCTGATATGGAGTGTGGCCGCCGAACTCGGTTACGGCGCCCACTTTTTGAATCAGACTGCCGCTATCGAAGACGATCACCTTCCGTTTGTTCGAAGAGGCGTGAATGCCGCCAACCTGATCGACTTCGACTACGGACCGGCCAACTCTTACTGGCACACCGAAGCGGACACTCTCGACAAACTCTCTCCGCGCAGCTTCGACATCGTCGGCCGCGTGCTTCTGGAAGTTCTCCGCCGCCTGGAAAATTGACCCTCGCGCCCTCTACGTTCCCGGCTTCTCCGTGATGGCAGGATCCGCGATGTTGAATTTGGGTCCCTGTTCGTCCCAATCCTCGGCCCGGAACATACGCCCCTGACCCATCATCCCGTCCAGCTCTTTCACTGTGAACCGGGTTTCCGCGCCTTTTACGCGGACCCAGACGTGGTGGTAGAACCAGCCCTGCTCGAAGCCCTCCCCGCGTCGCGGTCCCCGCCTCATGATGTCTCCGCCGGAGCTGCCCACCTGCATATAAACTACGCCGTCCCGCGCCATCCGCATGAACTGATGGCCGTGGCCGCTGACGACGTAGTCCACGCCGTGTTGGAGCGCCAACTGATGCAACCGGAACTCGCCGCTACCCAGACGCACGTAGACCATCCAGAATGGCTTGTGGAAGAAGACGAACTTCGGGTCGCGGTGCTTGTTGGCCTCCAGTTCTTTGGCCAGAAAATCCAACTGAGCTTCGCTCAGTTCATCCGTCTGGCTGTTGTCGAGCACTATGAAGAGGGCCTGTTGGTGGGTGAAGCTGTAATGCGCCGGTCTTCCCGTCATCCGCTGAAAAACCTGGCGGGAGTGCGGCGAGAAGATGTCGTGGTTTCCGGCCGTGAAAAACAGCGGGTAGCGTTTGTATCGCTCCCGTACCGGCCGCAGCGCTTCCCATTCCTCGACCACCTTCTCATCGTTGCCGCCCTGAATCGTATCTCCGACATTGATCACAAAATCCGGACCCAGCAAATCGATCTCCCGCCAGACCCGGCCGTAGATTTGCGGCGTAGCCGTACCGGTGCGGTCTCCCAGGATGGAGAAATGGAAGTCGTTGGGCGGCTCCGCAACAGCGCCGGTCCCTGCCCAGGCGGCCAGAACCGCCACGCCCAGAAGGATCATAAACCTTTGCCGCACAGTGAATAGCATGGGGTAGACCTCCTCTGGCAATGGTAACCCGCCTGGGATTGCGAGTTTTTTCCCGGCTGACCACTACCACAGAGGTGGACTATCGGCTTGAGCACTGGCTTTCTGTCTTGGATAATGCCGCAGGCTCCTGCCTTCCCTTGCTGGCGGTATGGATTCTGGTCAGCAGCCTCGATGATCTCTTTGTTTCTGTTGTTTACGTGCTCCACTGGCTGCTCCGCCGCTCACGCCGGGCTTTCTTCCCGTGTGCCGCGCCGCTGAAGCAGATGGCGGAAGCGCCCGCCCGCCGCATCGCCGTGTTCGTTCCCCTTTGGCGGGAGCAAGGGGTGATCGAAGGGATGATCGAGCACAACATCTCCGCCATCAAGTACAAAAACTATGACTTCTTCGTCGGCGCCTATCCCAACGACCCTGGCACGCAAGCCGCCATACGCAAGCTGGAGAGCCGGTTCGCCAACGTCCACCTGAGTCTCTGCCCGCACGACGGTCCGACTTCGAAGGCGGATTGCCTGAACTGGATCTACCAGCGCATGCTGCTGTACGAGGAGCAAACCGGCGAACGGTTCGACGTGGTGGTCACCCACGACGCGGAGGACCTGATCCACCCCGACGCCTTCCACGTCATCAACTACTACGCCGCAGACTACGCCATGATTCAGGTGCCCGTGCTCCCGCTCCCCACGCCTTGGCTGGAACTGACCCACGCCCTTTACTGTGACGATTTCTCCGAAGCCCACACCAAGGACCTGGTGGTACGCGGCTGGTTGGGCGGCTTTGTTCCTTCGAGCGGGGTGGGCACGGGATACACCCGGGAAGCGCTCGAGCAACTGGCTGTCGAGGACTTCAATCGCGTTTTTGAGCCGGCTTGCCTGACGGAGGATTACGAAAATGGTCTCCGGCTACGGGAACTTGGCCTCCGGCAGATGTTCTACCCCATCACGCTCTCCGCCGGTGTTCCGGTTGCCACGCGCGAATACTTCCCCCGCAGGTTCCGAGCTGCCGTGCGCCAACGTACTCGTTGGATCACTGGGATAGCACTGCAAGGCTGGCAGCGCCACGGCTGGGGAAAGCGGCTGGGTCAGGTCTATTGGCTTTGGCGTGACCGCAAAGGGCTGATTGGCAACCCCGCCAGCGCAGCCGCTAACGTGCTTTTCCTCTACGGCTCGGCCACCTGGCTGATCAGCCGCATGAATGACACATCCTGGGGTCTGGCGGCTTCTCTCGATGCCGGTTGGGTTGTTCCGCTGTTGTCTGCCAACGTCGGCTTGCTGGTTCTGCACCTGATCTCCCGCGCTGCTTGCGTGGGACGCGTCTATGGCTGGGCGTTCGCTCTCGGAGTGCCTCTGCGCACCCTCTACGGCAATTGGGTCAACACCCTCAGCACCTTCCGCGCCTTCTACCTGTTCGCCAGGGCGATGCTCTTGCGCCAGCCCCTGGTGTGGCTGAAAACCGAGCACTACTACCCCTCGCGGGCGTCTCTGCTGCCTCACAAGCGCCCCCTCGAGGAAATCCTGGTGGGCTCGGGCTACGTTGCCAAGGAAACACTCGCCGCCTGCACCGCCACGAAGCCGCCGGGAATGCGCCTGTGCGAGCACCTGGTCCGGTGCGGACATCTCACCGAGGAGGAATGGTACGAGGCGCTGAGCATCCAGCAGAACATCCCGTGGGGACGCGTGGAACCGCACATGATCCCACGCCACGTGGCCCGCGCGCTGCCGGCTCACGTAGCCCGCAAGTGGCTGGTTCTGCCTTATCGCATCGCCGGCGGGAGCCTTTATCTCGCCAGCCCGGAAGTGCCCGGCGACGAAGTGCTCGGTCTATTGCGGCGCCTGACGAGGCTGGAATGCCGCTTCCAGCTTGTGACGCCAACGAATTTTCGGCTCCTGGCAGAGGCGCTGCTTTAGCCCGCCGCTTTCACTCTCCCATGCAATGAGCGGATTCGCCGGGCTGAAGCCCTGGTTCAGGGCGCGTCCCGGCCGCGGTTCCAGTTTGGACGCCAGCCTGCTGGCCCTGCTGTGAGGAACTTACCAGCCAGGAAGGGTTTAGTGTGAGCTGCGGCGCGAGCGCCGGCGCTCACGCTCGGCGTGCCGCACGCGCTCCTCGGACATGCCGAAATAGTGCGCCACCTCGTGCCATACTGTATCTTCGACCAATTGGGCCAGGTGGGCCGGGCTGCGTGCGATGCGCTCGTGAGGCCCCTGAAAGATCGTGATGCGGTCCGGGGGCGTGAAGCTGTGATAGACGCTGCGGTGTGTCAGCGGGCGGCCCTCATAGAGACCCAGCAGTCCCGGGCGAGGCGGCTCCGCTTCGACCACGAAGCAGACGTTTTCCAGTCTGCGGCGGAAGCGCGGAGGGATTTTGCGTAGCGCGCTCTCCACCAGGGCGTCAAAATCAGTCGGGTTCATTGCCTCAACTCATTGTAGGCTCAGCGGCAGAGGTGAAAGCGAAGAATGCCTGAAGGCCAAGACTTGAAGCAAGTCATTGTCGCCATCGACGGGCCAGCCGGCGCCGGTAAGAGCACGATCGCGCGCCGCGTGGCTGCGCGGCTCGGCTTCTTGTACGTGGATACCGGCGCGTTGTACCGCGCGCTGGGACTGAACGCTTTGCGCACGGGCACGGACCCCGGCGATGCCTCAGCCATGGAAACGCTGGCGACGGCAGCACAGATGGCTTTGCAGCCGAACGCCGTTCTGCTGAATGGAGAGGACATCACCGAAGACATACGGACGCCCGAGGTTTCCCGAGCGGCGTCCAAAGTGTCCGCCATCCCGGGCGTCCGGCGCGCGCTGCTCGGACTCCAGCGGCGCATGGCCGAACAGCAGAGCGTGGTGATGGAAGGCCGCGACATCGGCACGGTCGTGTTCCCGCGGGCACAGGTTAAGATCTTTCTGGACGCGAGTTCCGGCGTCCGCGCGAACCGCCGCGTCCTGGAGATGCGGGAGAAGGAGGGCTCCTTCACGGCGGAGCAGGTGGCGCGTGACATGGAAGAGCGAGACCGGCGTGACCGCACGCGAGCCGAAGCCCCGCTGAAAATGGCTCCGGACGCCGTTTACCTGGACACCTCCGGGATGGACCTTGACGCAGTGGAGCAGGCCGTGGTTGCGATTATCCGGCAGAAAGCAGGCTTGGTAAAGGAGACGGAATAGTGTCAAATTCTCTCGTGATGAAATTCGGCGGCACCAGCATGGGAAGCGCCGAGCGCATTCGCATGGCAGCCGAGCTGGCCGTTGAGCAGATGCGGCTGCGCCCCGTGGTCGTGGTGGTGTCGGCCATGTCCAAGGTGACGGACCTGCTGTTGGACACCATGCGCCACGCCGAAGGCGGCGACAGCGCGGGGCTGGAAGCCAACCTGAAGACGCTGGAGGAACGCCACGCGCAGACTTGCAGGGAATTAGCGGCGCCCGCGGAGCGGGATGAGCTCGAGGCGGGAGTTGCGGCGTTGATTGGTGAATTCCGCCGCATCGCCAACGGCATCCTGATGCTGGGCGAGCGTCCTCCGCGCGCCACGGATGAGGCCGTGGCCATGGGCGAGCGTCTCTCCGCCTTGATGATGGCGGCGCACCTGCGCTCGCAGGGCGTGAAGGCGCAGGCCGTCAACAGCCAGGAGATCATCGTCACGGACGCAGTGTTCGGCAACGCCACCCCGCTGATGGCGCCGACGCGCGAAAAGGTGCGGCAGAAACTCCTGCCGCTGCTCGAACAGGGCCTGTTGCCGGTGGCCACCGGATTCAACGGGGCCACGGCGGATGGCCGCCCTACGACTCTCGGGCGCGGCGGGTCCGACTTTTCCGCCTCGATTCTGGCCGCTTCCCTGGACGCCTCCGAACTGTGGATATGGACGGACGTGGACGGCATCATGACGGCTGACCCGCGGCTGGTGCCGGATTCCGCCGTGCTGCCGGAAGTCACCTACGCGGAGGCCGCTGAACTGGCTTACAACGGAGCCAAGGTCCTGCATCCGAGGACGCTCGCGCCGCTCATCGACAAGGGTATCCCGGTTTGGAGCAAGAACAGCTTCGCGCCGGAGAAACCGGGCACGAGGATCGTGCCTCAGCGCGAGACGCGGAGCGGAGCCAGGGCGGTCACGTCCATGGCTAATGTGGCCCTGATCTCGCTGGAGCCCGCCAGCCCGGAGATTCCGGGCGCCCGGCTGATGGGCCGGGCACTCGACGCGGTGGCCGAGGCCAACGCCGAAGTGCTGGCGTTCACGAGTTCCAGCTACCGGCAGAACTTCTGCCTGCTGGTGCGCAAGGAAGAACTGCCGGCGGCGCTGGCCAGTCTGGAAGCGCACCTGGCGCTGGAACTGGCCCACGGCTACGTCATGCCAATCGAGGTGGACCGTGAGGTCGGATTGCTGGCGGTGGTCGGCGAAGGCATGCGCGGCACTCCGGGGTTGGCCGGGCGCATCTTCACGGCGATTTCCCGCGAAAATGTCAATATCATTGCCATTGCTCAAGGTTCCAGTGAGTTGACGATCGCCATTGTGGTGAGGCGGGACGGACTGGAAAAAGCCGTTCAGGCGGTGCATGCCGAATGCGGCTTGGGCCGTCCGTTCGGAGCTGCTCAATCCAGCTAGGCGGAGGAAACCCGCCGAGGGGAACTCGAAACGGTTCGTGCTAAACTCATAGCGGCAGCAGCGGGCCTCGGCTGGGCGCCAGATTCCGCGCGATTGTAGTTGCTGGTTGATATACCGACGCGACGCTTGGCTGCGGCTCACCGTCATCGGCCGCAGGCTGCCGGGAACCCCACAGGGAGGGCCCTTAGCTCAGCGGTTAGAGCAGCGGACTCATAATCCGTTGGTCGTAGGTTCAAATCCTACAGGGCCCACTAACTCTAACTCTAACCAGCAAATAGGCTCTGCGCGAATACGTTGGCGCTTGAAGATACTGAAGTGATGATCGACGAGTCTTTCCCACTCTTCGGTTCCCTGAGAGACAACATCACCTACGCTGTCCTTGGGTTTGAATGTTCTGCCGCCCGCCATAGGCGCCTTCATACATGCAACATCTTCAATGCTTTGGATCGCGGACTCAAGCGCAACTTCCGTAAACCGCGCGTAGGCATCACTCATGTCCAGCCAGCAGTACTTGAGTGTCTGGATCTGCCGTCGCAACCGCACGATATGGTATAGCGTGACCGCGAACAGGAAGGGCATAACGGGGAAGATCAGCATCAGGAAGTCGACCGTGCATCGGATTCTGCACCGCCTTGTCTGTCGAGATCGGCTTCCGTGCCGGCCATTTCTTCCGCATATTCCACTATGGGACGAGGCAGGCTTCGCACCCAGCGCTTCGCTGAGGCGGCGTTGTCACCGCCCGTCCCGGACGAGAACTTCCCTTACGTCATCTGGGATTCCTGGAAATACCAGTTCGGCATCAACGAGATCACCCTTCGTCGGAACGCGGAGATCGCCGCCAGGCTGGGGATCGAAGTTTTCGTGATCGACCTCGGCGCGCCCGGCTGAGGACCGCTACGATGCGCTTCAGTCCTATCACGAAGCCAGCGATTCGGCCTACGTTTTCGTCTACCGCCCCGATGCGCCGGGCAATTCCCGCCAGTTTCGCCTGCGCGGCCTAAAGCCGGAGAACACTTATCTCGTTCGCTAACAGGAGGATTACCGCATTCTTATGATGACCGGGCGGCAACTCATGGAAACCGGTGTGCGCGTCATCCTGCACGGACGCTGGCAGAGCGAAATCGTATATATCGAGCCCGTTTCCACCCCGCAATAGGACGGCTGTTCGCAACAAAAAGCGTGCAAAGCTCAGTCAATGCTGAGGCGTGTGAAGGCACTCGATAACCACACTGGCCACGCGCGGCAAGGCCCCAGAGAGTTTCGATACACCTCGATAACAAAGCGCTGCGGACTTGAGTGACTCCCCAGTTGATGAGTTCCTTTGGGCGCGTTCCTGTAAAATCGAAGTATTCACTGGGAGGTTCACTATGCAACGCAGAAGTTTTCTAGCGGCGGCGGGTGCGGCTGTTACGTCTTTGGCTGCCGCCCGGGCCGAGATTCCGAAGCGTCCCTATCGCGACAACGTCAGCCTGTCCGTCATAGGATTCGGCGGCATTGTCGTCGTGGGCATGGAACAGAAGGACGCCGACCGCGAAGTGGCGGCCTCGATTGACCGCGGAATCAACTACTTTGACGTAGCACCCTCGTACGCCGACGGCGAGGCCGAAGTGAAGCTGGGGATAGCGTTGAGGCCCTACCGCAAGAACGTCTTCCTGGCATGCAAAACACAGCGCCGGGATGCGGCCGGAGCGCGGCAGGAGTTGGAACGCTCGCTCCAGCGGCTGCACACGGACTATTTTGACCTGTACCAGTTTCACGCCGTCTCATCCACGAAAGACGTCGAAGCGATTCTGGGGCCGGGAGGCGCGGCCGAGTTGTTCTTCCAGGCGCGCCGCGATGGCAAGGCACGGTACCTGGGCTTCTCGGCTCACTCGGCCGAAGCAGCGCTGGCGCTGATGGACGGCTTTCCAACCGACTCGGTGCTCTACCCGGTCAACTACGTTCTGTACGCGCAGGGTGGTTTCGGCCCTCAGATCATGGCCAAGGCCAAGGCGAAGGGGGCCGCGCGCCTGGCGCTCAAGGCGCTGGCGCACACCCGCCTGGAGAAGGGCGCGGCGCGGACTCACCCCAAGTGTTGGTACAAGCCCATCGAGGACGCGGAACTGGCGCGGCAGGCGCTGCGGTTCACGCTGTCGGAGGAGGTCACGTCCGCCATTCCGCCGGGCGATGAACGGCTTTATCGGTTGGCCCTGGATTTGGCGGCCGGGCACAAGCCACTCACTGCGGCCGAGCGGAAGAACCTGCTCGCATCCGCAACGGGCCTGGAGCCGTTGTTCCGGGCCTAGGGTTGACGACCAGGAGACAATGCAAGCGGCCCGCACCACGAGTGGCTCGCCTCTAGATTGCGGCATCGCGGCGATACTCGTCAGCCGCTTGAAACCGCCCGGGCTTGCCAGTTAGGGGGCCAACGCATCCGCCTTACCGCGGTCACTCCAATGGCGCGAAGACATGGCTGGCAGCGGCAAGTAGAGCCTACAGCCTGTCGTCACCGCCCGGTTCATCGGAGATTCCGATCAAGTGAACAGGAACGCTGTCATCGGAGAGCGGCAATTGGTGGGCGATTTCCCCGTCATTCAGTCCGCGGGTCAACAGGCGCAACTCGTCGCTCTCGCCAGGGGAGATAGTGCGCATGGCGTGGGGCCTGGCAATCCTGGAAACGGGCGCGGGCAGATACCGTCCGCCTTTCGCCACGAGGCGGATCGCATCAATCAACTCTCTGCTTAATTGATCTTTGAGCACAAAGCCCCGCGCCCCTGCCTGCAGCGCCCGCAGAAGCTTCTCGCCGTCTTCATGACTGGCGAGGACAATGATGCGGGCTCCCGGAAACTCGGCGCGAATCGCGGCAATCGCTTCCAAACCGCTCAGGACTGTGAGCCGAAGGTCAATGAGAGCAACGTCCGGCCGGTGTGCCCGATAGTTACCGATGGCAGACTGCGCGTCGCCCGCTTCGGCCACCAGGCGCATGTCCGGCTGTGCGCGGATGGAAGCGGCCATGCCCACGCGCAACTGCGGTTGACTATGGGCGGTCAGAATACGGATCGGTCGTGCGCCGGCCATCGAATTATCTGTAGAGTGTACAACAAGCCGGACCGTGTGTCGGGCCGGCAGCCGCAGTTTCAGTCATGCGGAGAGATCGATGGCGATGCGCCTTCTTCATTTGGCCTCCGGGTGTGGATGCGCGGTGACCCTGGGTTGAACCAGCGCCTGCACCGGGAGCTCATCAAAGAGCAGGCGGAGGAGGAGGCGCGCAGGTCTTGAGCCGAGCCATGAGCAAGATTCGAAGTGTTCACATCCGGGAGGCGGATGGCGTTAAGCTGGTCCTGAGCGGGACTGTGCGCAGCCAGAAAGACCAGAAACACGAGCCGGACGAAATGGCACGGAGAGGCGCCGATATGTTTCCCCAGTCGAGTAAACGTGGAACTTCAAAGAATTCCTGCTCTTGGCGAGTGGTCTCTGCCGGTTTCGTGTTAACATATAAAGTGCTCTTTCTAAAAGCGCAAATCCCCTACCCACCCGCCAGGAGGATTCCTTGATTTACACCAGGCTTCTTTCTTTAGGGGTCCTTGTTTTGGGCCTCTGCGCGTCCGCACTGCAGGCACGCAATGTCGTCGTTCTGCCGAGCAGCACCAGCCCGACGGGCACCGCTGTCGTTCTCACCGGAGACCCATTCGCGACGGGCACGACTTTCACGGTTCCTTCCTCCGCATTCAAGGTGTTGGCAAAACCCACCAGCGTGGCGGGCGATGTCAAGTACTACGTTGTCGCACGATCCGGCACGGGCACCGTAACGATCCTCACTGCGTCCTTCAGCCCCATTGGAGCGGCGTTCAACTTTGGTCAAGCCGCGCAAGAGGCGGCGCTTACGCCTGACGGGTCAAAACTGGTTGTCGTAGCCGGCGGGCTGCGGGTTCTCGATACGGCTTTAGACGCCGAGTTGCTGCAGTTTGCGCCCGTGGATGTCGGAATCAACCCGACGGACGTCGCCATCAGCCTCGACTCCCGCAGGGCCTTCATCCTGAGCCCGACTTCACAGCGGCTCACGGCAGTTGATCTGAGCACCGCAGCGGTGGTCGGCTCCGTGAACATACCAGGCTCCAATGCCACGGCAGTCTCGGTTGGGCCCAACGGTCTCGTTTACGTCAGCACCCAGAACCGCGTCCTGGAGATCGATGGCGGGCGCCCGACCCTGGATCCGGCGGCTGTGCGTAGACAGTTCACCGTGAACGGTCTGCCGGGCAAGATACAGTTCACGCCGGACGGAACGCGCGCCGTGATGTTGAACCTTCAGCCCGCGGCCGGATCACTCGCCTTCGTTATCTCCTTGGACTACGTTCAAAGCTCAGTCGCCATCCTCCCCAACACCACTCCGGGACTCACCGGCCTGGTGCTGGAGAAATTCGTCGTGGCCGGCAACAACCGTGCTTTTGCGGTTTCCAGCGCCACCAGCGTGCCGGCCAAGAGGGCCTACCAGATTAACCTCCCTTCGGCCCCCCCGGGAGGTGGCGCATTGCCCGACGCGGGGTTGATGGAGTCTTTCTTCGGCGGGCTGGGGAACATCCCCATCGTTGAGTCCGTGGCCGTTTCGGAAGAACTTCCTGACCCGAGGTTCCTGTACGTGGTGGCGCCGCTTAATGTTCTCCAATCGTTGGTGCCGAACAGGGTCTACCGCATTCGGCTGTTTACTACGTCGCTGGAAGGCGAATTGAACGTCGGCGCTACTCCAGGCGAGGCAGTTTTTGCCGGTCCAGCGGCCGTACCGAGCACGGACCCGCCAGGCGGAATCATCCAGTACAACCTGAGTCAGCCGGCGCTTCCTCCCGGAGGCCGCTCCCTGCCTCTGGTGTTGAGGCTGGTGAGTTCGATTGGCCGGCCACTCTACAATGTGCCCGTCAGCTTCGCGACCACGGCTATCGGCGCCACGTTTGACGGCACGAGCCTTGTCAATACAAATGCTCAAGGCTTTGCATCCGTCAGGGTGAACATGCCCACGACGACGGGCGGATTCAACGTCATCGCCACCGTGACGGGAGCGGGCTTGGCGGCGGCATTTCCCCTGGCAGTCGACCCGTCTGCCGTGCCTCCGCCCGGCACCGGACCGGGTACCGGCCCAGGCGCCACAGTGGGCGGTCTCCGCATCGTCTCCGGGAACGGGCAGGTCATTTTCGACAACAGTTCCACCAACCAACGGCTGGTAGTCAGGCTGACCGACGCAACCGGAAACCCGGTGGCGGGAGCCAGCGTGCTCTGGCGTGTTGGACAAGGGTTCCTCCAGGAAGGATCCACGACGCTGACGTTTGGCGAGCGGATCACAACCACTGACGCCACCGGCCAAACCAGCAACGTCTATAGCGCTTCGCCGCTCACGCTGGGGCAATCATCCGGCCAAGTCACGGTGAACGTCAGCACAACGGACAGCGCGGTGGAATTCCATGTCACCCTGATACCTGGTGTAATCGGCGGCTTCCCTGGGACTTTTCCGTCCACCACTATTCTGGTTCCCTCAGAAGACGTGCTCACCGTCACCGGGAAGTCGGGTGAAGTACGCGCCGGAGCTTTCCAGGTCCGTGTCACAACGAGCAGCGGTCCGGTTATTGGCGGTCCACTGATGAACGTGGGACTGACGGTCAGCGGGACTGCTGAGGAGGGCGGCCCAACGGCCCGGTGCGTGCCTAATCCTACTACGCTCACAGACGGAACCGGTGTCGCCACCTGCGACGTCCTGTTCTCCGGACGCGCAGGCACAACGCGGCTGGCTCTCAACGTGGGCGGGTACTTCGAGCGGTTCTACAACCTCGTGGTCCGGGCGGGCGATCCTGGCCTCATGCGCATCATCCGTGGAGACGGTCAGTCCGGCCTGCCGGGCGAGACTCTCCCCGCCGCGCTGGTGGCTGAAATCAGCGACGGATTCGGCAACACTCTGCCTGGAGCCGCCGTCGCCTGGGAGGTCATCAGTGGCACGGCCACGCTCCTGAACACCATCTCGGCGGGCGATTTCGCCGGCCTGGTCTCCACACGCGTCCGCTTGGGAGGCGGAGGACCAGTTCAGATTCGGGTTCGGGCCGTCGCCGGCACGCAACCTTCGGTCACCTTCAACTTGATTACCAATGTGACCCTGGCGCAGTTCTTGCGGGTTTCCGGTGACGGTCAAACCGCTTTCCTGAACCAGGCGTTCGGGCTGCCGCTGGTGGTGCAGGTCAACGATGACCGCAATCAGCCGGTGCCCGGCACGGCGGTTGCCTTCGCGGTAACCGGTCCGGCCACGCTGTCGGCTGCTACGGCGACCACGGATGCTCAAGGCAGGGCCTCCATCAGCGTGCGGGCAGGCGGCACTCCCGGCCAGGTTGTTGTCCGGGCCACTGTGGGAGCGCTGCCGGCAGTGACGTTTACCTTGACGGTCATACCTCCAGGACCCGCGCTCGACGCGAGCCGAATCTACAACACGGCGAGCGGCAGACCGGGTGTCGTACCGGGAGGCATAGTAACCATCGCCGGGCCAGGCATTGCCCCCACGGTGCAAGGCGTCGTCACGCCCAACTCGATCATCGGACCCTTGCCGACGCGGTTGGCCGGCGTGGAAGTCATATTCGGCAACATCCCGGCCCCCATCTACCACGTGGCCAACGTGAGTGGAATGGAATCCGTCACGGTACAGGCCCCGTTCGAACTGGGAGCTCCGGGAGCCGTTTCGATCACGGTCCGCGTAAGCGGCGGTTCAAGCACGATCAACAATATCCCGGTTGTGCCTCTTCAGCCGGGTCTGTTTGAGACTGTCGATGCAAGCGGCCGGCGCTACGCCGTGGTGCAGAGGCCGGATGGAACCTATGTGTCGCCGGAGAACCCCGCGCGGCGCGGAGAGGTCCTGAAGGCTTACTTCACGGGAGCCGGCCAAGTGACCCCGGCGACCAGCACGAACCGGGCTGGCGTGGGCGGACAGAGTCCTCTTAGGCCGCTGATCGTTGGAGTGAACGACGGCGGCGTGAGGGTGGTCTCTACCGAATACGCGATTAACCTGATCGGCGTCTACGTCGTCAGCTTCGAGGTGCCTGCCGACACCGCCACGGGCCCGGCGCGGAACTTCGCCATCGCCGTGGTGGGAGCGGACGGGGTACCGGTCTTCGCCAACGGCTCGTCGATCGCCATCCAGTAAGCTACACTATCCTAGCCGGCAGCTTGTCCTAAGACGGGCTGCCGGCTCTTTTTTTTGGCCGGCGCCCGGCACCCTGCCGCTCGTCCCGAGAGGACTTCGAAAGGAGGCGCGCGCCCTGTCATCGAGGGTGAGCCGCAACACCGAGTCACCAGGAAAGCGAATCTGAATCCAGTTTTGGATTCAATGCGTTGGCCAATCCAGTGAGGATCAGCCGCCCATTGGCTGGATAGCCTGGAGCCGAAAGGAGGCTATTCATTGCCAGCATTACCCTTCCCGAAATACGGACTTGAGAACCTCTACCTGTTTCCGTACTTCCAAACCCGCGAAGCTTACGAGCAGATTACAGGGCAGGAAGCGCCACCCTGGAATCCTAACCGGGCTCCCAAGGGCTGGTTCGACCCAAAGGCCGCGCAGTCTACCCGCAGGACCATCATCTACGAGCACGTACTGGCCGTAAACGACGATAACGGCAAGCCACTCGCTGGACCGGATGGAAAGCCCTTCCTCGATATCCTGGCGCTATCCAGGGAGATCGCCAGCACGGTAAACATCCCGCCCAAGGGACCCGGCGTCACCAATCTGCCCGGCGCCGATGTGCCTGAGATCCCCTGCCCGCTGCGTCCGCTGGCTGAGGGCGAAGAATTGGCCTGGGACTTCGGCGGCATCGTGGTCGTCCGCAACAAAGAGCTGTATGAGAACCTGGAGCACGGCTTTACTGCCCGTGACCGGGCTCTTCTGCGTAGCATCGCCCAGAAGTTGGGCATTACTCTCTGATCACCGGCGCAGGGGCGCGCTGCGCCCCTGTGCTCACGCCACGACATTCCCCATCTTCTGCAACCGGAGGATTTCGGTGGCCGTGATATAGGGCTTCTGCATGGTCCCGGTGGCGCAGAAGTCTTCAGAGATCCCGTTGCCGATGTCCACCCGAATCAACCGGTTGACGTAGTTGCCGCCCACATTGTTGATAACCTCATCCCAACGTTCGAAACGCATCTGGTTAGAGGCGATGCCCATGGCGCTGAGTTGCTCGCGCAGGATGGTCACGGCGTCCTTGTTCACCACAGCGGGAGCGGCGGCAGCCGCCGGTTGTGCGGCAGCGGCCTTCTGGTTCGCCGGAGGCTCGGAGGAAGAACTGGCGGCCGCTTGTGGTGGAATCTCGACAGTGACAACAAATCGACTCCCCGCGGGCGTGCCCGGGGCTCCTTCACCCGCCTCTTTGGATACGCTCAGGCGAGCATTGGCAAGCACTCCACCGTCCTTGCCCAAGGACTCCTCCAGAGCGCTCTTGAGCTGATTTTCGAAGGAGTTGGCGGCGCCCGCCGGGGCTCCCGGGAGTTCGGCCAGGGATGCCGCCAGCAAAGAAGACGCAGTTTGGTTTTTTATCGGGGCGATCATAGCAGGTGATCTCTAACCGCTATCGGTGCAAGTAAGGTGCCAGGTTCAGCCGGAACCGATCATGGCGCCGCGGGAGCAGCCGCAGCAATCACGACGCGAAGGCGAAGCACGGTCTCAATCGGCAGCACTCTCACGAGCACTTCCACCTCCCTGGGAGCCGGCTTCTCCACGGGGTGATGGTGCACCGACAGACGCGCCGCAGCGCCCGGCTTCAGGTTTGTCGTATCGAGCGCGACCTTGAGCGCGGGATGGCTCACTGCCTCCAGCTTCAACTCCAATTCGCCGGGGAGTGAGTGCGTGATTACGACTTCCTCGCGGCCAAGTTGTTGCGGCTGAAACGTGATCTGCTCCCGATCCAGTTTGGCTAGTTGAGACAGATCCGAGAAACTCCGTGGCCCGGCGGAGATGAAGCTGGCGGAGCCGCCTTGGCCCGGCGTCATCGAACCGAACGGAGAATCCACGGCCGGGACCGGCGCCACGTGCCAGAACCATTCACCGTTCTCGAGCTTCCAAAGGCTCTGGACAGGGACCTTGGCTTTGCTCGTGGGGAAGCCGGGCATCTGCATCTCGGCGTCGCAGGAAACCAGGACGCGGGCGCGTGAGAAGTTATCCTCAAACGCCACCTTGACGATCTCGAAGGCGTCGTACCGGCGCTTTTCCGCCTCGAAAAAAGCGTCTTTGCTGTCCTCGGCCACGACCTTATCCGCAACCCTGAACTTCCCGTCCACATGCGCCTGGTAGAAGAACTTCACGCGCTCGACCAGCGCCTTTTCAAGCCCTTCCGGAGCCTGCGCCTGCTGCGCCGCGGCTAGTCCCGCGGACACAGCCAGCAGGAACAACACGGCATGGTTGAATGCGTTGCGGAGAAAGGTCATGCGCAGAATCCTGGCTGGGAGGCAGGGATTCGAACCCCGATAGGCGGATCCAGAGTCCGCAGTCTTACCGTTAGACGACCTCCCAGTCCGAGTTTCATTATATCAAGCGCCGGCCCAAACGCGCCGCGGAAGGGTGCACAACACGGCACTCAATCCAAGACGCAGATGTCTTTGAGATTGCGATAATCTTCGGCGTAATCCAGACCGTAGCCAACCACGAACTGATCCGGAATCTTGAAGCCCACGTAGTGCGCTTCGACGGGGCGCAAACGCCGTTCAGGTTTGTCGAGCAGCGCGGCAATCCGGATGGAGCGGGGTTTGCGTTGCTCCAGCACGTGGGTAAGATACGTCAGCGTCACGCCGGTATCCACGATGTCCTCCACAATCAACACGTCCGCGCCCTCGATGGAAACGTCAAGGTCCTTGGTCAGCCGGACTTCGCCCGAGGTCGTCTTCCCTTTGCCGTAGCTTGAAGTACCGATGAAATCGAAGCGGCAGGAGCGGGGAATCGAGCGGGCCAAATCGGCCAGGAACGGACAGGCGCCTTTGAGGATGCCAATCAAATAGAGCGTGCCGTCCGGGTAATCCGCAGCGATTTGAGCGCCCAACTCCTGGACGCGCCGCTGGATCTCGTCGGCACTAATCAGGACACGAAGTGAGGGGTCAGGCATTTTGATGTGCCGGTCAGTCCGCCCTGCGCAGGCGCAGGCTCGGGGGTCCGATATGAACGTGAGGCGCGGTGGAGCGGCCAGCGATGGATACGCGAAAGGCGTGGTAAGGCACGCCCATCTGCTCGAGAAGCCGGAGCAACCAGGCACCTTCCGTGGAGTCCGGATTCAAGGCCACGTCGACACGGCCGCGGTGGTCGAAGCCCATGGCCCGGTGCGTGGCAGTATCGCCGTTGGCGCTGATGGGCAGCGGGCGGGAGAACTGGGCCAAGTAGGCAGTGGTAATGGCGCGCAAATGCCCGGGATGAAACACGCCGCCGCCATCGAACCGCTCGGAAGGCTTGAACGGCGTGACAGGAGAGAGTTCCAGGCGCTCCTCAACAGCTTCCTCGGCACGCGCCATCTCTGCCAACTGGCGCAACAGAGCGGCCCGGTTCAAGGCGAGGTCATGCGTCCTGCGCCGGGCGTCGAGTTCCTCCAAAACGGGCGTCAGAGACGTTGGCGGCGCGGCGCCTGCTTCGATCAGACGCCGGGTCCGGTCCACCCGGTCCTGTTGCTGCAGGAGGAGACGAGCGGCGGCGTCCACCATTTCGGCAGCCTGCGCCTCTGTGAGTTGCTCCACGGTGAGTTCACCGTACAGCGTGCGGCGCAAAACGGCCTGAAGGGTGGCGGCCTCGACAGCCTGAGCCGCTTCATTAAGCGCCGCCTGCGGCAATGCCCCTTGGTCGACGAGCGTGCGAATGCGCTCGGCATCCTGGGTCGCCCGGCGGAACTCAGGCGTGTCGCCGGCATACACGGCTGCAGCCAGCACGGCCCACGCTGACACACTAATCCGCCATCGACGCATGAATTCTAATTGTAGTACGATACGCTCAGGAAGAGGACGGAACAACGGCGAAGAAAGCGACCCCCCCAGAGACCCCACTCAAACGCAAGCGCGTGCGCCGTCCTGCAGAGTCACCCTGGATCGTTGCGGCCCATGCGGCCGACTCGAAGAAGGCTTCCGACATCAGCATCCTCGACCTCTCCGGCCTGAATTCATTCACCGACTATTTCGTCCTGTGCACGGGCAGCAACCCGCGCCAGATTCAGGCCATCAGTGATGAAATCGAGGCGAAACTGAAGGCCGCTGGAGTGACGCCATTGAGCGTCGAAGGCTATCAGCACGCCGAGTGGGTGCTGCTCGACTACGGCCATTTCCTGGTCCATGTCTTTTCGGAAAAAGCCCGCAATTACTACGACCTGGAGAGGCTGTGGCGCCAGGCGACGGCCGTCATGTTCGACCCGGCACAGGACTGAGCGGCGCCTTCGACCGCGTGCGGACCGGCGGAACTGGGCAACACCAGAGCGCCCTCGAGCACAGTGCAGGCAGCCTTCTTCTGCCCCCACGTACCGGCTACGCAGTGCGACGGCCAATCAGCAAACTCAAGACAGTTCTCCGTGTGAGCATCCGCGGTGGAAATAAGCGGGATCGACCGGGAGGCGACGTGCCGCGTCAAACGGGCCAGGGCGGGCAAGAGGCGCTCAAGGCTTTCAAAGAAGGCCGGGGAGGCACGCGCAAACTGCGGGAGCCCTTTCAGGTAGTCGATTTCATCCGCGCTGAAGCTCAGGTTGAGCAGATATTCAACTGCTTGCTCCAAGCCGGCCGCCACGACAAAACTGCGCCCTGGCGGAAGCTGGCGAATGAACAGCTCGAAGGTGGCCTTTTCCGAAGCCTTGCCGGCCTCGAAATACCCGGCCGCCATCGTCAGTTGGTAGAGGTCAGTAAGGAGGCCGTGCATGCGGCTCCGGAGCTACTTCTTCTTTCCCTCCTGCGTGGTAGCTTCTTGCTCCTTGACGTCCTTGACCGCCTGCCTGAGTGTAACCACGGCGTGGGCATCAATTTCGTAAAGGGAGGGCTCGCCGTCCCGACGCGCCAGGAAGTTTTCGCCGCTCTTGGAGAACTGGACCTTTTCAACGCGCTTGCCCGCGTCGGAAGTCACACTGGCCTCAAATTCAACCTCGCCGAAGCCCTGTTCCTTGAACTTCAGCGCGGTCAAGTCGCGCAGATTGTCGATGAAACTGTTCATGCTGGCGGCATCGAGCGTCTTGCCGCCTCGCAGCCACTTGTCTTCGCGTTTCTCAAAGACCGTCCTCTGGCCCCCATCGCGGATCTCGATCCTGGTGGGGGGATCCCATTCGAAGTCGTAGAGCTTGCGGTTGCGCAAGTCTTCCAGCGTCTTGCCGAGCCCATCGCCCACGTGGCTGGAGAGCTTATGAACACCTTCAACGGTGCTGCCCCGTGCGTAGTAATCGTTGTCCTTGGACTTGCGCAATTCCAGTTGCTGGGTGCCCGCGAGGTCAGTGACGCGCACCACCACCACCGGCTTCGCCGAGGCGAACGCCGCCGCCGCTTTGCGCGCCTCTTCAGGCGTGGGCTCAGACTCCATGCGGGCGTCACGCAAGCGGGAGATCAAGGATTCAACCTCACCCCCATCCGCGCGGTAGGGCTTGGGCCGCAGGATTTGCCACTGCTTCGCCGCGTTCCGGCCGATTTCAACGGTCTCCCCGCCCGCGGTCAACTCCAGCCGGCTGAGTTTTTCCGAATCAAAGGCCACCAGCCGCTTGTCCCGCAGGTCGGCCGCCGTCTTGTCCAAGCCTGACTTAGTCCAACTCGCGACCGTGTAAACGCTGGGAGCGCCTTCCAGCATGGCGTAGAAACCTCCACCAGTGGGAGTTTCCGACCCAATCTTAAGAGCGCTGGAAGTGCCGTCCGCCTTGAAGAAAGAAACCGTAAGAGACGCCGCGTCGAGACCGAAAGTAGTCAGATCGCCGGCCTTCTCCTCGATCAGCCGGTCCGAGTTGAGCGAGGAGAGCGAGGTCACCAGCGAACGCACTGCGTCCTGGTCCGCCCTCAGCGGTTGGGGCGCGACAATGCCCCAGACGCCATCGTCGCTCTTCTCGAGCACGGTGGCTTCGGCTCCCGCCCGGCTGATTTCGATACGGCGGATGTCCTCTTCGCTTACGGAGACGATCTTCGGCGAAGCACCCTCCGGAGGTTTATCCTCGCGGGCTTTCTCCGCGCGGTTCGACCAGAAGACCAATCCCGCCAAGCCCGCCAACAAGATGGCTCCCAGCAGAAGGCCCCGGAACTTCATCCCTTTCGCCTCCTCCACCAGACGCTAAGACCGGCCAGGATGATGATGATCGGCAGACCGATGACGTTGGCGTAAAAGATCCGCGACATCTGTGCGCGGCTGAGATTCAGGCGCCTGTCTTCCGGCTCCTTCGGGCGGATGGAAATCAGATCCTCGTCAGCGGACAACCAGTTCATCATGTTCAGCGCGAGGTCGCGGTTGCCGTTGAAGCGCAGGATGTTGTTGGCAACCCAGCCGGAGGAACCGACCACGACAAAACGGCCCTTATTCGCGGAACCGGTCTCCACGGTACCGGCGGCCGCCAAGGCGTGCGGACCGCGCTTGTCCTTGCCGGGATCAATGCGAATCTCGGCGGAAGTCAGATTGGCCGTGGCGAAACTGTTGCCGCTGGTTGAGAAGAGTTTCTCCACGGTGACCTTCTCCGCGGCGCCGGTTTCGAGCGAGCGGGACAGCGGGAACGCCGTGGCCACTTCGCGCAGGTCGCGAACAATGGCGTGCGATTCGTAGTTGGTCACAAGCGGCACCACTTCGCTCAGACCGAACAACTGGCCGATGCCGCTGGTGTCTACGATGAGGTCACGGTTCAGAGTGATGCCCCAGGAGCCTAGCAACTTGGCGAGAGCCGCGTTCTCGCTGACTTCCTCGCGGCCGAGACGCACGGGCGGGTCCACCATGAGCAATGCGCGGCCGCCCTTTTCCACGTAGGCGCGCACAGCGTTCACGGCGGGCTCCAGGTAGTCAAAACGCGGACCACCGACGATCAGGATGGTGCAATCCTCGGGAACCTCGGGCTTCTCCAGCAAGGAGATGCTGCGCGCCTGGTAGTTGTTCTTCTCAAGGACCTCCTTGAAAGAGGAGTAGCCGGAGCGTCCGGTTTCTTCGAGCGAGTGCTCACCGCTGCCCGCCACGAAGCAAACCGTCCTCGCGCCGCCTTTCAAGGCTCGGATGAGCGCGCCGGTGATTTCCTCCTCGCTCACGACCTTGGCTTCTTCCTGCCGCTCACCGGCGTGGATGAAGATGGTGCCGTAGCTGCGGACGCCGGCGGCGCGCGCCTCCTGAGGCGCCTTGTCAGGGTCGATGTACTCCACGCTCAGCTTGGAGGACAGGTTGTGGTAGCGGTCCAACAGGTCACGCGCCTGCCCAAACCGGCTGGTCTGGTCAAAGTAGGTGATCCTGACGTCCTGCTTCAGTTCGCGAACGATCTTCTGGCTTTGCTCGGAGAGGCTGAAGCGCTTGCTGGAAGTGGCGTCATATGACCGGTTGTGACGGTTCGATAGCCAATTCAGAGCGCCCAGAACTGCAAGAACGATCACGATGTACAGGGTGACGTAGGCGGCGTACCGGGTTTGCCTGGTCTGATACCATCTGACGTTCATTTAAGCCCTCCAACGAATGGATTCCATGGAACGGGCGGTGAGGAACAGCCCGAAGAAAGTCACCGAGAGATAGAAGATCACGTCCTTGGTGTCCAGGACGCCTTTAGAGAAAGGCTCGAAGTGAGTGACCACCGAGAGGTAGGACATCACCTTGGCCCAGGCGGCGGACTCGTAGGAACTGACCCAGTCAAACACCCACAGCAGCAGGCAGGCGGCGAAAGTGGCCGTACCGGCGATAATCTGGTTGCGCGTCGTGGTGGAAATGAATGTACCGAGAGCCAGCAGGCAGCCCCCTTGCAGAATCAGCCCGAGATACCCGACCAGCATCGGACGCCAATCCGGGCTGCCGTACAGGAAGAGCATCACGAGATTCAAGGCCGAGATGCCCAGGATGCTTATGTAGAGGAACAGAGCGGCTAGCCATTTACCGAGAATGATCTCCCAGTCCCGGATGGGTGACGTAGCCAGCAGTTCGATGGTGCCGGACCGTTTCTCCTCGGCGAACAGGCGCATGGTGATCATCGGGATCATGAACAACCCGATCACGCTGACGTTCATGAGAACCGGGCGCACGACCCATTCATTGACATCCATGGGAAAGCCGCGCCCCATCATCTGGGACTCCATGCCGCGCGTGACAAAGATCGCGGTAGCGACATAGAAGAAGTAGCCCGCGATGGCGGCAAAGAAGGCCATCAACCCGTAGGCGATGGGCGAAGCGAAGTAGCTTTTCAGTTCCTTACGGCAAATGATCCAGATGTTCTTCACTGGGCACCTCCCGGCGCGTCGTCCGATTCCGAACCAGTCAACTGGAGGAAGATCTCCTCGAGGCTGAAGGCGACGGGTTGGAGTTCATAGAGCCCCCAACCGGCTTCCACGACTGCCTTGGCGAGGTCCGCGCGAATAGAGCGTCCCGGCAGGCTTTCGACTTCCAGCCGGGAGCGCCCGTCGCGCACCTCCTTGAGGAGGACGCGGCTGACACCCGGCACCTGCTCCAGCCTCTGCTGGACCGCGGAGCCCTCGGGAGCCACGGCTTCGACGACGACTGATTCTGCGCCGTGCAGGCGCTTGGTCAGGTTTTCGACGGATTCCGTCGCCACCAACTTGCCCTTGGAGATGATGATGACCTGCTGGCAGGTCTGCCCCACCTCGGGCAGGATGTGGGTACTGAGGATGATCGTATGATCCCCGGCCAGTTGTTTGATCAGGGCGCGGGTTTCGATGATCTGCTTCGGGTCCAGACCCGCCGTGGGTTCGTCCAGAATCAGCACATCCGGGTTGTGGATAATGGCCTGCGCGAGACCGACACGCTGGCGGAAACCTCGTGACAGTTTGCCGATGAGGCGCGTCATCACCTCACCGATGGCGCAGCGCTCAGTGACTTCTTTGACCCTTCGCGCGAGGTCGGACTTGGGAATACCCTTCAGCCGGCCCGTGAATTGAAGATACTCAACTACCTCCATTTCGGGATACAACGGCGGGGTCTCCGGCAGGTAACCGATACGCTTCTTCACTTCCAGAGGTTCCTTCAGGACGTCGAAGCCGGCCACGCGGGCCGTACCGAACGTCGGGGGCATGAAGCAGGTGAGTACCCTCATGGTCGTGGTCTTGCCGGCGCCATTCGGCCCCAGGAAACCGACGATCTGCCCCTTTGGGACCTCGAAGGATATGTTGTCGACCGCGACGTTGCGCGCGTATCGCTTCGTGAAACCTTCGACTTTAATCATACGGAGGCTCTCTTAATCGGGAAAGATACCTAGCACACGGTGTCTACATAACACTTGGACGGGAGCGGAGCCCGTCCAGCGATGAAATTTCATCATAAAAACGGCGTAGGTGGGTGTCAACCACGCAGCCGGGAAGTATGGCGGCGCAGTTGAGCAAAAATGGCCGCTGGCGGCTCCCTGGACGGCGGGTTCAGGTTTCAGCCTGGGCCCGGTCCAGGGCAGCGAAACTACCCCCTTCCCGCGCCAGGCGCTCAAGCAAGGGTGAAGGTCTCCAATGCCCGCCGTGAAGGCTTTCGAATCCGCGTATCTTCTGGTAAACCCAGTCCAATCCCACCCTGTCGGCGTACCACATGGGCCCTCCCCGCCACGCCGGGAAGCCATAACCGGTGACATAGACGACGTCAATGTCTGAAGCCCGTTGAGCGGCCCCCTCGTCCAGGATTCGCGCGCCCTCATTCACGAGAGCGCAGAGCGTTCGATCCACAATCTCCTGCTCTGAGACTTCCCGCGGTTCCAGACCTGCGCCGTGCGCGGCGTCCCGGATCAACTCGGCCACCTCGTCGTCGGGGACTCCCTTGCGGGACTCCCCGTAGCGGTACCAACCGGCGCCGGTCTTCTGCCCCAGCCGCCCCAGTGTGCAGAGCCTGTCTTCAATGAGCGGCTGCCGCAATCCGGCCGGCTCCAGGGTGCGCAGTACGGTCCGAATGCTCGACATGACGTCCAAACCGACCAGATCGCAAGTGGCCAGAGGCCCCATGGCCATGCCGAAGGCGGTGAGGGCGCGGTCCACTTCCTCGACCCGGGCGCCCTCCTCAACCAGGAATTGGGCTTCACGCCGATAGGGTTCAAACATGCGGTTGCCGATGAAGCCGCGGCAATTGCCGGCCAGAACGGCAGTCTTCCCGAGTTTCTTCACCAGAGCCAGGCAACCGGCCGTGGTTTCGGGAGAGGTTGCGGCGCCGCGAACGACTTCCACCAGCCTCATGATGGGCGCCGGACTGAAGAAGTGCACTCCGATCACACGCTCTGCGCGAGGTGTGGCGCCGGCGATGGCGTCTATGTCCAAGGTCGAAGTGTTCGTGGCGAGAATTGCGTCCTCACCGCAGGCCTCGCTCAACTCTGCGAAGACGCGCTTCTTTACGTCGAGATCCTCGAAGACAGCTTCAATGACCAGGTCGGCCCGGGCAAACTGTGCGTAATCGAGGGATGGTGTAATCAGCGCCATGCGGCGCTCTAGCTCCTCCGGTCTGAGGCGGCCTTTCTGCACGGCTGAAGCGTAATGGGCTCGGATCAGGCCTAGCCCGCGTTGAAGGGCCTCATCGGAAACCTCCTTCAGGATGACGGCGAAGCCAGCATCAGCCAGTGCCGTGGCGATACCGCTGCCCATGGTGCCAGCTCCGACAACAGCCACCACACGGAACGCTGGAGCAGTCACGTCGGCCGATCCGGGCTTTCCCCGTGGCGCGTTCCGCGAAGAAGACGTGGATCAGGGCCCTGGACTCGTCCGAGAAGAGGCACTCTTCAAACAGGCGCGCTTCCTGCCGGAGCCCTTCCTCAAAACTCGCCGATGTGGCATATCCGATGGCTTCGATAGCTCTCAGCGGAGCCTGCTGCCCTCGGATCCTCTTCCTGGCAGCATCGCGGGCGGCGTCAAAGACCGGCGCCAGAGCAGTGGGGTCATCCGGGGAGACAGCCCTATCCCGTGTCTTGGGTGGCTCTGCTCTACGGGCGAGCATTTCACGCGCGAAGGCCAACGCCCCTTCAAGCAGGTCGCCTTCGATCAAGCGGTCCACCAGGCCGCATTGCAGAGCCTCAGCGGCGGAAACAGGCTGCCCGAGCGAGCACATCTCCACGGCCTTTTCGACACCCACCAGCCGCGGCAACCGTTGCGTGCCCCCGGCGCCGGGGATGAGACCCAGCCGGATTTCAGGCTGGCCGAGGCGGGCGGATGGAGCCGCCACACGGTAGTGCGCTCCCATGGCGAATTCCAAGCCTCCGCCAAGCGCGGTGCCGTGTATGGCGCAGATCACTGGTTTGGGAGAATTCTCGAGCGCCAGAATGGCCGGCTGAAGGCCGAGGTCGCGGCTGCGTTCTCCGCTGGCAATCCGAGAAAGCTCATGGATGTCGGCTCCGGCGATGAAAGTGCGCCCCGCACCAATCAGAACCGTGGCTTCCACTTCGGGATCGGCGTTGAGTTCCTCAAGGCAAGCGAGAATGCCCTCGGGAACTCCCGGACTCAGGGCATTGACAGGGGGATTGTCAATGGTAACGATGGCGATTTCGCCAGTCTTGGTCCAACGAACAAGCGGGCTCATCGCCTGTCATCTTAGTCCAGCGGCACAGCGCTGGCAAGACAGCTAACGGGCAAAATTGGCTGGCCTACTCTCCGGAAGATGCGTCCCGCTGCGGGGATGCCAGTTTTGGATCCCAGAGAATCTCGCCGGCGCCGAGTTGGCGGCAGGCCCAGCGCGCCCAAACAAAGAAGGCGTCGGACAACCGGTTCAGGTACGGCAGGGCGTGCGGGGGCACAGGCTCGACGGCAGACAACGCCACCAGACTCCGTTCCGCGCGTCGGCAAACAGCGCGGCAACGGTGCAGTTCGGCGTCCAGGGGGGCTGCTCCCGGAAGAACGAAGCTCTTGAGCGGCGGCAGGTCGCGGTTGAGCGCATCGATTTCGCGCTCCAGAAACTCAATGTCAGACGGTTCAGGAAACGCCTGCCCCTCACCTGGAATCTTGCCGGGCGAGGCCAGCGCAGCGCCCAGATTGAACAACTGGTGCTGGATTCGTTCAAGCATGGACACCAAGTGGCCTAGGGGCGCCTGGGAGGCAATCGCCACGGCCTCCACGCGCGCCGCGCCCACAAAAGCGCTCAGTTCGTCCAAATCGCCGCAGCAGCAGATGCGCGGCGCATCTTTGGAGACGCGCGTGCCATCCGCCAAACTGGTGTCGCCTTTATCCCCGCCACGCGTGTAGATGCGGTCCAGGATGACGGGCGGGCGGACAGGATCGTGCTCGGGCATGGCTTACCTGAATTGATTCTAGGACACTGCGGGCTGTTTCACCGCCCGCCCGGGCTACAATGGGGGCAATGAGGAGGAGGCGGGCTCCCGTTACTGAAGCAGGCGGCCACGAGGTGACCACCCTGGGCGGCTTGCCACTCAAGTCCTCCTATAGCGCGGAAGACTTAGGCGAGTTCGACCCCGGCTCCGAGCTCGGAAGCCCGGGCGAATTCCCTTACACGCGCGGCATCCACGCCGACATGTACCGGGGGCGGCTGTGGACCATGCGGCAGTTCTCCGGTTTCGCAACACCGGAGGACACCAACCAGCGATACCTGTACTTGCTCCAACAGGGCCAGACCGGCCTTTCCGTGGCTTTCGACCTGCCCACCCTGATGGGCTATGACTCCGACCACGAGTTCTCCACGGGTGAAGTGGGCAAATGCGGCGTGCCAGTCTCCTCACTGGAGGACATGGAGATCATCTTCAACGGCATACCGTTGGGTGAGGTGAGCGTCTCCATGACCATCAACTCACCGGCGCCCATCATCTGGGCCATGTATCTGGCAGTGGCCGAGCAGCAGGGAGTTGACTGGAAACAGCTGACCGGCACTCTTCAGAACGACATCCTGAAGGAGTACATCGCGCAGAAGGAGTACATCTATCCACCGCGCCCCTCGATGCGGCTGGTGATCGACGTAATGGAATACGCGACGCGACACGCGCCGCGTTACAACACCATTTCCGTAAGCGGCTACCACATCCGCGAGGCGGGCTCGACGGCGGTGCAGGAGCTGGCTTTTACCCTGCGAGACGGCATCGAGTACGTTGAATGGGCCATTGAGCGCGGCCTGACGGTGGACGAATTCGCGCCACGCGTCAGCTTCTTCTTCAACGCCCACAACGATTTCCTGGAGGAGATCGCCAAGTACCGCGCGGCCAGGAAACTGTGGGCGCACATCATGCGTGAGCGTTTCGGAGCGACGTCCGAACGGAGCCTCAAGCTCCGCTTCCACACGCAGACGGCGGGATGCTCGCTTACCTGGCAGCAGCCTTACAATAACGTGGTCCGCACGACGGTACAGGCGCTGGCCGCGGTGCTGGGCGGGACACAGTCGCTTCATACCAACTCACTCGACGAGGCGTATGCCCTGCCGAGCGAGGAAGCCGTAACCATCGCCCTGCGGACACAGCAGATTCTGGCCCACGAAAGCGGCGTGGCCGCCGTGGCGGACCCGTTCGGCGGCAGCTACGTCATAGAGAATCTGACCCTGGAGATGGAGAAAGCCGCGCTGGAATACATCCGCCGCATCGACGAGATGGGCGGCATGATTGAAGCCATCCAGCAGAACTTCCCGCAGCGGGAGATAGCCGACGCCAGCTATCGCCACCAGCGGGAGATAGAAAGCGGACAGCGGATCATCGTGGGCGTGAACGAGTTCAAGGAAACGCGCGAGAAGCCCATCGAACTGCTCAAGATCGGTGAAGACGCCCATGCGCGCCAAGCCGCGAGGCTGCGGGCGCTGCGCGAGCGGCGCGATGCCGGACGCGTCCAATCCGCGCTGGAAGATCTCCGCCGGGCGGCGGAGGAAGAGGCGAACACCATGCCGTATCTGCTCGAGGCAGTGCGCGCTTATGCCACGCTCGGCGAGATTTGTGAGACGCTACGGAAGGTGTTCGGCACCTACCGCGAAGATGCCGTCCTATAATCAAAGGCAGTGAGCGAGCAGCGGCCAGCCGCGGGCAAGCGGAGGAAAATCCGGGTATTAGTGGCCAAGGCCGGGTTGGATGGCCATGACCGGGGGATCAAAGTTGTTGCCCGAGGCTTGCGCGACGCCGGCATGGAAGTCATCTACGCGGGTTTGAGACAGACTCCCGAGATGATCGTCAACGCGGCTTTGCAGGAGGACGTTCAGGTCATTGGCTTGAGTATCCTGTCAGGCGCGCATGCGACGATCGTGCCGCGCGTGATGGAGTTGCTCCGCGACAAGGGCATGGACGATGTCGTGGTAATTGTGGGAGGAACGGTCCCCGATGAGGACATCGAACCGCTGAAGCGACTGGGTGTGGCCGCCGTGTTCCAGCCGGGCGCTTCGCTTGATACCATCGTGGAGTTTGTACGGTCTGCCGCAGGCGCACCAGACTGACGCTGCCATCGACACCTGGCAGCAGCGGGCAGAAGCTGAAGCCCGCGGAAACGAGTCAACATGCAAGAGAAACTGAACATAGCCGTATTTGTGGACTACGACAACATTGAAATCGGCGTGAAGTCCACGCTCAGGCGCGAATTTGACGTGTCCCTGCCGCTGGACGCTCTTAAGGAAAGGGGCGATATCATCGCCAAGTTCGCCTACGCGAACTGGAACCGCAAAGAAGGCGCCACGCGGCAGATGGCGGAGAACGCCGTTCAGATGGTGCAGCGTGTGCCGTCCCCTCGGGGTGATAAAAACGCCGCCGACATCAACCTGGCGCTGGATGCGCTGGAGATGGCGTTTACGCACAACCATGTGAACGCTTTCGCCGTGGTGAGCGGCGACAGCGATTTCATTCCGCTGGTCAACAAGCTCCGAGAATACGGCAAGACCGTGTTCGTCGTGGGCGGGAAGGCGTTCACGAGCACCATCCTCCAGCAGAACTGCCATGAGTTCATCAGCTATGAATCGCTGATCTACGACGCTCAGAAGCCACCGCCGCAACAGCCGCAGAAACAAGCCGCTCCACAGGGCAAGCCGGCAGGCGAACGCCAGCAGTCAAAGGCTCGTCCGGCGCCGCTCGATCTGCAGCAGGCGATGCCGCTGGTGGAACGTGCCCTGCAAGTGCTGATCAGGCGGGCGGTGCAGCCGCAGCTCGGGTTGCTGAAGTCCACGATGCTTCAGCTGGATTCCTCCTTCAACGAAAGAGCCTACGGGGTAGGCAGCTTCTCGGAATTCGTCGAGAAGATCCGCGATGCCGGTTACGTGAACGTCAGCGGCACCGGCGGTCGTTACATTATCGAAAGCAAGACGGCGGCTCAGCCGGAAGTGCCTCAGGTCAAGCGCGACGAAGCCCTGCCGGTGCTGCGGGATACGCTGGAAAGCCACCGCCTGGACTTGGAGGAAGGCGCTGCCGCCGACGAGCTGTCCGTGTGGGTCTCGGAGGAACATCCGAATTTCGACTGCAAGGCGTTTGGATTCCAGGAATTCGCGGAGTTGCTGAACTTCGCCCAGGACAAGGGCGTGGTGAGAGTGGAAGCGGACGAAGAGAAGGGGCTGTTTGTCTTCCTCGGTTCCGAGTTCTACCCGCCCGCACTGCCCGAGGAAGAGGAGCCGTCTGAGGCCGCCGCGGAGGAGGACGAAAAACAGCCTGTAGTGGAAGGACAGCCGTCTCACTTCGAGCCCGAGCCGAAGCCGCGCAAGACCACTCGCAAGAAGACCGCTGCAAAGAAGTCCGCCAAGTCCACAACGGCCACGCGCAGGAGCCGCAAGAAGACCGAATCATGATCGAACGCATTCTTCCCACAGGAGCCCCGGAGCCTCGCGGACCTTACACGCCGGCTATCCGCGCGGGCGATTTCATCTACGTTTCCGGACAGGGTCCGGTTGATCCGGAAACCAACCAGTTCTCGCTGGGCGACATCCAACACGAGACGCGCCTGGTGCTCGAGAACATCCGCCGGATCCTGGAGGCGGCCGGCGCCTCGGTGACAGAGGTCGTCAAGTGCTCCGTGTTCTTGCGCGATGGGCGGGATTTCGGCGCTATGAACCAGGTCTACGCCGAGTTTTTCGGCAAACACCGGCCGGCGCGCACAACGGTGGAAGCGAAGTTCGCCAATCCTGACATGAAGGTGGAAATCGACTGCGTGGCTTACAAGCCCCGGAATCCCTAAGAGGGGTTCCTTTCGCCGGCCGGACCATTCAGGGCGGCAGTGGGCAGCAGGATGGTGAAGACCGCTCCGGGACGGCCTTCCCGATTGGCGGCACGCACCTCGCCACCGTGCTGCCTGACAATGCTTTCCACCACACTCAGACCAAGCCCCCTGCCTCCCGGCCTGGTAGAGTAGCCCGGCTCAAACACGCGAGACAAGCTCTTCTCGCAAAGGCCTGGACCGCTGTCGGCGACAGTGATCCGCACTTGACCTCGCTGGCTGTTCGCTTCTACCTCGATTTCGCCCGGCCCTCCGCCGGTTTGGGCGGCGTTGAGCAGCAGGTTCACGAGCACGCGCTCCCAGGCTTCAGCGGCGCCGGGCAACCGCAGGCCTGTTTCCACGCTTCGCCGCACGCGAAGCTGTGCGGCTGCTTTCCGGGGCAGCATGTCGCGCACGGATTCGATGGATGTTTCGATCAGGCTCTCCAGATCCTCCGCGGAGGCGGCTGCGGGGTACAGGCTGTCGGTGATGCGGCGGCCTCTGGCCACACTCCGCTGGAGCGCAGAAGCCAGAGTGCTCCAACGTTCGTCGCCGGCAAGCAACTCGGCCGCTTCCGAGAAAGTCTCGAAGACGTTGTTGAGGTCGTGAATCAGACCTTCCAGCCTGAGGTCACTGTGGGGATCTTGAATCTTCATCTCATTCGGTAAGCCGGCGCAGTGTATCGAAGAACTCAGGATAAGATACATCGGCCGCGCTGGCGTTTTCAACGGTGCATTCGCCATCGGCGCCGAGCGCGGCGACGGAGAACGCCATGGCGATGCGGTGATCCCCGAATGAATCGAAGGTGGCCGCACGCAGTTCTTGCCCGCCCGGCACGCGGAAGCCGTCTTCGCGCACGTCCACTTCGACACCCATGCGCTTGAGGTTGTCCGCTACGGTGGCAATGCGATCGGTTTCCTTCACGCGCAGTTCAGCGGCGTCGCGCACTTCGAGTCCTTGTTCACTGACGACGCCCAGCACCGAAAGCACGGGAATCTCATCGATGAGCGTGGCCGCCAGGCCTTTCTCGATCACTCCGCCGCGCAGTGGAGCGGATTCCACCAGCAGGTCGCCCACCGGTTCGCCAGCCACGTCAGTGAGCCGCTCAATGCGGATACGGGCGCCCATCGAAATCAGAAAATCGATCAGCCCCGCCCGCGTGGGGTTCAGTCCAACGTTTTCGATGGTGAGCCGCGATCCTGGCACTAACGTGGCGGCGGCCAGAAAGAAAGCTGCTGAGGAAATATCTCCAGGGACCGATAACTCCAGCGCCTGGAGATTCGGCCGTCCGCTCACGGTGATGCGTCGGCCTTCTAACCGCAGGTCCGCCCCGAAGGCGCGGAGCGCCACCTCGGTATGATCCCTTGTCCGGACAGGCTCGATGACGGCCGTTTCACCTTCGGCAAACAAACCGGCCAGCAGAACGCAGGTCTTCACCTGTGCGCTCGCGACGGGAAGCGTGTAGGAAATCGGCCGCAGGGGGCGGCCATCGATATCGAGGGGAGGATAGCGGCCATCGCGCGCCCGGATGACAGCGCCCATCTCCGCCAGCGGCTTCATGATGCGATCCATCGGCCGCTGAGACAAAGACTCGTCGCCGGTGATGCGGCTCGAAAACGGCTGAGCTGCCAGGATCCCGGACATCATGCGAATGGTGGAGCCGGAGTTGCCGGCGTCCAACATTTCGCTGGGGGCTTCGAGTCCTTCCAGTCCGGAGCCGTGGACGGCGACCGACGTGCCCTCGCGCTCAACCCTTACACCCAGGCTGCGGAGAACGCCGAGCGTCGAGGCGCAATCAGCGCCTGTAGAGTAGCCTGTGATGCGCGTCACGCCTTGGGCGAGGGCTGCCAGGATGGCATAGCGGTGGCTGATGGACTTGTCGCCCGGCAAGCGCACCACTCCGATGACGTGACTGGCCGGGGAGATTTTCTGCTGCATGGAGACTCTCCATTCTAGCAGCGGAGAGTGAAGCTCATTCGATGGGGAAGGGTCCCGCGTTGGCTACGCGCAGGTGGCGCGTGTCCCGATCTTCGCAGTGAACCCGGATTCGGATAGCCCTCGCGTGGTCCACAACGTGGCCGCCGAACTCGGCCTCATGGCCGGGTTCCACGGTCTCCTCGGCAACCACGATCTTCTGGGTGCTGATGACCTGATTGCCGCTCGCCATCAAATCGAAGAGCAATACCACGCCCTTGATGGGGCGATCCGAGGTCACCTTGACCCGCCCGTCGATCATAATGCGCCCGCTTTCCCGGTGCGATTGCAGTTCGAGCAACGTCACTTCAGGGCCGCTCCGGCGTGACTTGCCCTGTTGCCCCGCGGCGGGCAACAATGAGGCGAGCAACACCCAGAGCAGCATCCAGGCAATCTTCATTAGCTGTAAGTTTAGCCTATCCGGGGGAATTGGCAGTCATGATCAGCAGACGGGAATTGATGTGGGGCGCTTCGGCGCTCGCCGGCGTAACTGCGTCCGCAGCCGGCACGAAGGAAATCGTCATTGCCAGCGCGAACGGCCTGAAGGCCTGCGCGCGCGCCATGGAAATCCTGAAAGCCGGCGGAGACACGCTTGACGCCGTCATCGCGGGCGTCAACATCAACGAGGAAGACCCCGGGGACAACTCCGTGGGCTACGGCGGCCTGCCTAACGAGGAGGGGGTGGTGGAGCTCGACGCGAGCGTGATGCACGGCCCGACGCGGCGCTGCGGCGCTGTGGCCTCTTTGCGCAACATCAAGTACCCTTCGCGTGTGGCCAAGCTGGTGATGGAGCAGACGGACCACGTCATGCTGGTAGGCGAAGGCGCTTTGCGCTTCGCCCGCGCCCATGGTTTCCAGGAAGAGAATCTGCTCAGCGAAAAGGCGCGTCTCGCCTGGCTGACATGGAAACAGTCGCTGCGCGACCGCAACAATCACAACAACTGGACCGACGGGCTCGACGCGCCCCCCGGAAAACCCACTTCCCGTCTGCGGCAACTGTTCCCGCAGGCCGATGAAGCCACGCTCGCCTGGGCCGCGGAGGTGGCCGCCAATCCGCCTACCGGCACCATCAACTGTCTTGCTTTGAACTCCCGAGGCGAAATATCGGGTGTCACCACGACCAGCGGTCTGGCGTGGAAACTGCCGGGCCGCGTGGGCGACTCGCCCATCATCGGCGCCGGCCTCTACGTCGACCAGGACGTTGGCGCCGCCGGCTCCACGGGCCGCGGCGAGGAGAACATCCGCGTCGCCGGCGCGCACAGCATCGTCGAAAACATGCGCCGCGGCATGGCTCCCCAGGAAGCTTGCCTGGATTGCCTGAAGCGCATCGCGCGCAACTTCGGCAACGACGCCGCCCGGTTGGCCCGCTTTGATATCAACTTCTACGCGCTGCGCAAGGACGGGGCCTATGCCGGTGCGTCGTTGTGGAGCGGACGCGTCAGCGAAGGCAAGGTGATGCGCCGGAGGTTCGCGGTCAACGACGGCGCTGAAAGCCGTCTCGAAGACAGCGCCTATTTGCTCGAAAGAAAGTAGCGCGCGGAGATCCTCCCGGCAGAGCTACTTGTACTTCGGGTTGTAGGCGCCGCGCGTGACGAAGCCGCCGAGTTCCGGCCGCATCGGCGAGTGGCGCGGGTAGGAATCGAATACCTCGCTGCCCGTCATGCGAGGGTCCTTCTGGGCCGTCAGCGTGCGGTCGAGACCGGCGCGCAGCTCTTTTCGAGTCCTGGCATGGTCGGGGGAAGCTGCCAGGTTCTTCAAGCAGCCGGGGTCCTTCACCACGTCGTAGAGTTCCTCTTCCGGATGCTTGCCGAAGCAGTGCTCGAACAGGGGAGCCACAATCGCCTCCTTGCGGTGCTCCAGCATGTAGCTCTTGGTGGGCGAGGCGTCGATATCGTGGTAGCCTTCCGGGTCCCCCGCGGGCCAGCGGTCCGGCTTGAAGTTCCGCGTGTAAAGAAACTGGCGGGTGCGGACGCTCCGCGCCGGGTAGCCCAGGTTATCGTAGCGGGCGTGGGAGTGCCTCTCACGGCCCCCATAAATTTTGTCCCGCGACGCATCCACCACTCCGGAGCGCTTGGATTCGAGCAGAGGCAGCAGACTCCGGCCGGTGATTTCCGGACCCGGCTTGAGGCCGGCGGCCTCCAGGTACGTGGGCGCCAGGTCGATGAAGCTGACCATGTCTTCCACGGCACGTCCTCCCGGCGCGCGGTCCGGCCAGGCAATCGCCATGGGCAAGTGCCAGCCATAGTCATACATCGTGGCTTTGGCGCCGGGAAACGGCATGCCGTTGTCGGACGTGACTACGATGAGCGTGTTCTCCAGTTCTCCGGCTTTCTGAATCTGATCAAGCATGCGCCCGAGGTGCGCGTCGAAATGCTCGATCTCGATGTAGTAATCCAGGATGTCGGAGCGTATTTCCGGAACATCCGGCAGAAACGGCGGCACAGTGACCGCTTCGGGCTTCTTGCCCCTCTCGATGCCGATGCCCTTCTGATAAGCACGGTGCGGTTCCGAACAGCCGAACCAGAAACAAAACGGCTTGTCCTTCGGTCTGGCGGCCAGGAAATCAGCAAAATTCGCGGCGTAGTCGTTGTTGTTAACCCCTTGTGGAAGGTTCCTGGCTCGGCGAGCGTCGAAGGACGGCCCGGCAGGGTTGTGGGGCCAACCCGGGTCCTCCCAATTGCAGGGGCCCGCGCCCTTGCCGGTGAGGCCGGTAAAGTAGCCGGCCTTGGCCAGGTGGTCCGGGTACACCTGGAACTTCCGGGGGAAGTAACTGGCGTGCGTGCCGGCTTCCTCGTTCTGCCAGATGTAGCGGCCCGTGAGCAGGGAGGCTCTGGTGGGCGCGCATTGCGGCGCGGGGCAGAAGGCGTTGCGGAACAGCAGGCCGCGCTCGGCCACGCGGTCAAAGCTCGGAGTTCTGACCACGCGATCTCCCATGGCGCTCGTGTGCGCGTAGGAGAGGTCATCGGCGATGGCGAACAGGATATTGGGCCGGCGGCGCGACTGCGGGCGTAGTATCGCAGGGGCCGCGCCCGCCAGAAGCGCGCGACGAGTCAATAAAGACATGATTACAGCAGCATATCGGGGCGTGATGCGGAATGCAAAACAATGCCTCGCGCCGGCTTCGAACCGCTCAGGACGGTCTCCTGCCCGCTATCCGAGCTTGGCGATGCGCGATCCAACCTCTGCCGCAAAGCGCTGAATGTGCGCGTCCACGAAAGCTGCGGGATCGAGCCCATCATCCTGGATGAGCGGGGTCAGATCCATGGCGAACGTGATCGCCTTGGCGGCATCCACGGAGTGGCTTTGGTAGTACGTTGCGTGGGCCCGGCGCCTGCCCAACGTAGCCAGGTCATAGCGCTTGCCCCCGGCGATCTGGGAATCGAACACGCCGAGCAGCGCAGCGGACAGGTTTTCGTGGCCGTCGACTCCGAAGACGGCCTTATCTGCGTCCGTCATCCAATCGAGATCCCGCCACACCTCGCAGCCGTACAAGTGCTTGGGCCGGTTGGAGGCCGGAAGAGCGCGCACGGCACTGATCACGCGTAGAGCGGTGGCGACGTGAGTGTCGTGCTTGTCAGCCAGATTGTGCGTGTACAGGATTTCGGGCTGCGCAGCCGCGAGCAGGGCTTGGATGTCGGCAACAGGTCCTTTTTCACCGGGCGCTTTCATCGCCGCGCTCGGATAGTCCAGGAAAACGACGGCCGAGTATTCACCCACAAACGCCGCTTTCTTTTGCTCGACGCGGCGCACCTTCTGCATTTCTTCATCGCTATAACGGGCGTAGAACGCATCGCGCGGCGAACCGGCCCCGTCGGTGGCAATGACCCCAAGAAAGGCCTTCCCGTCCGCGCCGAAACATTCCAGGATCCCTGCCATGGCCATGATCTCAATGTCATCCTGGTGAGCGGCGATGGCCATGTGCGTCGTCCGGGCCAGAGCGTCGGCGGTTGCGCTCCCGTCCGGCGCCCAAACTTCTGCGTTCGCGCGAGTCAGTTTCATTGTTTCGCCTCCTGCGTGATTTGCGGCAAGCTGGCCGCGGCAATGGACTGGCCGACGCGCCGGCTCTTTTCATCGGGAAGGGCTATGTTGAGCGTGCCGGCGAGTTCGGGGAATTCGTGCGCCAAGACATGCCTGGCGCGCTCCACAAGAATGTCGCCGCCCGGCCCGGTCGTCACACGGCCGAGCACGAGCACGTGTTTCAGCTCATAGAAATCGGCATAGTGCGCGATGGCGTAGCCCAGGCAGGTGCCGATGCTCTCGTAGACCTTCTTCGCCAGCGAATCCTTTGCCAGCATGCGCTCCTGCAAGACAACCAGCTTCTCAGGCAGGCCGAGTCCAGCGGGGAAGGTCATGCCGGCGGCTTCGGCCACGCGCATGGCGCCCACCTGTGAGAAGTACTGCACGCCGCAGCCGGTATCGCCGGACCATTCGTCCACGGGTGCGTTTTCACGATAGTCAATGGGGACGAAGGCCAGCTCATTCAGCCAGCCCGTGATGTTGCCGTGATGGTCCACATAGCCGGCGGCTTGGCTGGACCCGAGAGCAATGCCCAACACCGGGTTCTCCCCGATGGACATGGACCCTGCCAAGGCCGTCACTTCGCCGTCGTTGACCACCTCCAGAGGTACGCCGAGTTCCTCCCCGATGCGCACAAACATCCCGGCAATTTGGGCTTCGAAAGCTTCTTTCGGCACGCCACGATATAGGGACGCCACGCGCGCGCGGTTGTTGATGTAGATGCCTGCCGCCGAGCCGCCCACGGCATCCAGACGCGGCAGATGCGCCGCAGCGTTGCGAATGCTGTCCAGAACACCCTGATAGTGATAGTCGGGGTCCGACTGGTGCCGGGGGTCCCAAGGTACTTCTTCGCTATAAACGACGTTCCCGTCCAGAACGGCACTGGCTTTGCGGTCACTTGCGCCGAGGTCGAAGCCGACACGGCAGCCGTCCAGGTGGCGCCCTAACGGCACTGAACTTTCGCGCGCGGCCGGCACCTCTTCGGCCTTGCAGGTGATGACGGTAAACGGCCTCTCATAGACACCGCCCATGAACTGCGCATCGAAGGCGCGCTCGCCGGCGGAGGAATAGACCTGGGCGAGGTGTTCGCCAATGGCCGGTGGTCCCCCTGAATAGACTTTCCAGCCCCCGCGCTGCCAGAGAAGGAACTTCACGATGCGCTCGACATAACGGAGGTTGAGCGGATGGTTGTCCGCGAAGACGATCGTGTCGAATCGCGAGATGCTGCCGTCCGTGCGCTCTAACGCCAGGTTCAGCGGGGCAGAGCCCTTTTCGCGAGCGGCGTTGCGAAATTCTCGATTGAAGACCGATGCGGGTACGAAAGCCGGATCGAGTTCGGGCACGATGGCAGGCTGGGCGTTGATCATAAAAGACAAGCTTGTCTGTTTCCTCCTAATCCTTCATCATGGCAGATTCCCGGCTCGTGGCTCTTTGGGCCGTCCCCAGCCAGCAACCGCCAGGATACGCGCAACAGGCGCCGTGATATAATTTCTGCGTGTGAGGAGTCCGCAGCCGCGATGCTGTCCGGACCGTGTCGAGGAGGTCTTGATGTTCTCGCTGGCTCGACAACCACAGTTGGCGGGCGTCGTATTGTTCCTCTTAGCCGCTGCCCTTGACGCACAGGATCCCCGCGGCAGAGTTCTTGGCCGCGTGATGGATGACTCGGGCGCCGTCATCCCGAACGTTGAAGTGAAAGCCACTAATCTTGCCACGAACGTCACCACAGCCACGCAGTCAAACGAGCAAGGCAATTACGAATCTAAGCACCAACGCAATGTGAACCAATGGTTCAATACGGACGCCGGCTTCGAGCGCGACCCGGCCAGGCAGTTGGCCTCGAATATCCGCACGTTTCCGACCCGCTTCACCGGACTGCGCGGACCCGGCCTCAACATGTGGGACCTCTCGGCGCTGAAGAACTTCCGCCTGTACGAAAACGTCACGCTCCAGTTCCGCGCGGAACTCCTGAACGCCTTGAACCACTCCCACTTCACGGCACCGAATACCAGCGTAACCAGCACGCTTTTTGGCCAGATCTCGAACACCGCGGGTTGGCCGAGGCAAACTTACTTCGCACTGAAACTTCTGTTCTGAGTGAATAACCGTCGGGCAGGCGGCGGTCACCGCTGCGCGCCACGCTCCGCCCACTGCCCGGGCGTGAAGAAGTTGCAGGATTAACTGCTGATGAGACGCCTCAGGCGCCTCAATGAAAGGTGGAGCTATGAGAATCGCAAAGCTGGCGGGCATCGCAGTTCTCGCCGTGTTTTCCCTGCTCGCGCAATCGCCGCAGGCTACGGTGAATGGTGTGGTCACGGACACGCAAGGCGCGGTGGTTCCGGATGTTGAAATCACGGCCACCAACACCGCGACGGGCGTTAGGAGCACGTCACGTACGAACGAGGTGGGCTTCTACTCGCTTCGCTTCCTGCCTATCGGTGAGTATGTAGTGGCGGCGGAGAGGCAAGGCTTCAGGCGTTTTGTGCGCCAGGGCATTACGCTGACCACCGGACAGGTGCTCGAGTTGAACGTTTCCCTCGAAGTCGGAGCCGTATCGGAGAGCGTGACGGTGACAGGCGAGGCATCGCTGCTTGAAACGCGTACCGCACAATCCAGCCAACTCGTCGAGACGCGAACCATCGAGGACATGCCCCTCGGTGACCGGCGCACGATGAACATGATCAACATCACCGGGGCGGCGGTGTTCGTCAACTACGACAGCGGTTCGAAACCGAACTTCAGTCTGGCCGGGGGACGCACGCAAAGCCAGATGTTCTGGGTCGACGGCGGCACGGGACAGAACATGCGCCTGGGTATCGGGCAAATCGACACGGACCCCCCGGTGGAAGTCGTGCAGGAAGTCAAGGTGCTGTCCAACAACTACTCCGCGGAGTATGGCGGTTCGGCGGGCGGCGTGATCATCGCCACCACCCGCAGCGGCACCAACCAGTTCCGTGGAAGTCTGTTCGAGTATCTGCGCAACGAGAAACTCGACGCGGCCAACTTCTTCGCGCCCACGGACGGAACCCGGAAGATCAAGCCTTCCCTGCGCTACAACGTGTTCGGCGGCACGCTTGGCGGCCCGGTCATCCGCGACAAGACCTTTTTCTACTTCGCTTATGAGGGTTCTCGGCGCCGGGATGGCTTCGTGCGCACCTTGACGGTTCCCAGCGCGTTGGAGAAGACGGGGGATTTCTCTCAGTCCCTCAACACGCGCGGGCAGATGATCCCCATCTACGATCCGGCCACCACGCGTCAGGAGGGAACGCGTTTCGTTCGGGACCTCTTCCCCGGTAACCGCATCCCCTCCGCACGCTTCGATCCCGTGGCGGTCAATTTGCTCCCCTTCTATCCCGTGCCGAACCGGCCGCCCGATACCCTGGCGGGAGCGAACAATTTCCGCTCCAATTGGGTGCGCGGGCTGACACGCAACAACTTCACCGTCAAGATCGACCACAACCTCGGCGCCAAAAACAAATTCAACGCCCGGTACATGTACAACAGCGACGACACGCTGAACACCAGCGTGTTTCCGAATCCGGCCGCTGAAACGAATACCGACACCAAGCGCCATCAGCAATTCTGGTACGGCGCCTGGACGCGCATCGTGAGCCCCGCTCTGATCAATGAATTTCGATTCACGTATGGAAACCGCATCAACCACGCCTTTGCCAAGGGGTTGGGCGGAGGCTGGCCCGGGAAACTGGGCTTGCGTGGCGTGCCGGACGACGCTTTCCCGCAGTTCGGCGCCTCAGGCTATGTGAACCTCGGCTCCAGCTCGCAGGAAAGGCAGCAGTTTCCCATCGAACAGTTTCAATTCGTGAATAACCTCTCCTGGATTCGCGGCCGGCATTCCTGGAAATTCGGCATGGAAGCCCGGCAGTCGCTGAATTACGAGGTCAACCGGCCCACCGCCTCGGGATCATTCAGCTTCAGCCTTTTGCCCACGGGGCAGCCCGGCACGGCGGCTTCAGGCAATGGTCTGGCAACTATGCTGCTGGGATTCCCAACCAGTTTCAGCGCGCGGCAGACTCAGTTGCTGGACCGCAGCAGCTGGTACCTGGCCTGGTTCGTTCAGGATGACTGGAGCGTGCACAAGGATCTCACGTTGAACTTGGGCCTGCGGTGGGAGACGGACACGCCCATCGTGGACGCCAACCAGCGCATGAACGGGTTCGACATGACGCAGATCAACCCGGTCTCCGGCACGCCCGGCGTGGTGAAGTTCGCCGGCGTCGGCGGATGGCGCGTCAAGCCGTACGACACGGACTGGAATAACTTCGGTCCCCGGTTCGGGTTCGCCTGGAAACCGCTGGGTTCGGCCACTACCGTAATTCGAGGCGGCTACGGCATTTTCTACGCGCATCCGTTCGACCGTGGCGCTCCGACGTCAGCCTCGCTGGGTTATGAGATGTCGGCGTCCATGAACACGCCGGACAACGGGATTACGGCGCCCTTCTTCCTGCGCAACGGAGTCCCCGGACTTTCACTGCAATCTCCCACGCTGAACGATTCGTTTGGTGCAGTGAGGGTGGGAAGCTCCACGACTACGGCGGTGACCTTCTACGAAGCCAGCCGGCGCATCGGCTATGCGCAGCAGTTCAATTTGGGGGTGCAGCGCGAATTGCCCGGCAGGATGGTAGTGGAAGTGAGCTACCTGGGCAACCTCTCGCGCAAGCTGGCAGGGTCCAACATCAGCATTAACCAGATCAGGCCGGAGCGCATGGGCCCGGGGACCACGCAGCGCGACCGCCCCTTCCCGCAGTTCAGCAACGTGCAGGTGCTGATGCCTTCCTTCGGTGTCTCCAGCTATCACGCCGGACTCGTGCGCGTGGAAAAACGCTTCTCCCACGGCTTGAATTTGCTGGCCACATATACCTGGTCGAAGTTCCTCAACAACGTGGATGAGGGCGGAGCCAGCCTTGGCGACGAGGGCGGTTCCTACTCGGACTTCTACAACCGCCGCAATGATTGGGGGCCATCGGAAAACGACATACCGCATCGCTTCACCTGGAGTTCGGTTTACGAAATCCCCGTCGGCAAGGGCCGCCGCTATCTCGCCGATAATCCGCTGCGCTACGTCCTCGGGGATTGGGCGCTCGGGTCGGTCATCGGCATGCAAAGCGGACCTCCGTTCACCGTCACCACGCGCGTGAACACAACGTTCGCTTTCTCGGCGGGAAGTTTGCGGGCAGACGTTCTAAGAAACCCGAACCTGCCCAAGAACGACCGTAAACTCGAACGCTGGTTTGACACCGAGGCTTTCCGGCAGCCAGCTGATTACCGCTTCGGCAACCAGGGGATGAATCTCCTGCGCGGTGACGGCATGGTGAGCTTCGATTTCTCGGTGCTGCGCAACTTCCCCATCGGAGAGGGCAAGCGCCTCCAATTCCGGGGCGAGTTCTTCAACGCTTTCAATCATCCCACTTTCGACTCGCCGGGCCGCACCTTTGACGGACCCGGCTATGGGCTGGTAAGCGGCGCGTGGGCAGCGCGGCAAATTCAGCTGGGCTTGCGTCTGACCTTCTGATTCGTGCGAGGCGGCGCCTCGGCTGGATGCCGGGACGCCGCCCTGTTGTTCACAACGAGACGGGCCACCCTCTGCCCACCGGCTCGCCCGGCCTGGTGACGCCGGGAGGCAGGTAGTCGTTCGTGGCGTGCATCCACTCGCTCAGGCGGCCGGTCAATTCCCGCAATACCGCGGAGTGTTCCGGGCCGGTAGCCAGGTTATGGAATTCGCCCGGGTCGCGCTTCAGATCATACAACTCAAGCATGGCACGGCTGGGTTCCAGCAACTGTCTGTGGAGCAGACTGAGTCTGCCGCGGCGTCCCTCGTCGAGGTAGGACTTCCACGTGGGTGAATCTTCCAGATCCCACGCCGGCCGGTAGGGGAAGTGCGGGGCCGCGTTGAAGATGAGCTTGTAGCGCTCTGTCCGGACGCTGCGTATGGGGTCGAAATTGTCGTGCCAGTTACGTTCAGCGAAGACGGCCGCACGCGAGGAATGCGAACCGCCGGTCAACAAGCCGAAGAAGCTCTGCCCCTGCATGCGCGCAGGTTTCTGAAGCCCGGCCGCCTCGAGCCAGGTAACCGGCAGGTCGACATGGGAGACGAGCTCGGATTTCACTGCGCCGGCGCGAATGCGCCCGGGCCACCACGCCAGCAACGGGACGCGTATGCCGGCGTCATAACATGTGCCTTTGGCGCGCGGGAACGGCATGCCGTTATCGGCTGTGAAAATCACCAGCGTGTTGTCCGCCAATCCCCGCTGCTTCAAGAGCTCGAAAATCTGTCCGCACTCGCCGTCCATGCGCGCAATGAAGTCATGGTAGTGCGCCAGGTCTTCGCGGACGGCTGGCGTGTCCGGCAGGAAATCGGGCACCTTCACTCGGGCGGGGTCGTGCGGCGGAGAAACCGCCCCGGGGTAGTACCGCCTGTGCGGATCCGTGAAGCCCATGTGTAGCAGGAAGGGCCGGTTCTTGGGCGCGGAATCGAAGAACTTCTCAAAAGGCGCCTTGGCGGTGCCGTAGAAATCCCAACGCTTGTCGAAGTCCTTCCCAAGATGCACTTTGCGGAAGGCGCCGAGGTAGTAACCGCGGTCCCGCAAGGGTTCGAGCACGGACGGCTCCCAATCCGGCAAGGGAGCATGGAGCCGCGAAGTGCCCGTGCTGTGGGGCGCGCAGCCCGTCATGATGGAAGACCGGTTAGGGCTGCACTGCGGAGAGCTGACAAAGCAGTTTTCAAACCGCATGCCCTCTGCTGCCATGCGGTCCAGGACGGGCGTCCGCACAACGGTGTTCCCATAGCAGCCCAAGTCAGGTTGGCTATGATCGTCCGATATAAGAAAGACAATATTGGGCGGTCTGGTTTCCTGGGCCAGCGTGGGCAGCGTGAGCGCCGCAGGCGCCAGTCCGCTCCGCATCATGGTGCGGCGAGTCAGCTTCATTGTTTGGTCACCCAGATCGGCGAGGACCAGGCGATTTGATCATCCACCTGGATTACGCGCACGTAGTAGTAGCTTTCCGGCTTCACCGGCTCGGTATCGGTGAATGTAAAGCTGACCTCCCGCTGCATGGGCTGCCGGTTGTGGATGAAGGTGTTGTTCTTGATGATGTCGATCTGCCGGATGGGCAGCGTGCCTACCGCCTTCACTACGAGCCGGAAGCCGGCGCCGACCGTCACGATGTCGCCTTGCAGGTGCTCCCTGCCTCCCGATTGCAGGCGGTAGTCAAGAATGATGTTGTCCGTGGCGCCGTAGGAGTGCCGGCGCTTCATAGCCCGTAGCAACTCCTCGCGCGTGAACGCCGGGGACAGAGTACAGGCGTAGGAGATGTGCGTGGAGAGATGGTCACTGCTGGCCTGCACCCCGAGCTTATAGCCTTTGGCCCAGGCGTTCCACACGTAACCGGCCGGCCGGAAGCCGCCTATGGCTGTGGCCGGATTAGCGGCATGCGCCGCCTTGGGCGCGCCCTCATACTCGTTGGAGACTCGGGCACCCTGGTAAATCTCCACTAAAGGTTCGAATTCCGGGTGGTTGTCGCGCCAATCCGTTCCCATGGAGCTGGCGGAGGTGTGAGAAATGGCAATTCCGTCGTACTTCTTCAAGTACTCGTAGAGGGCTTGCGCGCCGGTCTTCGCTTTCTGCTCCTCCGCAGCTACCGGAAGCGTAGGATTTCCGCGGCGCGCGAAGATGACGTTCCGGTGCCCGTTCGGGTAACCTACGCTGCGCTCATAGCCGTACATCGGCACGAACCGGCCCGGCAACGTGAGGACGTCCACCATCTGCTGGAGCAACCAGTTGATGTAGTCGATGTCCGGCCCCCCCGTGGAGTTATGGTCACTGACCATGAGGAAATCGAGTTCGGCCGCATCGATGGCGTAGCGGTAGGTGTCCAGCAGGCTGCCATCGTTGTTGCCGTCATGGCTGAACTCGGTGTGGCGATGCGTATCGCCCCTGTAGATCTTGTAGGTTCTTCCGCCTGACTCCATCTGATATTTGCGAATGCGCGCCAGATCCTCGGCTTCGTCGGGATGCGCCGGCCAGATCTGAATCTTAACCGGCACCCGCGGCCGCAGCTTCGGCGCTCCGGAAACAGCTTGCGGAGCAGGCATGCGCGCGGCGTAAACGTCCGCGCGCTCGAAGAGAAAGTTCTCGTAATCCCGGTTGTCCATGGGCCAGGCCACGTACATGTTGCCGCTGCGGTCAGCGGCAAAACCCGCCCGCATATCGGTGCGGCCCTGACTGAGCGGCACCGCAACCGGCGTGCTCCAGCGGTCGCCCTGATAGGTCACGCCGTAAATCTCCCAGGCAGCGCGATGCGCCGGCGCTTCGCTGGGCACATCCCGGAGCCGCAGGAAACGGTGCCGGAAGAAGAGCCACATGCGTCCGGCGCTATCGGAACGCAACACCGGCAGATCGTTGTAGCCCTGCAAGCTCGAAGGCAGTGACTGTTCGAAATCAGCGTTCGGCTCGCGCCACTCGCCTCCGTCATGTACGGCGACGGCTACCAGGCGCGACTGGTACAACCGCGTGGCTTCTTTCCTGACCAGGAACCCGGTGTCTTTTCCCCACTGCGTGCCGCTTTCATTCCACGCCGCCCACAGGCGGTTGTCCGCGTCGCACGCCAGGCTGACGTAGGCTTCAAACTTGGGAGTGGCGGCAATCGGTTGAGGCGCGGACCAGCGGCCTCCTTCCAGCTTGGACATCATCACGTCATAGTCGCCCCTGTCGTACGTATCCCAAGCGATGTAGACCCGGCCCGCCTTGTCTGCGGCGATAGCGGGCGCCCAATCGTTAGCCGGAGACTTGGAGACAGCCTCCGCGGCAGACCAGGCCGAGCCATCGTAGCGGCGGACGAAGATATCCGACTTGCCGTTCCTGAATCCCTGCCAGACGAGCCAGAGGTTCCCGCTCGAATCGGTGACGACTTCCTGGTAGATGTCAGGCTGAGGATCACTCGTGAGACGTTCCACGGAGGACCAGGCGCGGCCGTCGAACCGCCGGCCATAGAGGTCCCAATTGCCCTCCACTTGCGCGGACCAGATCATCCAGACTGCGCCGTTGCGGTCATGCCCGGCTTTCACCAGGAAGATGTCCGTGTGCCCGTCGGAAACTTTTGTGAGGCCTCCCCACGTGGAACCGTCAAAGCGCCTCGCCATCACGGTGTTACGCTTGTCGGCATAAGCCACCCAGGCGGCCCACATATCACCCTTGTCTGAAACTGCCAGCGTGGCGAAGTCATTCTGCTGGTCGCGCCCCGAAATCAGGTGAGCGCCCGCCACGCGCTCCACCACCACCGCGCCATCCAGAAAACTGACCGGCTCCGCCGGGCGGATGGAAGCTGGCCGGACATCAAAAGAACCCTTGGGCGTGTTGAACGTCAGGACCACTCCTGGGCCCTTCACGTCCACAATCAGGCCCGGCTCGTTGATATAAGCGAGCGGGCTCGTCATGCGCTCCGGCTCCCAGGCGCGCGCCACGTAGTTGGGCCCCCGCCGCGTTGAAAGAGTCCAAGCCTTCAACCCGTCAATGCGATCCCCGGGGCGAGGCCGCCAATTGCGTAGCCCCACCACTTCACCCCCGCTGACGCTGAGGGTTCCGTCCCAGGAGCGTGGTTCCGTGTCCGTAACGCCGAGCCGGACCCGGATGGAAACGGAGGATTCGTCGGCCAGAGCTACAACCGGCGATGACTGCGAGTAAACGACGTCGCGTTGCCGGATGGCCCACAGCAGGGCCAACGCGACAACAACCCCGAGAACAAGCAACATCCATGTACGACGCATCACTTCTCTCCTTGGCCTTTCGCTAAATGGAGAACGCCCTGCCGCGCTTTTCCCGGGCCGGATACCCTTCGAAAGGAGGCGGCAAAAAATCATACGTTTCGTGCATCCAGTCACTCAGCCGCTCGAGGTGTTCCTGGAGAACACCCGCATGGTCCTGGCTGCTACCAAGATTATAGAACTCGCCGGGATCGCGTTCCAGATCAAACAACTCGTAAAGCGGGCGCGCCGGATCAAGTAAGCGCTGATGCGTCTCGCTCAACTGCCCTCGACGCGCCATGAGCAGATACTCCTGCCATGTCGGAGATGCCTCCAGGTCAGACGGCGGCCGATACGGAAAGCGTGGCGCGGCGTTGTAGATCAGCTTGTAACGCGCCGTTCTCACGCACCGTATGGGGTCAAACGTGTTGTGCCAGTTGCGCTCGGAAAAAGCCGCCTCTCTGGGCTGGTACGTTCCACCCGTCAGGAGGCCCAGAAAGTTCCGCCCCTGCATCCTGGGCGGCTTGGAGATGCCCGCCGCCGCGAGCCAGGTAACCGGCAGGTCAACGTGTGAGATCAGATCACGGCGGGCGCCACCAGCGGCGATTCTGCCCGGCCACCACGCCAGCAGGGGCACGCGGATGCCGGCATCGTAGCAGGCGCCCTTGGCACGCGGAAAAGGCATTCCGTTGTCGCCCGTGAACATGACCAGCGTGTTGCCGCTGAGCCCACGGCGCGACAGCAGTTCGAACAAGCCGCCGATTTCGGCGTCCATGTGGGCTATTTCGTCGTAGTAGTCCGCCAGGTCCTCTCGTATAGCCGGAGCATCGGGCAGATACGCCGGCAGTTTGACCCGCTTGGGATCATGACGCGGCGAGAAACGGCCCCTTTGATAAGGGCGATGCGGTTCGGTAAAGCCGACATGCAGGAAGAACGGACGACCCTTAGGAAGCGCGTCGAAGAACTTGTCAAACGGCTCCTTGGCGCTGCCGTAGTAATCCCACCGCTTGTCGAACTCCGCCCCTTGGTGCACCTTGCGAAAAGCGCCCGCGAAATAGCCGCGTTCTTTGAGTGGCTCTAGGAAACTCTGCTCCCACGGAGGCAGCGGCGTGTGCAGCCGCGTGGTGGCCGTGGTGTGCGGGCTACAGCCGGTGAAGATCGACGAGCGGTTCGGGCTGCACTGCGGAGAACTGACGAAGCAGTGGTCGAAGCGCATGCCCTCACTCGCCATCCGGTCCAGGTTTGGCGTGCGGACGGCTTCATTGCCGTAGCAGCCCAAATCCGGGTAGCTGTGATCGTCGGAAATGATGAAGATGATGTTCGGCGGAGCTTCCGGCATCAGCGAATCACCCCCGCGGCTTTTCTATGCACCGGGCCGGCGAGCCTGTTTGTATTCGTATACTACCGCCCCCTTCACGTCGTGGTGACGGAAGACAATGTCCCCTGTGCGGGTGACAGTGACTGACAGAAACCCGCCCTGCACGCGGTGGAAACGGTGATACGTCCGGTCCTCGCCGGGCGAGCCGCCCGCGTGCTCATCGCTGGCGGGACCGCAGGAGAACTCATTCACTTTCGTCTCAGGATGTACCGAGTGATACTGCCAGTGGCGGTCACCACAGGCGACGAAGAAGTTCCCTGAAACATTCTCCTGGATCCACTTCCGTATCTCGTTCCCTTCGTGAGTGAACGCCTTGTTGGCGTGGTTATCGCCCTTGTTGCCCCGGTCGGGTCCAACCAGCGGAGTAGGGCTGACCAGCACTCTCCAGTCCGCATCGCTGGCCAGCAGGCTCTCTTTTAACCAGCGTTTCTGTTCCGCCCCCCAGATGGTCTTGCCGGGTCCGTCCGGCCTGTCATTCGGTGACCTGAAATCGCGCCCTTCCACCAGCCAGACCTGCAATCCCTTGCCCCAGCGGAACGTCCGATAGGTCCGCTCGCTCATGGGCACCTGTTGCAGGAACAGGCGCCTGCCCTCGTCGAACGTGAGGGGCTTCATGAGGGGCGAGTCCATGGTGGGCCAGCAGTCGTTCTCAAGGGTGTCGTGATCGTCTTTTTCCCAATAGCCGGGTACGCGCAGATGGAAGGCGATGTGCCGGGGCAGGCTGTACATGCGGTCCCAGTGATAGCGGGCCAACGCGACGGACGTGGCGCGCGGATTCTCGTTGTCGTAGTAAACGCTGTCTCCCGTGGGCACGATGAACTGCGGGTTCACCTTGAGCATGGACTCGTAGATGTGGAAGCCGTCCCGGTGGTCCATGTCCGCGTACATCATGCCTGTAACCACGGTGAAGGTCACTTCGGCTTGTTCATGAGGCAACGGCGCGGTGCGGAAAGAGCCTCTCAAAGCGCCGTGCACCGGCTTTCCCCCAGGCGCCGCGGTTTCCGTGGCGTAGTGATACTGCGTATGCGGCTTCAAGCCCGCAAGCCGGAACTGATGGCTGAAATCGGTGGCGGCGGTCACGTCCACCCACGGCGTTGAAAGCGCATCCGCCAGGTCCTGCCGCAGCCCGGCTCTCACCCGCACGCGTCCGGGCGCTCCGGGAGCCGCACCTTCCAGATCATTCGCGCTCCCTTTGGCCGTAAGCGGTACGTTCATGCCGCCCTTGCCCTTCGCAGCGATGCCTTTCCAGTTGCGCTCGGCAGCCTGCGTGTGGCGCACCCAGATGATGGCGGAGTCAGGCGTCACTTCTCCCACTTTGACGCCGGTGGCCTGCCTGGCCTCCTGAGCCAGGCCAACGGCAGCCACCGAACACAACAGCAGCGCGCTTCTCATTTGTTGACCTCCCTGATGCGTATGTTCCTGAACATGGCGACGGTGAACTGGTCATGGAGCTGCAAGCCGATGGGTCCGGCGTTGGGCCGCTTCGGATCGCCGGGATGCTCCGCGGCCAAAACGCCGTTCACGCGCACGCGGATGGCTCCGGCGCGCGATTCAATCTCGATCGTGTTCCAGTCGTTATCCACCTGCGAGCCCGTCTGAGCTTTCACCAATGCGTAGATGCTGCCCGTCGGAGCAGGGTCGGGATATCCGTTGTTCAGCTGGATTTCGTAGCCGATTCTGGACGGTGTGCGGGTGAAATCCGCGGGCGTCACGATGCCGTGGGCGGCCCGCGAGGTATCGCGGATCGAGATGCCGCTGTTGCCGCGCGCTATCAGCCAGTAGTCCAACTGGAGCACGAAATTCTCGAATTCCCCCACGGTGTACAGCCAGGCTTGCGTTTGCAGCCAATCGCGGTACTGCTTGGCGTTCAACGGCCACTCGGCATTGCGCGGCATCACGCCGGTTCGCTGGCCCACCAAAACCCCTTCGCGTGTGACCGTCCAGACGCCGTCTCCACGCACTTCCCAGCCGTCGAGGTTCTTCCCGTTGAAAAGCGCCTTCCACTCCTGAGCTTCCAGTGGCTGAAAGCCGATGGCAACCAGAATCAGAGACAGTCCCAGAGCTTTCCTCATAGAGCCCAATTATATCCGCACTGGAAGCGGGCGAACGGCGTTGCCGCGTTGCGGCAGCTTACTGCCTCAGTCACTCCATGTTGGCCGCCTGCTTGCGCCAGATTTCGACGGATGTTCACCCCGGCGCAATCCAAAAGCCCGAAGCTCCACAAAACCGTACACTTTATCCGGGTTGTGGAAAACGAACTGTCGGGCTTCCAGGCGTGCTCAGCGCCCCTGCGTGCGCCTCAAAGCCGCTCTGGCCTCCTTCATGATGGGGCCATAGACGTCTTTGTCAAACGGAGGGCAGCCGGTCGGGAACTGACCCAGCGGGTGATTTTTCTGGCGCATCAGGAAGGTGCAGTAAGTCAAAGTCTTGCAGACCCGGAGCGGGTCCAGAGCACCCACTTCGAGCGCGTCGCGCGCGAAGTCGGGATACGCCAGAGCGCCGCGCCCGATTCCTACGAAGCGGATGGCGCCGTCCTCGATGTTCCGGGCTCCCGCATGAATGCAGTAGATCTGAAGCCAGCTATAACCTGTCCCGACCATAGGCAGGTCAGGGTACGCCCGCTGCAACGCCCCCGCGATGCGGAAATGCCTGTCGACTCCGTGCAGCGGGTGCTCGGGCTGCTCGTAATTGCCCTCATCCGGTTTCTCAAAGGGCCGGCCGATGTGAGGGTTCAGGTAAGGGCTTCCAAGCGATACGTTCAGCAGTTGGACGCCCGCATCGCGGAACCACCCAACGGCTTGAAGCACTTCCGATAGGTCCTCCACCAGCGGTTGGGACGCGTCCATGCCGAACCCGTAGGAGTACGGAATGCCGTGGGCGAGTGGCCTGCCAACCCCGGTTTCCGGGTCTCGCTCATAGGGCAGCCCGTCGTAGCAGCCCAGCCTCATGCACAGGAGCAGTTTCTCGCCGAACTCTGCCCGGATTTTGCCCAACACGTTGCGGATGAAACGCGTGCGGTTCTCGAGCGAACCTCCGTATCGTCCTTCCCTTTGGCGGGCGGAGAGAAGCTCAGACAGCAGGTAGCCGTGCGTTGCTTTGACGTCGACGGCGCCGAAACCGGCGCGGTAAGCGAGCCGCGCGGCGGCGAGGTAGTCGTCCTCCAACCGTTCGAGTTCATCGTCGGTGACGAGGGGGTAGTCGTGCGGGATTCTGGTTTTCGCGTCGACCGGCGGGTAATGGCTTGCCACAACTGGACGCGGCACGCTGTAGCGCCCTGAGTGGGCCAACTGGAGTGGCGTAATCAGGTCGTCCGCGGATCCAAAGCTGGCTTCATGCGTCTTCCTGATGTGCTCGATAAGCCGGGCGAATTCGCCGGCATTGGCATCATTCAAGAGCAGTTGCCGGGTGTTGGCCCGCGCCTCGGGGCGGACTGCGGTCGCCTCGAACCAAATTAGTTTGGCGCCGCCGGCGGCAAAGCGCTCGTAGCGACGCCAAGTCAGTTCACCGGGCAATCCCTCCGGTGAACCGTCGCAGCCCTCCATGGGGTGGATGGCCAGCGAGTTGCCTGCCACCCACTTCCCAATCGATACCTTGCGGCCCAAAACTGACCGTACCCGCTCCGGATCCTGCTCGAAGCGGACGTGTCTCGCGCCGCACGCCTCAGCTTCTTCGCGCAGTTCCTCCAGGTTCTGGCACGTGAACGACCTCATCCCTCACCCCATGCTTTGGTAATAGTCCGATGGCAATCGCCCCCAGGAACGCCGTAGCAAAGACAGCCATCATGGCGCCGTAGTAATTGCCGGCCAAAAAATCGCGGAAGTGCGCGACGAAGTTCGGGAACCAGAACTGCGCAATCGTGTCCGTGGGCAGAATGACCGACATGGCTCGAGCCAAAGTCGCCAAACCGAATTGGTCCGCGGCCATCAGCGGGATCAGCATGTAGTCCGCGCCCATGGCAAACCCGAATACTAAGGCAAACAAGTAGACAAAGGCAGGCTGTTCCGGCGTAATGAGAAACAGCGAGGGAATTGAGATGGCCACAACCAGGTAAGTGGCCAGCATCACGTACTTCCGCGGCAACTTATCGGCCAGGAAGCCGGCCATCAGCCTGCCTCCTATGCTCGCCCATAAGACCCAGAACGAGGCCGTGCCCCAGATCTCGTTCCGCTGTGCCTGGTCCGTGAAGCCCTGTGATTCGAAAACGAACTTCATATGGAAGTTCACCGCGGCAATGGAGCCGATGGACATGGCGCTGCCGATGAGCAGGTACCAGAATGCGGCGTGCCGCGTCAACCAGCCGAAACTCCTGGCCGGAAGCGGCGGTGGTTGTTTGGCGTTGATCGCCGAAGGCAGTTTGCCGTCCGGCAGCAGACCCTTGTCGGCAGGCTTGTCACGCGTGACGAACAAAGCCAGCGGCCAGGCTGCCAGCAGGAAGAAGCCCATGTACTGGAGCGCGTCTGTGTACGGCATCTTGGTCGCCAGCCAGGGGCCGATCTTGGTCCCCAAGGAGCCAATGACAGCCACCCCGACGTAGGTGATGCCCATGGCGCGCCCGCGCTTTTCCTTGAACCAGTTGGAAATGATGACCTGGTGCGGTATCGGACCGGAGAGGAAGTACCCGGTCATGTAAAGGCACCACGCTGCGTAATATTCCCAGGTGGCGCCACTCAGCCGGGCGAACCATTGGAAAGAGATGAAAGTCAGTCCGGTGCCTATGATGATCAGCAACCGCGGGCTGACGCGCGGAACAATGATCGGACCAGCCCAGATCGTCAGCAGCACCGCGATCGGGGCCCCCAGGGTGATGAAGCTGATGGGCCAGCCATGATCGTCCCTGAAGTAGTCAAAAAAGAATGCGATGTTGTAGTAAGGCAGTCCTGTCGAAACTCCGAACGTCACGAAACAGGACGCCACGACCCACCAACCGTAAAATACTTTTTTCATTGAGGGAAAAGAGCTCCTTGAGAAGTGAACTACTTTTATATCACGGAGCCAATTGAAGTGGCGCCCCCGCCTTTCACAGGCTGCGCAGGTGAAACCCCCCGTCGGCGTTGATTACCTGTCCGGCGCAGTAGTCGAGTAAACCGTCGGATATGGCGCGCACAACGCGCGCGACGTCGCGCGGCTCCCCCATCCGCCGTTGGGGCAGCAGCCCGTTGGCGATGCGTTCTTCGTAGGTCTGCTGAACGCGCGCAATCATGTCGGTACGGATGATCCCGGGACGCACCTCGAAAACCAGCACACCCAAGGGAGCCAGCTTCTCTGCATACACGGCGACGCTCATGCTGAGCCCGGCTTTCGAAATGCAGTACTCGGCGCGGTTGACCGATGCCGTATAGGAGGAAATCGACGTAACGAAGACGATGCGCCCTGAGCCTTGTTCGACCATCCAGCGCGCCGCCAACTGAGTGAGGAAATGCGGACCCTTCAGGTTGGTGGAGATCAGCTCATCGAAGCTGTCTTCGGTCGCCTCGAGCACGTCACGGCGTTCCCGCGGCGCGATGCCGGCATTGTTAACCAGCAGGTCAAGACGCCCGAAACGTTCCCGGGCGAAGCCGATCAGCGCCGCCCGGTCGGCCGCCGAGCCCACGTCACAGCGGAATATTTCAGCGCCCGTGGCTTGCTGAAGGCTTTCGGCCGCGTCGCGCCGGCCTACGTATGTTCCGATCACGGCGTGGGTGCTCGCGAGTTCCTCTGCGATCCCTCGCCCTATGCCCCGGCTGGCGCCGGTAATGACCGCCACCGGCCGGTCACTCACGGTTGTACTCCCTGGAGGGCCGCGTCGAGGGCCTTGCTGATCTCTTCGACGGTGAACCGTTCGATGAACGGCTCACCATCCACCAGCACCGTAGGCGTCTTGGATACGCCCCTCGCTACGCCCTCCTGATAGTCCTTCTCGACCAGGGAAGCGTAACCGGCATCCGTCAAAGCCGCTCGGGCGCGATCCGGATCAACTCCGTGCTCGCGGGCAAACGCGGCCACCTTGGCGGAGAGGTTGTCCGGGTTCACTTCCTTCATGCGGACCATGATGTGACGCCGGAACTCGACACCGAGTTCCGGCCGCACATCGTGGAAGTAGCGGGCGGCAGCGGCCGCCGGCCTCGCCCAGGCATGCCTGGCGAGAGGAAACTCGCGGTGCTCAAAGGCCACCCGCTCGCCGTATTTCGGCAGTAACTTCTCGTCCATCATTCTCCGGAAGACCAGGCAATCCACGCACTGCAGGTTCTCGTAGATGATCACCCGCACCGCGCTTTGCGGATTGCCTTCCACCGGATGGCTGCCCGTTTGGGCGCCGGAGTTGTTGGCCAGCGTGGCCAGGAGGAACAAAGTCATCATATTCTGGCAGGTTTTTCGAGTGTGAACGTAAGTCTGGTCTCCGACGGAATCTTCACCGTCTCGCCCTTGGTCATCACCTGAATCGCGGTCCCTGCGCCTGCACCCGTCGCGGCGCCGATGGCAGCTCCCTTGCCGCCGCCGGCGATCGCGCCGATCACGGCGCCTGCGGCCGCCAGGCCGCCAACGCGCTTGGCCGTCTCACCGGTTCGCGACTCGCTCGCAGTCGTTACCGCGCCCGTATCGAGCGGCATCTTCATTTTATTGACCACCACCGATTCCAGTTCAAGCGTCAGTTCCGTGCGGCCCGTCAGCTTGCCTGCCTGCCGGTCGGCTACCAGCCTGACCACGGCGTCGGCCCCGCTCGGAATGACAGCACGCTCCTTGATCATCACGGGTTCGTCGAAGCTGGCGCGGAACGTCTTGCCGACCTGATCGCGCTCGGAATCCACGTCGTCGATCATGCGGATCGTCAAGGGTGTGCCGGCGGGCAGTTCTGTGGCGGTCATGGCGGCGGTGTGCATCGGATCCGGGCTTAGCACACGGCCCTGTAACTTCTTCTGTGGTTGCGGTTCGGCTTTCTTGGCAGCCGGAGCCGCGGCGCCGAAGTGCACCGACGCCACGTCACGGACGTCAAAACTCTGAATTCTGTCTCCTACGGCCATCCTTACCTGGCGGCTGTCGCCGCCCATGAAAGTCCCTTCGATAGTCTTGCCGTCCCGCAGCGTCAGGGTATCGGCCAAGCCAAGTCCAAAGACAACCAGAAATGACAACAGCATTCTCAAAAACATGTATACCTCCATCCTCCTGTGCGATTTCCCACACTCTGATCTTTTGTTGTGAAGATGCCCAGGCAGGTCTGATGGATTCAGCCCCGCCGGTTTCTCCAGCTTTCAATCAGCGATGCAGTTACAGCTTTGCCGTGTTCCAGTGCGCCTTCGTAAGCCTGCCGGCGTTCGGCTCGAGTGTACCCGTAGCCAACCCTGTACAGCCTTTCCATGGAGGCGCCAACCACGTAGGTCCCCGCAAAAGCGATGGCCGCTTTGGGGATGAGGCCGGCTCCAAAGGGAATCTTGCCGGCCAATTCACGCGCCAGGGCGCGCCAACCGAACGCCCCCGCAATGATAGAGGCGATTTCGGCCTTTTGCTCACGGTAGCCAACCGGCCGGTCGCTGGCGGCTCCCAACAAAAATGCCATCCTGACCTGATTCACCGTCAGGAAGGCGGTATCGGAAGTGAACTCCCCCACCACCCAAGGCAAGTGGACCAGACCCGGTGCGATGTTTGGCAGAGCGGTGGCCAAGGCAAACAGCGCGTTCTCCTTGGCGATATTCACGATGACCTGTTCGGAAACCGCGCGGCGGAAGGGCCGGAAAAAGCGCGCCAGGGGCAGACCCAGATCCTCGCGGCGTACGAGGACTTCTGCCACCATGGCTTCCGGCTCCCGAGCCGAAAAGGCAACGGCTTCCTCGGGGCGAGGCAAGCCTTCCTCATAGATTTCCAGGTCGAAGTCCTCCGGCGAGCCGGGGTCGTCCGCGCGGAACAAGGAGTGCGCCAGTTCATACCGCCGGCCGCGCGATATCCCCGGAGGCGAAAGAAAATCCTCCATGGCCAGATAACCGCTGCCGCTGGCGGCAACCAGGCGGACGTGCAGGCGCCGCTCGGCAGTCTGCCTTACCTCTTGTGGGTTCAGGTTGCTGACGGCCTGCCTGACCTGCTGGAGTATGTGCTTCGCCATCCGGCTGCTTCCGGGGCTCTCCCGCGCCTAGCGCGAAGTCGCCGCTTCCCGAGCGGAGAGGAACTCCGCCACGTTGTCTTTGTTCACCATCGCGGCGCCAGTATCGACAAATGTCGCCAGAGGCGAGAACGGATCCCGGGCGAAGTTGGCCGTCAGGTTGGCCGGCTTGTTGTGGTGCAGGTCGTCCAGCAGTTTCAAGCCGACAAAAGCCATCGTATAGGGCTTCTGGCCAATGGTGGCCGTAATGCGGCCCTTCTGAATCCACTCGAGCGTACGCTCGTCAGTGTCCATGGCGACCACAACCTTACCCGTAATTTTCCGGCGGTCAAGCACTTCGGCCACTTCCGGGCAGGCGATAGCTTCCAGGCAAACGAACGCGTCCGGATTCGGTGAACCCTTCTCAACTATCTGCATCGTGCGGTCGAAAGCAATCCGGGCGTCGCCTTTGATGTCCACCACCTCGAGGATCTTGATCTGGGGATAGCCCGCCAGGACCTCCCTATAGCCGTCCATGCGTTCCGCCAGGTTCGCTTGGCCTGGCATGGTGTAGACGACCACGCCTCCGCGCCCGCCGAGTTCCTTCGCCAGCACCCGGGCTCCCATCATGCCGGCTTTAATGTTGTCGGTGCCGACGAACAGCATGCGCTGGCTGGAGGGTGAGTCCGCGTCGATAGTAATCACGGGGATTCCCTGGGCAACGGCCGCGTTGATCTCCGGCTGCATCAGGGCAGGATCGGCAGCCGACACAAGAATGCCGGTGGGTTTCATCCGCTGGCCCAGTGCCCGCCGGAACTCCTCCGCCTGAGCCTGCGGATCGTAGCTATCCGGACCCACTACTTCCGCTTTAACACCCAATTGCGCCGCAGCTTTCAACAAGCCCGCCCCCGCCTCCTGCCAGTACGGCAGTTTCACGTTGGAAGCGACCAGCACGTACTTCTCTTCCGGCGCATGGGTAGTGTCTCCGCAGCCCGACAGAGCGACCAGCCAGACCAGAAGGAAGAAACTGACAAGTGTTTTATGGGACGTGAGCATTCATGACCTCCGTTGACGGCGTTATGCTTGAGTTGGCTTGCGAGGCTCACGCCGGTCTCAAGCCGGCCTGTGGGCGCCGCGCATTCGGAACATCGCCTTGAGTTCCTCCTGCCATTTTACTCCTACTCCCACTCGCTCGACTTCAACCTCTCCGGAAAAAAACTGCAGAATCGTCTCGGTAGTCGAATGGAATTCGAGCGCCGGCGCCACGAGGAGGAGGCGGGGCGGGAGGCGGGACAGGGCAACACCGGGGAAGTACCCCTGACGGGCGAAATCGTCAGATTCGGCGTGCCAGCGCACGCGCATCCAGTAGTCCAGCGCTTGCAGCGGCAGGTGCGGGTCGCTGGTAGCTTTGGCCTCGATGACCGCCAACCGGCCGGCTTGGTCCACCGCCAACAGGTAAATGATGCCGCGCTCCTGAGCCGCCAGCGCAGGGACTTGGCCGTAGATCGGCTCCGGCAGAAGGCTTGGGTCGATGGCGCCCGGACTCGCCCGGATCTGCGATTCCAGCCAGGCCTCGGGCCGCTTGCGCCACAGGGGATGCATTCTGTCCGCGGAGCCAGGCCGCCGCACCCGGTCGAGTTCCCTGGCCAGCGCTTCAATTTCAGCCGCATGCCGGTGCCGCGCTTCGCATTTTCGTTCCACGCCAAAGACCAGGCCGGAGGGTGTAAGCCTCGCAATCTCCAACCCGCGGACACGGAAGCTCACCGTTCCGTCCCCGGCCTCCACCCTCTGCACGAAGGGACAGGCCTCCAGTTTCTCGACCAGCGTGATCAACTCCGGCGGGGGGTCCGGCGCCCTGCGGCAATCCTCCAGGCGGGTCCCCAGATTGCCACAGTCCGCCAGGTCTACAGATTCCTCGTAACCGCTCGGTGACTGCACATAGATCGCGAACCGGGCGGAGTTGTGGTTCAGGTGGCGGAGCCTGAGGCCTACTGCCCGGTGATGTCCCTCGGGCACAAACAGCGCCAAGCCTTCGACGGTGACGCGTCTTTGCCTGCGGCGCAGGTGGTCCAGCCAGAGGAGGCCGTAAGTGAGCGCCGCCCCCTGCTCATGGCCTTCCTCAGGCGCCGCCAAAGCGGCCCAGCCTAAGCCACCCCGGACCAGCAAGGCACGCGGAAACACTCCCGAAAGGGAGTGCTCGAGGTGGTCCTCGGCGCTGATTTCGGCGATCGCCCAGCCGGGGAACTGCCGGCCGAGTGAGCGCCTGAGCCTCTCGCGGCCCGCCCACCGCGATGCCCGCCGCCGGTCGCCCGCCGACGCGGCGCGTCCCGCATCGAAGATGACCAGAGACCCGGACCGTCCTCCCAGACGTTCGGTGCGCAAGTTCATGCGGCCGGGCCGGCGGTCAGCGATACCGACCACCCGCCGGGTCAAGTTGCGCGAGCCTTCCCACGCCTCGACGCTGACCCACGCCCCCCGGCGGGAAAGCAAATATTGTCCCTGGAGCAGAGGAAACGTCTCTTCTCCCGCTTCAAGCAGGACCGGTTGGGTGCAGGCCGCCAGGAAGTCCACCATGGCTGAGTGAAGTGTTTCCACCGGTTCGTCAGTACGCCTCGGCATGCCCGTGTTCCGCCGTAGAAATAAGTGCGCGGAGTCCCCCGCATGTTGCTGCCCCGTTACCATCTTTCTGAGGAGTGTTGCGTTTATCGTGTCTCCGCGGAAAGGCTTCATGTTTCGCCGTCTCGTCTGGGCCATGGGCCCTTCCTGTTGGCTGCACTGGCCCTATCCTCCGCCTCCGCAGGCCGCCGGTGACATTCCGCGTGGCGCTGAAGGGTTGCGGCAGGCCCAGGGAAAACTGGCCGACGCCCCGCTTGGCGAACGCATGGTGATCACTGGCTCGCTGAGCAGGTGGGTGTGTTCGGCCGTTACGCGGTCAGCAGTTCCGGACCAGGGTCTCTCGCCTTCGGACCGGTGCGGCAGTCTTACAGCGGTGGCGTCCAGGTCAGGTTCCCGCGGTCAGCGGATACCGTATCAGCCTGGTCCGCGGACTTCTCTCAGGCGTTCGGGATTCCGGTTGTGGAACCGCTGGCTTCGGAAAAGGTTTTTGAAACCTACTATCGCTGGCAATGGACGCGGCACCTTTCACTGACTCCGGACTTCCAGTTGGTGTTCGGCTCAGGCGGGAGGCGTTCACGGGGCATCCACGCGGTCTTCGGTGGCCGTATAACTCTCGGGTTCTGATCTCGAAGCTTCGTGCGGCGGCTCACCCCGCGGCTCACCGGTTAAAAGAGCTCCAGCAAATCCGAGAACTTCTCTACCACCAGCAGCCTGTCGCTTTCCTCGCCGTTGACTTCTTCGCGTTCCAGGTGCCAGGTGCGAAGGTGGGGCACGTACACTGCCCGGAGACCTGCCTCGAGGGCAGGCCGGATGTCGGATTTTGGGGAATTGCCGATCATCCATGTCCGCTCCATATCTAACCGCAACTCGTCAACGAGCCTGCGGTAAGCAGGTGCGTCCTTCTCCTTGACAATGGCGGTATGCCCGAAGTAAACGCCCAGTCCGGAGCGCTCGATCTTCAGTTTCTGCTCCTCGGGATGGCCTTTCGTGAACATGACGAGGTCATGCCTGCCCGCCAGATGCATGAGGGTTTCCGGCACGCCGTCAATCAACTCCAGCGGCTCTTCCAGTATGTCCATGGCGAAGGACATGATCTGTTCGAGATCGGCTTCCCGGACGCGCCTTTCAGCCAGCCGCTGGTAGCATTGGCGCATGTTCCGGCCGAAGTTGGCGGAACCGTAGCCATGCGTCTTGATGTTGACCAGCTCAATTTCGTCGAGGATCGCGCGGATTTCCTCCGCCGTTAGCGTCGAGTGATCGAGAAAATCAATAAAACGGGCAAAGGCCTTCTCAAAGTAGACGTTATTCTCCCAAAGCGTGTCGTCGGCGTCGATGAGCAGATGCTGCCGCTCCATATCTATCTATTATTCTGGAGCGCGCCTCATTCCTGCTGCGGGCGAAGGGGGGAGGCCGTACGAGCCATGCTACGATGAGTGAAATTCAAGGTACCGCATTCTACGCTCATGAACCTTAAGCAGAAAGTTGTCCTGATCACGGGCGCCTCCGACGGCATTGGAGCCGCCTGTGCCAGGAGCTTTCTGCGGCGCGGCGCGAGTCTCTCGCTCACCGCCCGCTCCGAAGAGAAACTGAGGCGCGTTGGGCCGGAGGACGCCTTGCGGATCACCGGGGACTTGACGGTCCCCGCCGTCCGCCATCGCGTTGTCGCTGCCACGCTCGACCGCTTCGGACGCATCGACGTGCTCGTCAACAACGCCGGCGTCGGCATGTACTCGCCCTCGCTTGCCACACCTGACCATGCCGTCCGCGCTATGTTCGAGTTGAACTTCTTTGCGGCTCTCGACCTGATCCGCATGGTGGAGCCACCCATGCGAGCGCAAGGCGGTGGTGTCGTTGCCAACGTTGGATCGATGGCGGGCAAAATCCCGCTACCCTGGTTGACTCTTTATTCCGCCAGCAAGTACGCTCTCGGTTCCCTGACCGACGCCTTGCGAATGGAACTGCGAGGCAGCGGTATCCACTTTCTGACCGTGTGTCCTGGTTATGTGAAGACCGACTTCGGCGCACATATGTTGCATGGCCGCGCGCCCTGGAGCGTCCGTCCCGGAGGCCGGTTTTCAGTCACGGCTGACGAGTGCGCCGAGGCCGTCGCACGGGGCGTGGAGCGGCGCGCCCGTACGGTGGTTACGCCGGCCATTGGCTGGCTGTTCATTGCCTTGGCGCGGGTGCTGCCGGGGTTGGTGGACCGCTTCATGGGACGCATGTACAGCAGTCCTCAAACGGCGCCATGATTCTGCGGCTCAAGCGCACGCCCGGCATCTACTTGGTGGGCTTCATGGGGTGCGGTAAGACCACCACCGGGCGCTTGCTGGGCGACGCCTTGGGTTGGAGGTTTGTGGACCTGGACGACGACATCGTAGCTGCCGCAAGCCGGCCCATCAACGAGATTTTTGACGAACTCGGCGAAGAGACCTTCCGCCGTTACGAAATGGAGATGCTGTTGTCTCGCGTCGATGCTATCCGCAGAGGGTTGCCCACCGTCCTCGCTCTCGGCGGAGGCGCGTTTGCGCAACCTGCCAACTACCGGCTGGTCAGCGAGAACGGCGTGTCCGTGTGGCTGGACTGCCCGGCCATAGAGCTGTGGCGCCGCGTCGAAAGGGAGTCCCACCGGCCCCTGGCTCGCGACCGCGACCGCTTTCATACTTTGTATGAGGCCCGTCGCGCGGCCTATGCGCAAGCTGATTTCCGCATCGATGTTGCCGGACTGGAGCCCGACGAGGCGATTGTCCGCATTCTGGCCCTGCCCATCTTCTGAAGGAGGCCCTGTATGGAGAAGACACTTCGCAAGCACGCCGCTGCGATTTTCAAAGCCGCGCTCCAGGCGGCTGACCCGGTGAAGGCTGTCCTCGCCCATGTCCGCCTGGACGGCGGCACATTGGTGGCTGGCAAGCGCCGCTACCGGCTTTCGGACTACCGCCGCATCCTCGTCTTGGGCGCGGGCAAGGCGGGCGCCTCCATGGCTCAAGCCTTGGAGAAGTTGCTGGGCAGGCGCATTGAATCCGGCCTGGTGAACGTCAAGTATGGCCACGTGGCGGCGCTGAAACGCGTCAGCATCCATGAGTGTGGCCATCCAGTGCCCGACCAGGCCGGGGTGGAAGGAGCCCGCCGCATCGCAAAGATGGCGGCTGAGGCCGGACGGGACGACCTGATTTTCTGCCTGATTTCGGGCGGCGGTTCCGCCCTGCTGCCCTTGCCCGCGGCTCCCATCACGCTCGAAGAAAAGCAGTCCGTCACGAAGTTGCTGCTCGCCTGCGGCGCTTCGATTCACGAAATCAACGCCGTGCGGAAGCACATTTCCGGCATCAAGGGCGGACAGTTGGCCCGGCTGGCCAGCCCCGCCACGGTCATCTCACTGATGCTTTCCGACGTCATCGGCGATGACCTGGATGTGATCGGCTCCGGGCCCACCGCGCCGGACAGTTCCACGTTCCACACCGCCATCGGCATTCTCTCGAAGTACGCCTTGCTCGAGAAAGTACCGGCGCCCGTGCGGGAGCGCCTGGAAGCCGGAGCCGCGGGACGCATCGAGGATACGCCCAAGCCCGGAGCCCGGGAGTTCCAAACAACCCAGAACCTCGTCGTCGGCAGCAACCTGCTCGCTGTGAACGCCGCAACCGCGAAGGCGCGCGAGCTAGGCTACCGCACCATGGTACTGTCGACTTTTGTGGAAGGCGAAACACGGGACGTAGCCCGCGTCCATGCCGCCATCGCCAAGGAGGTGGTAGCCAATGGGCGCCCGCTGAAGCCGCCCGCCTGCATCATCTCCGGAGGTGAAACCACGGTGACTTTACGGGGTGATGGGCTCGGGGGACGCAACCAGGAGTTTGTTCTGGCTGCGGCCATCGACCTGGCGGGGATACCCGGAGTGGCCGTGCTGAGCGGCGGCACCGACGGCACCGATGGCCCCACCGACGCCGCCGGCGCCATCGCCGATGGCTCCACCATCGAGCGGGCTCGAGCGGCCGGGCTCAAGGCCACGAGCTTTCTGGCCAACAACGACTCGTATCGTTTCTTCGAGCCGCTGGGGGATCTGCTCGTGACGGGACCCACCAACACCAACGTGATGGATGTCAGGCTGCTCCTGGTAGCGCCGAGCTAAGAAGCAGCCGGGTTAGTGTTGCTCTAACTTCAGGTTCGCAGCCGTCGGCTTGGCGGCCGCCGGAAGGTCTCCCTTGCGGATCTGGATGCGGCCTCGGGATGTGTTCAGCCGCAGGAGCGGTTGCTGGCCTGAGGGGGCGCTTACGCGGCCACCCTGCCCTTCTTTGCCGGCCTCCAGGGGCGGCCCGAAGTCATTGAACACCTCGCCGTTTTCAGTGTGAGCTTCGAGCCCGAACTTGGCCGAGCCCGGCACTGCCAGCTCGATGTCGCCCGATCCCGTGCGCACCTCCACCGGCGCCAGCGGAGTGGATGGCAGCAGAGTGATGTCACCACGATTCAGGCTGATCTCGATGGGGCCTCTGAAGTCCTCCAGGCGCACATCGCGCGTGCGGGTCTTCAGGCGGAACGGACCAGTCACGTTGGTGGCTCGCAATTCGCTCAGCACCATTCGCATCTGCCCGGGCAGTTTCTCGACGCGCAGGTCGGTCCGGCTGCTCGTGTATTGGATGGGCCCGCCCACCGAGCGCAGGTTCAATTCGCCGGAGTAAGAGCCGTCGATGGTAATCCCTTCACCAACGTTTTCAAGTTCGATATCCTGCCCGCGTCCCTTGAAGTCGACCTTGCCCTTCAGGTTGATGCCGCGCAGGATGTCCGCGTAGCGTACCTCCACGCTCACATCCCCGCCGATGTCCTTCAGGCGCACGCCGCTGCGCTCTCCCCGTACCTCCACGCTGCCGGCGACGTTGCTGACGTCAATATCTGCAGTCCGCGTGCGTCCCAACACGCTCACGCCGCGCGGAACGATCACTTCGATATCGGCGTGTACCCTTTCGGGTCCTTTCACCCGGTCCTGGTTGGTCTTCACCACCAGCATTTCACCTTCGCCGGTGATCTCTAACGGGCATTCCTGAGCCACTTTGTCCGCGTCAGCTTTACGCAAAGCCCGCACGGTGGACCGGCCTTTCACCTTGATCTGGTCGCCGTCGGACCCCACCACAAGCGTGCTGCCGCGCAGGTTTTCGACGACGATGCGGCTGGTTTTCCCGGCGGGTTTCTCCGCTTCGAGTGCGAAATCGTAGTTGTCGCCCAGCACTTCCACACCGCGCATTAGAATCCGGGCCTGAGGCCAGCGGTCACTGTAGCGGCTGGCAACAGTCAGAGTTGCGCCTGCCAAACAAATCAGAATTGCCAGGAACCACTCTCCGCCCGATATCCCCGCCCGCGGCAAAGGCATTGACTGGGCGCGCAGGTATAGCAGTTCCATGACCCGAACGGCGCCCCACCCCACCAGCAGCCAGGGCCAGTGGCGCGCAGCCATCTCGAGCACCGGCAAATCCGGTTTTACGTTGTGGGCCAGCAGCATTCCTCCAATCAGGATGAGCAGGGCCGGCCCGATTACCGATCCTCGCTTCATGTACTTAGCCCTCCTCCCGCCGTCGTGTGCGTCTCACCGGACCGGAAGACCCGCTCCAGCAGGCGCATAAGCCCGTACACGATGATCAGCACCGGCCAGGTGCGTAGGAACCCGAGGTCGCCGGAAAAGCCCCCCATGAACAGCACCCCAAGGGTGATCATCAAAGCGGGCCCGCGCAGCGCCACCATCAGCGGTGTGTTCATGGCGTCCATGGACTCCCCTCCTTGGCGCCGGATGGTTGGCGGCCATTTCCTTTCAAGCGTCCGATCAGCATGAAGACACCCAGCAGGATAAGCAATACCGGCCAATACCGGACCACCTCGGCGAAACGGATAACATCCAAATTCATCAACAGGAAAAGCACGCCCAGGCCAATCAGAAAGACCGGGCCCGCCGGGAATCCGCCCGTCCTTTGCTGTAGCGGCACCAGGCTGGAGAATTCATCCACGGCGATTCCCTGCTGGCGCTTCTTGGCCGTGTGATAGGCCTCAAAAGGCATGTAGAAGTACCAGATAGCGATCAGCAGGCCGAACAGTGGTTCCAGGTGCCGGGCGGCCGAAGAACTGACAATGGAAATCAGCAACCCGAAGATCACGACATGGATCAGACCTTTGGCGTATTGGCCGTTGTAGACGGCGCCAACGCCAGGGATCAAGCCGAGCAGAAAGGCCAGTCCGGGCGAGGTGTCTGCCGCCGCCGTGCTGGTCTGCACGGGAGCCGTTGCCTCCGGAGGTGGGCAATGTTCCGCGCAGTAAACGGTTCCCTGCGACTCGCAGCGGCAGGCTTCGCACATCGCCTTCCCGCAATTTCTGCAAAATGCCACAGCGGCGACTCCAGGGTGGGTCACGCAATTCATGGAACCTCCTCTATTCCTTGCCACTGCTCCCGCGTCTCGGGGGCAGTGGCTTCTGTTTGCGCCGGCGCAGCCGACGGCGTGCTCCGGTCTTCTTCCTCCTCGGTCCACTCCCGCAACCGGCTCTGAATCTCGTAGACCAATCGAAGGCTCTCGTAGTACTTCACGGCGCGGTCCCAGCCTTTGTGCAGGCTGTCGTCCAGCGCAGACCAGACCCTCATGGGATGCAGGTCCTCCGGCTGCAACGGGCGGTCCGGAATCCCGGCAAACTTCCCCAACAGCGAAAACGACAGAATCGTCATCGCCATGCCCATCGCCAGACGCGGCTGCAACAGAGGTTGCACCCAGCCGCGCCAGAACGAACGCAGGCCCGGGGCGCGCCCGCGGGCTGAGTGCCGCCCGTCCGGCGCCAGAAACAGCAACTTCGTCATCAACTCGCCGGGCGGCTCCACAGGACTGGCTTGCTTCAGAAAACCCACGGCCGCAACGGCGTCTCGAGCCATCTCCGCACACGGTTGGCAACCCCGCAGATGGACTTCGAGCGCCGCCCGCGCTTCAGCGCTCAACGTTCCATCAACGTAGTCACACAGCAGCGATTCCAGTTCCGCGCAAGTCATGGCATCTTCCTTTTGCGGCGCCTCATAGTGCGACCTTCATCCGCCTCAGTGCCCGGGCCAGTTCCGCGCGGCCTCGATTCAGCCGCGACTTCACCGTGCCCTCCGGTACTTGCAGCACATCAGCAATCTCCCGGTACTCATACCCCTCCAGGTCTCTGAGCACCAGCGTTTCCCTCAATTCCGGCGACAGTCTTTGCAGACCCGCCTGGATAAATTCCTCGGCTTCCCTTTGTTCCAGCCGGCGCTCACCGGAGGACTCGGAGCCGTGCGATTCCAACCGCTGTTCCTGGCTCTCCAGAGGGTCGGTCAGACGGGTCAGGCGGCTTCGCCTGTAGTGATCAATCAGCAGGTTGCGCGTCAGGCGGGTCAGCCAAACCAGGAAGGACCCTTCTCCCTGCCGAAAACTCTGGAGGGTCCGGAAAACCCGCAGGAATGCCTCCTGGGAAATTTCCTGGGCCTCAGGGTGACTGCCTGTAAAGCGGTAACAAATGGCGTAGACACGTCTGGTGTAAGTCTTGACCAGCTCTTCCCAGGCGCCTTGTTCGCCGTTAAGGCACCTCTCCACCAGCCTGACGTCTGAGTCCAATTCTCCGATCCACCGTTCTGCGCTATGAGCAGAATCCGCAACCTGTCGCCTGCCAAACCCTCCTGCCGCGGCAGGTTCCCGCAGTGGGTAGCGCTGCGGAGATGCTGCCAAAGCTGTAACAAGAACCGCCATATGTACTCGCCGCCCGGGGGCCGGAGGCCGCTTCCCTCAGCGCCTCTTTTCTTACCGGCGGCCCCGGTGGCGTCTTCCATACAGGGAAACGAGGAATTATCATGAGAAGTTCGCACGTTTCACTGACCGTGGAGAGCACGCAGACATTCTAGCTCGAACCGTTGCGTTGTGCGGCGCGGCTGGGGCAGCCTGAAAGAGCAACGAGGGATGACAGCAAACAGGCACTGGCGCTGGGGAATGCTTCTGCTAGGGATCGCCGCCGTGGCTGGCTTGGTCTGGTTCGCCGCCCGCTGGCGAGAGCAGGGCTTTGAATGGGAAGAGTTCGCACAAACCTGGACAACGCTGCACCCTGGCTGGCTGGCTGCAGCGACTGCCTTCGCGCTCTCCACCTATGTCGGCCGGGCCTTGCGCTGGCGTGTTCTGCTGCTGCCGGTCCGTCCGCATCCGAACCTGTGGAACCTGATTTCGGCCACCACGATTGGCTTCACCGCCATCGTCCTGTTCGGCCGGCCAGGCGAGTTTGTGCGCCCCTATCTGATAGCGATCAAAGAAGAAGTGCCCTTCTCCTCGCAACTGGCCGCGTGGTTGGTGGAGCGCATCTACGATCTGCTCACCGCCCTGCTGATATTCGGCTTCGCCCTGACGCGTGTTCAGGCTTCGGGCTTGCCGGTCGGGCCGAATCTGGCTTGGATCCTCCAGGTCGGCGGGGGCATCGTGGCAGTGGTCTGTTCCATCTGCCTCATTCTGCTCATCATGTTGAGCCGTTTCTCGGAGACCATGCGGAACCGCCTGCTGGAGGCGCTGGCTTTCCTGCCGCCGCAACGGTACGCGCAAGTGGAGCGCCTGGTGACTTCCTTTACGAGAGGAATGTCTTCGACGCGCAGAGGCTCGCAACTCGGGCAGCTAGTGGCCTATAGCCTGCTTGAGTGGGCACTCATCGTCGCCTGCTACGTTTGCATTTGCCGCGCTTTCCCGGGAACCGCCGGCTTCAGCCTCGTTGAAGTAGTCATTTTTGTAGGCTTTGTCAGTTTCGGATGCATCGTACAGATTCCGGGCGTCGGCGGGGGCATGCAGCTCGCCGCGATCGTAGTGCTTACGGAGTTGTTTGGCCTGACGCTCGAGGCTTCGAGCAGCCTGGCCCTTCTGCTGTGGGTGGTTACCTTCGTCGTGGTGGTGCCCATCGGGCTCCTGTTGGCTTTCCACGAAGGATTGACCTGGAGCCGGTTGCGCGCGGTCCAAAAGGAGGCCACCCTGTGAACTGCCCCTTCTGCGGCCACCGTCAGGACCGGGTCATTGATTCACGCGAAAGCAAGGAAGGCGACACCATACGCCGCCGCCGGGAGTGCCTCGCCTGTGAACGCCGGTTCACTACTTACGAGAGAATCGATGAAATCCCCTATATGGTAGTGAAGAAGGACGGCCGAAGAGAGAAGTTTGAAAGGCAGAAAATACTGAGCGGCCTCCTGAGGGCTTGCGAAAAGCGCCCCGTCGGCATGGGCAAGCTGGCGGAAATGGTCGACGAGATCGAGACCAGAATCTCGGAGATGCCTGACCGCGAGTTGGCCACTGCTGAGATCGGTGAAACGCTGATGCAGCGCCTGCGAAGCCTGGATAAGATCGCCTACGTCCGTTTCGCCAGTGTTTACAGAGACTTCCAGGATGTGGAGGCTTTTCAGAACGAGCTTGAGAACCTGATGCGCCAAAAACGCCCTTGAGAACGTCAAAGCCCTTTCCCTACTATGCTTTGGTGAACCTTCCGGATCCTGTAACCGATTCGGCTCGAGAGCAATCTATATAATCAGCAGGCAAGGAAAATTTAAACACTGTTGCCAAGGGATGTTATAATCTATCGGCGGGTATCCGAAGCCGGGCGGAGAACACTTTGGCTATTCTGACATGTCACAGTGTGGCGTCTGTAGGCGTTATGACCGGTTGCCCTAGCCCTGGATCGGCTCAACCATCCCCAACACCACGAAAGGTGAGAGAGTGGTAGATAACTACGAAGATCAGTATCTTGCGGAAAGCCATGAGTCGTTGAACCTTCCCTTCGACGAAGAGCCTAATTTCTTCCATCCTGAGGAGGTTCACGACGACGAGTACCACCCCGCACAGCACGCCGAGGAGTCCATCTACACGGACGACCCGGTTCGAGTGTACCTGCGCGAGATGGGTGCCGTTCCGCTGCTGACCAGGGAGGGTGAGGTCGGTCTCGCGCGCCGCATGGAGCGCGGGAAGCTGAGAATGCAAAAGGCTATCAGCCGCTCCCCGCTCGTTCAAGCCAGGGTGGGCGATCTGGCTGAGCAACTCAAGAAAGGCTCGCTGGAACTGGACTCCGTGGTGGATTTGGGTGATCTCGAAGCCGGCAGCAGTGCTGACACTGCGCGGCGGGCTGAGATCCTGGAGAGCTTTGTAGCCTTCGGTGCGCTTCAAAAGAAACTCCTGCAGGCCCAGGAGAAGTACAACGCGGTTCCCGCAGCAAACAAGAAGTTGCGCCGGCGTTGGCGCGGCAAGTTCAGCCGGTGCATGGTGGAGATCTCTCTTGCCATCCGGGCCATTCCATTCCAGCACTCCCGCTGGAAGCAATTTGGCAAGGAAATCGAGCGCGTCCTTGAGGAATTAGGCAGCCTGGACGCCGAACTCCGCCGCTGCGAACAACACCCGTCGCCTCAGACAGCGGCCCGCGTGAGGGAAATCAAGCGGGAAATCCGCAAGCGGGAGCAGGCCGCCGGCGCGTCGCTGACGGACTTGAAGCACACTTTCACCGTCGTCCGGCACGGCGAGATCGAAGCCGAGCGAGCCAAGAAAGACCTCGTCGCTGCGAACCTGCGCCTCGTGGTCTCCGTGGCCAAGAAATACGTCAATCGCGGGCTGCATTTGCTGGACCTCATCCAGGAAGGCAACATCGGACTGATGCGGGCCGCCGACAAGTTCGAATACCGGCGCGGCTACAAGTTCTCGACCTACGCGACCTGGTGGATTCGCCAGGCCATTACGCGGGCCATTGCGGACCAATCCCGAACGATTCGCATCCCCGTCCACATGAACGAGAGCATGAACAAGTTCCTGCGCGCCACGCGGGAGCTCGAGAAGGAGCTCGGGCGGGTCCCCACAAATGAGGAAATCAGCCGGCGCATGGACATTCCGGTTGAGAAGGTGCAGAAACTCAAGACGATTTCGCGCGACCCGGTGTCGCTTGAAACTCCCGTTGGGCGTGACGGAGAGTCCGCTCTCGGAGACCTCATCGAAGACCGCTGGGTCGGGTCTCCGGTGGACACAGTGATCGATTCCAACGTCCGGGACGAAACCGCCAACATCCTCAAGACGCTGTCGCCTAAAGAGGAGAAGGTCATCCGGCTGCGCTTCGGCATTGGCTGCGAGCGCGAGCACACGCTCGAGGAAATCGGGCAGGAGTTCGACGTTACCCGCGAGCGCATCCGGCAAATTGAGGCCAAGGCGCTGCGGCAGCTTCGCTCGCCGGAGCGGGCTCGCCACCTGCGCGCTTTGCTCGCCGCCCGCTAAGTGTCATCCTCTTAAGCATCTGAAGGCCGGGAATCAATCCCCGGCCTGCGCTCTTTTTGCGCAGCCAAGCCATCGTTTTGGAGCGCCTCCCGGTTCGGCCTCTGCAGCGCGGGCGCAGGAACGCCTATCCTTGATATGGAACCAGACGAGGCAGTGCCTCGTCAGCGACGATTCGAGTTTCTACGGTGGAGGCCCTGCTATGCCGTTGTCGGCGCCCAGAGCCGGGTTCGTGTTGCTCGGATGCTGTCTGTGGCTGCCGGCCCAAGTTGACTTGAGTAAGCTTCCCTCCTCCCACAGCGTCGCCGGCATTCTGCAGCAACAGGAGGCGGAGGCCATCCCCTGGCCTCCGGACTTCGGCGGACTGGCCAGCCACCGTCTCGCCATAATCTCTTTCCAGGCTGCATCATGGACAGCCACTGCGTACGAATTGAACCGCCTCGACGCCGCTGATCCCTATCAGCCCGGGCGGCCGATGTTCCTCGTCGATCCTGATGCCATAGAAACCATCACCGTGCATACCGGTCCCCAGCCGGCACGGTTACACGGACCTGGCGCGACGGTCGAATTGTGGACCCGCCATGCGGCGCCGCGCTGGCATGGAACACTTGCGAGCCATTTCACTGGAAACGCGATGGCTTCCGGTAAGCTCCCCGAGAAGGCCGCCTCGGCTGGCTTGCTGCGGCCGGAGGCTTTTCGCTGGTATTCGCGGGACCACGTTCGTCTCGGAGGACCTGCCGGCAAGCGAGCCGACATTTTCGCTTCGGCCACCGCCCAATGGGCCAGCCAGAGTTGGCCGCGCGAGGCAGACAGCCCTCTGCAAAAGAGCCGCCTGCTGCTAGGGAGCGCTAAAGCCCGTTTCCGCCCGGCAGACGGCAACTCGGTTGAGGCGGCCTACGTTGGCTCCAGGATGGGCCTTTCCGGCTACGGTATCCCATCCGGCCTCGAGGCCCTTACAGGCCGCCGCGGGGCGCCGCCCTTTCGCCTCAGCGGCGGCTTGCCCGAGAAGAATCACCTGGGATCCGCGCACTTGGGCTGGGTGCGCGAACAAGCCGGCTCGACTTCCGACATCCGTTATGGGTACGGCTTCGCTCATCTGGAAACGCCTGCTCCGGCGGCTACGGGACCTGCCCGCGTCGAACTTCTCGACGGCTCCGTGGAAGGTCCTCCACTTCTCGCGAGCCTGGGCCGCCGCGCACGCCACCACCTCGCGGGCGAGTGGCGCCGAAAGCCGTTCTCGTTCTTCGGCGCCGATCACAAGTTCGGCGCAGGTGGGAGTGTGCGTGCCGCCGAGGCTCGCAACACGTTCCTCGTGCCCGGCAACCAGCACCTCCTCGTAGCTGCCGGCGTGCCCGCCTCCCTCGTGCGGTTTAACACACCGGTAACGAGTAAAGGCCGCGTTTCCAGTTACTCTGCTCACGCTTCAGACTCCATGACGCTGACTGGATGGCTGTCTGTCGATGTTGGAGTGTTCGCTGAACACACGCGCGGCAACCTGCCGCCTCATTCCGGCTCTCCGCGCGCTGTGAACCGCACTCCTATCGTCTGGAGCAATCTGGCCCCGCGCGTGGCCGTGGCCGTCGCGCCACCCCTCAGGTTTGCCCCCGTTCTGCGAGCCTCCTACGGCCGCTACTACTATCCGCTGGCTGTGCGGCACCTGGATTTCGCCAACGCTGACAGCCTCTCCGGCGAGGAGTTTCGCTGGGAGGACCACAACGGTGACGCGCAATGGCAACCTTCGGAAACCGGTCAATTGCTCCGGAGGTTCGGCGGTCTTTACTCGTCGATTGCATCTCCTTTGCGGAGACCCTACATCGACGCCTTCACCGCCGGGCTCGAGGCGTCTTTTGCCCCGGTAATGCGCGCCGGCCTCAGGCTTTTCCGCCGCGACGAAAAGCACAGGCTGGCCGCCGTGAACACAGGCATCGTTTCCCGTCCCTTGGCCCTCAGGGAGCCGGGTCCGGACTACCAGCCGGGAACTTACGACGATCAAACCTTGCTGGTCTATGAGCAGGATCCGGCCACATGGGGGCAGGATCAGTTCCTGCTCACCAACGCCGGCTTACGGTCCTTTTCCGCCGGGTTGGTGGCCGAATTGAACGGGCGAGGCGACAGGTTTTGGTGGCGTCTCTCCTTCGTGGCCGAAAAGGGACACGGGCCCACGAATTCGGGCAATGACCCCTGGGAGAACGACACCGGCGTCGTCGGGTCGCTGCTCCAGGACGAAAACACCCTCTTCAACGCGACCGGACGGACCTACTTCGACCGGGCTTACGTGGCAAAGTTGGCAGGCTATTGGCACGCGCCGCGCAATCTGGGCGGCTTCGAAGCGGGCGCGGTTGTAAGTTACTGGGACGGCCTCCCGTTCGGCAGGAGACTGCTCGTGAGGGGTCTCTCCCAGGGCCCTCAGGTGCTATCGGCCACGCCGCGCGGCAGCCCTGAAGGGGGCCACCGCACGGAGTTCCAGTTGACGCTGGATCTCCGGGTCAGCCGCAGTTTCCAGCTCCCGGTGGGAACTCTCCGGGCGCTGGCCGACATCTTTAATCTGTCCAATGCCAGCTACAACCTCGTGGAACGCGATTGGAGCTCGACGGATTTCAGCCGCCGGCTTCCGGTAGCCATCCAGCCGCCGCGATTCGTGCGTGTCGGGCTGGAGTACTCCTTTTGACGGCACACCGCCGGGCAGAGCGCCGTCAGCAGTTGTGATCGATCGCCGCTAATTCCCCGTGAGGATGACCGATGAGGAATTACCGGCATACGAGCCGAGCCCATCTTTGCAGGCCGGCATCCGCGGTAACTTCCCGCGCGGACGCCACGCAGCGCAGGCACTCTTCGGTGGCAGCGTGGTTCTGCATGGCTTGCCAAGGACGCGAGGCGCGAGACGAAAGGGGCACCCTCGGATTAACCAATCACCCTATTGTTGACAGAGATTATGGTGATTACTAGAATTGAAGTAGATATTTTCCCGGCATCCCATGGCAGTCGCACAAGCCAACCTGTGGAGCCAGCCGGCGTCCTCGCTGCTGGCTCAGATCGGCAACACGCCCTTACTTCGCCTGGAGAAGATCACGGCGGGTTTGCAGGGAGTGGAAGTGTATGCCAAGGCGGAGTATTTCAATCCCGGCGGTTCCGTAAAAGACCGTGCCGCTCTCAACATGGTGAGGAGGGGGAGGGAGTCGGGGGAGTTCGCGAAAGGACGCACGCTGTTGGATGCGACCAGCGGCAACACCGGAATCGCCTACGCCATGATCGGCGCCGCGATGGGATTCCGTGTCAAGCTGTGTTTGCCGTCCAACGCATCCCCGGAGCGCCTGCGCATCCTCAGAGCCTATGGCGCCGAGCTGGTGCTGACCAATGGGCTCGAGGGTTCCGACGGCGCCATCAGAATCTGCCGGAAAATCTACCAGGCGGACCCCGCCAGCTACTTCTATCCGGATCAATACTCCAACCCCGCCAACTGGCAGGCGCACTACGACACCACCGCTCCTGAGATTCTGCGGCAGACGGGCAGGCGGATAACGCACTTTGTCACGGGTCTCGGCACGAGCGGCACGTTCATGGGAATCGCGCGCCGCCTGCGGCAGGAGGTTCCGGGCGTGCGCTGCATTTCGGTCCAACCCGACAGCGGCTTTCACGGCATCGAAGGAATGAAACACATGCCGTCCGCGCTCGCGCCTGCTATCTACGATCCCGAGTTAGCCGACGAGAACTACTGGATTGACACCGAGCAAGCCTACCGCATGGTCCGCCGCCTGGCGCGCGAAGAGGGGCTTTTAGTGGGGCTCAGTTCAGGCGCCAACACGGCGGCAGCGCTTCAACTGGCCCGTCACCTCGAAAACGAAGGAAAGTCCGGCGTTATTGTTACCATTTTCTGTGATGGGGCAGAGAAGTACCTCAGCGAGAGTCTCTGGGATGATCCGGATTGAGCCGAGCGCCTGGGAAGCGATCAAGTCTGCTGCAGTAGCGGCGTATCCTGACGAGTGTTGCGGCGTCATGCTCGGCTCCTCGCAAGGGAAGCAGCACACGGTTCAGGCGGCTGTGCCCCTGGAAAATGTGTTTGAAGGTTCACGCCGGGAGCGATACGAAATCCGTCCTGCTGACTTGATCGAGGCGGAAAGAGAAGCGCGCCGCCGGGGCTCCGGCGTAGTGGGCATCTTCCATTCCCACCCCGACTGCGACGCCTATTTCTCCGAAACCGACCTGAAGAACAGTTGTCCGTGGTATTCGTTCCTGGTGGTTTCGGTGGCCGGAGGCCGCGTCGTAAGGGCTGCCTGTTTCCGCCCGAACCAGGACCTGACAGCGGCTGAAGAGGAGTTGCTGATTTACCCCGGAAAAGGAGAACTTATGGCCAAGGTTCTGATACCTACGCCGTTGAGGCAATACGCCGACAACCAGGATACTGTGGAACTCACCGGAGGAACGGTGGGCGAGGTGCTCGCCGAACTCACGAGCCGCTACGGCGGCCTGAAGCGCCACATGTACAGCGAGGAAGGCCGCCTGCGGAGCTTTGTGAACGTTTACGTAAACGACGAAGACATCCGTTACCTGAAAAAGGAAGCCACCGCGCTCGCCGCCGGGGATACGATCTCCATTGTGCCGAGCGTGGCTGGAGGGCGGCATGGCGGCTGAGGTGACAACGCACGCGGAACTCAGCCAGGAGGAAATCCAGCGTTACAGCCGCCACCTGATCATGCCGGAGGTGGGCATGGCGGGACAGGTCAAGCTGAAGAACGCTTCGGTGTTGCTGGTTGGCGCAGGCGGGCTGGGCTCGCCACTGGGTTTGTACCTGGCGGCAGCCGGCATAGGACGCATTGGCATTGTGGATTTCGACGTAGTCGATCTGACAAACCTTCAGCGTCAGGTGCTTCACGGAACGAGCGATGTAGGACGTCCGAAACTGGAATCCGCCGCCGCCCGCATGCTGGATATCAATCCGCACGTCCGGGTGGACAAGCATGGCGTGGCTCTGTCGAGCGAGAACGCGCTGGAGATCTTCGCCCCCTACGACATCGTCATCGACGGCACGGACAATTTCCCGACACGTTACCTGGTGAACGATGCCTGCGTGCTTTCCCGGAAGCCGAACGTCTATGGGTCCATTTTCCGCTTCGAGGGGCAGGCGTCAGTCTTCGCGGTCCCTGGAGGCCCGTGCTACCGCTGCCTCTACCCGGAGCCGCCTCCTCCCGGACTCGTGCCGAGTTGCGCCGAGGGAGGCGTGCTGGGCATCCTGCCAGGGTTAGTGGGCTTGATCCAAGCCACGGAAGCGGTGAAGCTGATTCTCGGAACCGGTGAATCTCTGGTAGGGCGCCTGGTGCTCTATGATGCCCTGGCGATGCGCTTCAGGGAATTGAAACTGCGGCGCGATCCGGATTGCCAGGTCTGTGGCGATCGTCCCACGCTCAAGCGCCTGATCGACTATCGCCAGTTCTGCGGGCTCGCCGCCAGCCCCGCGCCTCAGCCCGTGCCAAGCGGAGCAGACATCGATCCCACCCAATTGAAGACGATGCTGGATGGCGGAGAGCTTTTCCTGCTGCTCGATGTGCGCGAGCCTCACGAAGTGCAGATCTGCTGCCTCGAGAATTCCATCCTGATTCCGCTCGGCCAGCTTCCGAAACGTGTGGGCGAGCTCGACAAGTCACTTCCCGTTGTGGTGTATTGCCGCTCCGGAGTGCGCAGCGCCAAGGCGGCCGGTCTGCTCCGCGAAGGAGGGTTCCAGGACGTGAAGAACCTGAAGGGCGGCATCCTCGCCTGGAGCGACCAGGTGGACCCCTCCGTTCCCAAGTACTGAGAAAGTCCGAGAGTTCTTATGAATGAAATGAGCCGGTCCCCGCGGGGACCGGCTCATCGGGTTTAAGAACGCGACTCGCTCAGAACCTGAGGCGCAAGCCCAGTTGGACGTTGCGCGAGAAGTTCAACTGCTGTACGGGCAGTTTGGCGAAGTCGGTAGCGGAAGGATTGGTCGAAGGCGGGTCACCGCGCAGCGGTGTGTTGGCGGCATTGAATGCCTCGCCGCGGAATTCCAGCTCATACCGTTCGCCGTACTTGAACCGCTTGCTGAGCATGAGGTCCAATTGCGGAGCGGTGTGGCTGCGGAGTTGGTGGAAGCGGGAACCCAGCTGTGTGTAAGCGAAGGGTGCGAGTTGGCTGTAGCAGGCGCGGGTGTTATCGAACCACCGGTCCTCGGTACGCGTGCCGGACAGCGGGTTGCCACACAGGTATTCCCACCCGGTCCAGGCGCCCAGCGGCACGCCGGATTGGTAGATGAACGTGGCATTGAACGTCCAGTTGCCCAGGATGGCCTGTCCCACGCCGCCCAGGTCGCTGAGGAAAGCGCGGTTGCGCCCAAACGGCAGGTCCCAGATGCTGGCGAAGGTGAGATTGTGCGAACGGTCCTCGGCGGTCACCTGGTTGATAAACGGCATCCATTCGAAGGTGAAGTCCTGGCGCAGCGCGTTCTCCATCATCTTGGACCAGGTATAGGCCATCACCCAAGTCATGGCTCCAGTGCGCGCCCGTTCAGCCATCATGCGCTTTTCAAAGCGCGCCTGAAGCCCGTGGTACCAGGAGCGGCCCCAGGGCATTCCTCCTTGGCTCACGCCTGTGTGCTGCGGAATGCGGCGCAGCAGGTTCTGCCGTGATATGGTGGTCCCGGCGCCGAGCGTCGTGTTAGCCGGGGCGATGCCGAACCAGGGATTCGGAACGGTCTGCTGGAAGTAGTTCGGGTTGGCGATCGCCATATCGTAATGCTCTCTCGTGGTGTTGGAGAGCTGGATGGTCCTCGGCTCCTTGCTGGTGAGGCTTCCCACATAAGAACCTTCCAGCACCATATTCCAGGGGAGTTCGCGTTCAAGTGTGTACGACCACTGGTAAGTGCGCGGAACTTGCGCCTGGCGATAGGTGTAGCTGACGCTGGTACCGATGTTGGTCAGCAGCCCCTGGCTGGCTCCCATGGGCGGGATCAGGCCGTCCGGAAACGGGTCCTCGAGCGAGTAGCGTCCGGTCGCGCCAGCCCGGTGCGTCAGACCCCCATTGATGGAGTTGATGTAGTCCGTGTTCTGGCTGAAGCCGGTGGTGGTGACTCCGCCCAACAGAGTGCGGTGGAAGATGCCGACACCGCCCCGCATCACGGTCTTGGACATGAAGTTGTAGGCGAAGCCCAGCCGCGGCTGGATGTTGTCAAACTGGAAGTCGTTGATCCGGCGCGGCTCGCCGCCGACCCCTGCGTACAGCAATCCGCCCCGAATGGCGCTGGGAGGCGCGGGGAAATTGGCCGTGGTTGCCGCCAGTTGGCGCCAATTGGCCAGCACTCTGTCACTGATGGGGTTCGGAGTGTTGAAATCGAAGCCCGAAACCATCCGGTTATTGATTTCGTAGTGCGGGAACTGGATGTCATAGCGCAGCCCGAGGTTCAGCGTGAGCCGCGGGTGAATCTTCCAGTCGTCCTGGAGGAAGCCTGCGATGTAAGGCTGGCGGCGCAGGGTGGAATCGTTGAAGGGGATATTGCCGCTGTTCATGTAGCCCAAAAGCAGGTCTGCCGCGCCGCTGCCGTCGAGCGGGCTGGCCTCGCGCCGCCCGAAGTGCCGGCGGCTCCAAACGGTGTCGAACGACCACGAACCGCTGGCGTTGCCGGAGGCAGCAGTGTGGTGAATCAACTGCGCCCACTCGAAGCCGTATTTCCAGCTATGCCGTCCGGTAGTCTGCGCCACGTTCGCCTGGAAGTTCACCTGCTGCCGCGAAGCCTCGTTGAGAAACTGGCTGCCGAACACGCCGGTGAAGCCGCTCACACTGACCGAGGGCGGCGCCTTGGTCGGGTAAGTCGGAACGAGCGGAATGCTCTTAATGTTCAGCTTGTCCCAGGTGAAGCTAGGATCCGAAATATTCGGGAAGTTCTGAACGAAGCGATTGAAGCTGGCCTGGACGCGCAGGATCTTGGTAGGCGTGATGGCCTTGTCGTAGGAAGCGATGTAGTTCATGTCACGCCGCACGGTGCCCGGCATCTCGCCGTTCTGCGCCGGAGGATAAAACCCGTTCGAATTTCGGAACTCGCCCCCGTCCTGGAAAGTGAACACGAACGAGAACCGGTCCATGGGTTGCTCATAGCGGTAGCGTCCCGTGTTGTCCGGCCGCAGGAAGTTCTGCGTCAGGCTGGTGGGGTTGAAGTTCGGCGCCGGATACGAGTTGATGATGGCACGGCCCACTGCGCTGATGCGGTTAGCCGGTATCACGTTACCCGGGAATGGTTGCCGGCCATAAATGCCTCCGGAGATGCAGGTCACACCGGGTGTGGTGCAGGGGACCGAGGTCAACTGGTCGAACACCATGATCGGAGCGCGCTCACCCGCCGGGATGAAATTGAAATTGCCGCCGCGTACCTCCATGGGAGGAACCGTGGTCACGGTTGGGAAAGGGGTCCTTTCCTGCCAGCCTTCAAAGCTGAAGAAGATGAAGTCCTTGTCCTTGCGGATGGGACCGCCAACCACGCCGCCGTACTGGTGCTGGTTGCGGAAGCCCCGTTTTTGGCCGCCGGCGTTGTTCTGGCGCGTGTTGGCGTCCAGGATCCTGTTCCGCCAGAAGTCGAACACCGAACCGTGCCACTGGTTGGTGCCCGATCTCAAGGTGGTGCTGACGTGCCCGCCGCCGGAGCGCCCGTATTGCGAATCATAGGTGTTCACCATGACCTTCATTTCCTGGACCGCCTCGACGTTCGGCGCCAGGTTGAAAGTGCCCTGTGTGGAGATGGGCGCGCCGTTCAGCAGGAATTGATTCGTTCCCGTGCGCCCGCCGTTCATCGTGAAGCTGCCGTTCACGTCCCAGGCGCGCGTTCCGGAGAAGCCGGTTGCGCCGAATGTCCGCTGTGTGAACATCACCCCGGGCGACAAGCGCATGAGCATGAAAGTCTGGCGCCCGTTCATGGGGATTTCCTGCATCTTGATCGGATCAAAAACCAGCCCGCGCGATGCCGACGCGGTCTGGATGAGTTCCTGTTCGCCGACCACGGTGATCGACTCGGTAACCTGGCCGACCTCCATGCTGATGGGCAGGTTGAGTCTCTCGGCCACCTGCAACACGATGCCGGACCGCCTCACCGTGGTGAACCCGTTGGCTGTGATGGTCACCGTGTATCGCCCTGGATCCAAGCCGACCAGGGTGTAAATGCCCTCGGCATTGGTGACAGTTTCTCGACTGACGTTTGTATCGTCCTTGGTCGCCCTCACAGTGGCGCCAGGGATCGCCGATCGGGACTGGTCGCTCACCTGCCCGAGTATGTTCGCCCTGAAGTCCTGTGCGTAGGCTCCCGCCCCGAAGAGCAGGCACACTACCACGCTCAATGAAATTATCTTCATCTGTTTCTCCTCAAGCGAGCCAAAAGCTCGGAAAAAGTCTATCATGTCCGGCCGACATGTCAACCCGAGAAATGACCCGAGAAATGACTGCTGTCAGGACAGACTCGGAGTGAGTTCCGCCTGGCAGGCAACCGGCACGAATGGATTTACTGGCCCCTAACGGAGCAAAGGCCGAAGGCCCTGTGAATACTACTCGCTAATCTCGGGCGGACTCGATTGCGGTTTTTACCCAGGCGAATCGGGATCGCCTCTAAACCACTGATGGCAAACAAGTTGTCTAGCGAATGGCGCGGATAAGCAGTTGCCTCATATTGACTTCGGGCGTGAGAAGCGTAAAGTTGGGAGAAGAGTTTATGAAGCGCTTCACAGGGGCAAAGATAGCGCTTAAAAGGAGACACGCCTATGTTCATTAGAAAGTCAACCCTATTGGCTTTCCTAATGGTCCTTCTGGGATTGAACGGCATCGCTCAGATGGACCGCGGCGCCTTCGTCGGAACTGTCACTGATCCCACAGGAGCAGCCATTCCGGATGCCAAGGTGTCGGTAATTGAAACGCGCACCAACGTCACCACGGAAACCGCCAGCAATGAGGTGGGCCAGTGGCGCGTGCCCAACCTCCCCATCGGCGACTACGAGGTTCGAATCGAAGCACAGGGGTTCAAGTCCTTCGTACGGGCGAACCTTCGCCTCAGCGTCACGAACGTGACTCGGGTCAACACCACGCTCGAGGTCGGCGCCATGACGGAGTCGGTCACGGTGACCGCCGAGGTGCCTTTGCTGCAGACGGAAACGCCTGAGGTAGGCACGCTGATGAGCACGCGGCAAGTCGTCGACCTGCCGTTGGGCTTCTCCGGCGGGCGCTACGCTGAGAACTTCGCTTACCGCCTGACGCCAGGCGTAGGCGGGGATAACTGGACGAGCCGCATCAACGGAGCACCGGCATTTTCCAAGGAAGTGGTTCTCGATGGCGGCTCCGGGACCATTTACATCGCCGGGCACTTCGGCGAGTCGAGCCCATCGATGGAGGCCATCGCCGAATTCAAGGTGCAGACCAGCGGCATGAGCGCTGAATTCGCGCGGACTGCCGGCGGCGTCTTCAACTTTGTGATGAAGTCCGGCACGAACAACTTCCATGGCAGCGCCATGGCGCAGATTCACAATGAATGGGCGGATGCCAACACGTTCGCCAACAACTACTTCGACCGGCCGCGCCGGCGAGACCGCCGCGACAACTGGGCGGTGTCGGCGGGAGGTCCGGTCTATCTGCCTAGACTCTATAGCGGCAAGGACAAGTTCTTCTGGTACACCGCTTACGAAAAATACAATGAATCGTTCGCCGGAGGCGGATCGCCAAACCGCACCGTGCCGCTGCTGGAATGGTGGGACGGTGACATGAGCCGCTACCTGACGACGCAAAACATCGGCCGGGACGCCGAGGGCCGCGACGTCATCCGAGGCAGCATTTATGACCCTGCCACCACGCGCAGTGTAGGCGGCAAGATTGTGCGCGACCGTTTCCCGAACAACATCATCCCCAGAAGCCGTATCTCGAGAGTCGCCAACAACCTGGCGGAGATCATGAAGCGGCACTATCCGCCCGTCGTGAAAGAGCCCGACGGCCGGTTCGCCATGATCAACAACAGCTTCTTCCCGGTTTCGAACCAGGCTGGATTCAATCAGACGCAGTTCTCCACCAAGGGCGACTACATTCTCAGTTCCAACCATCGGTTGAGCGGGTCCTTCGTCCTGGTGGATCGGCCTCGCAACCTGCTCGACCAAGGGGGCGTGTGGGACTTCAATGACCCCTTCGGAGGACCGCTGTCGCGCGCGCGGCGGCAGTACGTTGCCACACACTACGCCCGCCTGGCGCACGATTGGGTGGTGCGCCCGACCATGCTGAATCACGCCCTGGTCAGCTACAACCGGCAGTTGAACCCGAGCACTTCACGGCATGTGAAAGAGCCGGGTGGACAGATTCTCGGCATCAGCGGTATCGTCCAGACCTCCAACTACCCGGAGATCAACATTCAGGGCGGCGACCGCGTGAACTTCCCCATGCTGGGTTATCAAGCCAATGACACGCTGGCGGGAACGGCCTATCAGTTCGTCAACACGTTCAGCTGGATGCGCGGGCGGCACTCGCTGAAGTTCGGCTTTGACTACCGTTGGAACGGGCTGAACGCGCGTAACAACGCCGGTCCGGGTCAGTTTACCTTCGGCGCCGACGTGACCGGTTTGCCAGATTTCCCGCAAACCGGCCACCCCTTCGCCAGCATGCTGCTGGGGATGGTTAACAGCGCCAGCGTCCCGACCGACACGCCGGTCGGATCGCAATTCCCGATGTACTCCCTGTTCGTGCAGGATGACTGGAAGGTAAGCCCCAGGCTCACCCTGAATCTCGGACTGCGTTGGGAACTCCAGGGACAGGGGACCGAGAAGTACGACCGCTTGCACAGTTTCAACCCTGCCTTGATGGATCCGACCTGGAACTTGCCGGGCGCGGTCGAGTTTGCCGGCCAAGGCGCCGGGCGGAACGGGAAACGGCTGTTCTACCCGAACCAGAAGACCAATTTCGGTCCCCGGATTGGCTTTGCCCTTCAGGCGACCGGGAAGATGGTTTTTCGCGGCGGCTATGGCATCTTCTACAATCCGCGCATTCCCAACGGTTGGTCCGGAGTGCCCTGGGGCAACAAGTCCGGCTTCACGGCCACCAACACGGTGACCAAGCCGGCGCCCGGAGTGGCCGCCTTCAACTGGGACAACGGATACAACGGCGTTATCCGCCGGAGTGAACTGGATCCTTCGCTGGCCACCTATCTGTGGGGGCCCGTATCCTGGGATCCGGACGGAGGACGCGTCGGCTATACGCAGCAGTTCAACTTCAACCTCCAGTACGAGCTCGGCTCCGGCATGGTGTTCGACATCGGCTACGTCGGCACCAAGAGCACGGGGATTCTCGCCAACGAGTTGCGGCAGTTGAACCAGATCCACCCGAGAGTCCTGGCGCTTGGAGACACCCTGGGGCAATGGGTCAGCCGCCAGGCCGAAATCCCGGCCGCGGCGGTGGCCATGGGGGCGCGTTATCCATTCGGCACGAGAGGCGAATGGATGCCCGTGCAGCAGACTTTGCAGCCCTTCCCGCAGATTCCCTATTGGAGCGCGATTTACTCCTGGAACTCGCCGCTGGGCTTCAGCACCTACAACGCCTTGCAGGTACAACTCAACAAGCGCTTCTCGCACGGTCTGCAATTCCTGAGCAACTACACCTTCTCCAAGACGATCGACAACCTGAACTCGGCTTTCGGCGACACCTGGGGCCAGAACTACGGCCGGCCGCAGGACTACTACAACCTCGCGCTGGAGAAGTCCATTTCGGAGTTTGACCGCACGCACTTCGTGAAGATCGGCGCCAGCTACGATTTGCCGGTCGGCAAGGGCCGGACATTCGGCAACGGCATGCACCCGGTGTTCGAGTTCCTGGCCGGCGGGTGGACGCTGCAGTACATCGGAAACTACTCGAGCGGCGAGCCTCTGGGATTCGGCGCCACGGGTACCCCGAACTTCAACGCGGCCACCAACCGCGCGAACATCGTGAATCCGCAGGGAAGCTCGTTGAGGAACAGCGGCTTTGACGCGGCGCAGTTTGACATGTCGCGGCTATCCACGGCTGGTCATGCGGCTCACCGCTATATCGACACTTCGCTCGTACAGGATCCGCCGCGCTACGCGCGGGGCAACGCCTCGCGCCGGCATTCGCAATTGCGCGGCTTCGCTTACTTCTTCGACGATGCCAGCTTGCAGAAGAACTTCACCATCAGGGAGGGCATACGGGTTCAGTTCCGGGCCGAGTTCCTGAACATGTTCAACCGCCACCGCTTCAGCAGCATCAACACGCATCCGGCGAACCCGCTTTTTGGCCAGATTACCGGGGTCTCCGACGACCGCCGGCAGATTCAGTTCGGCATCCGCGCGGACTTCTGAGCGGTTAACCTCCGGGCGGGCAGGGGCCAACAGCTCCAGCTGATTGGCCCCAGCTGCCCGCAGGCGTGAAAGTTTCTGGTTGTTCGGCTGGAAAGCAGCCACACTGCGAGCGTTCCGGCGTAAGCCAGGAAACCAGCGCGGCGCCCGCTAGGACCCGCAGGGGTACAGCGGGCGCCGCGAATTTCTCCCGGCGATACAAAAAAGACAGGATTGTACGCCGTGTTACCGCTCCCGTACCCGGACGCGGTATCATGAGCCGGTCGGAGACTACCTGCTTATGCCAATGATTAGACTACTGCTAGCCGCGCTCCTCGCCGCCGCCCTGGCGCTGCCCGCCATGGCTTCCGAGGAGGAATTACGCAAAGCCGAAAAGGACTGGGCAGCCGCTGTCGTGGCAGCCGATTTCAACGCTCTCGGGCGCATTCTCGCAGACCGGCTTATCTACGCCCACTCAACGGGCGTCGTGGAAGACAAGGCCGAGTACCTGGCCAAGCTGCGGACCGGCGCGCAAAAGTACGCGGGGATAGACCATCAGGCCATGACCGTGCGGCTCTACGGAAACACGGCCGTAGTCCACGCCACCGTGCGGATGACGGGCGCCACCAAAGGCGAGCCGTTTGACAACCGGCTCATGATGCTGCACTTGTGGGTGAAACAGGACGGCCGCTGGCAACTGGCCGCCCACCAGACGACGCGCCTGCCTTGAGCTTGAGCCCGCATCCGGCGACCTTCGGTGGACCTATGGGCCACTGCCTTCCGCGGCTGCGGGAATCGGGAGGACATCCGCAATGAAACTACTTGCCTGCCTGCTGGCGGGAGTGATCTCGATCTGCGCTTCGGCGGGGGCACCCGCCGGTCTGATCACCTTTAACGACGACGGCGCCTGGTGCTGGTTTCAAGACGAGCGCGTGCTGGTTCACCGCGGCAAACTGATCATCGGCTCAGTAGCCGGGGGCGCCCACGACGCCTCGCGCGCTGGAAACATTGAAGCCGCCATCTACGATCTCAAGACAGGGAAGCGGACCGTGGTGGTCCTGCACGCCAACCTTGCGGAAACGCCCACGGTCCTTTACGACGACCACAATTCACCGGCGTTCCTGGCGCTACCGGACGGACGCGTGATCGCGGTCTATTCCAGGCATGGGCGCGACAACCGGTCCTACAGCCGCATCACCCGGACGGCGGACGATCCGACGCAGTGGGGCGAACAGCGTGTGTTCATCCCTAGCGAGACGTCCCGGATCACTTACTCTAATTTGTACTGGCTCTCTCTCGAGAACGCGGGCAAGGGGCGCCTCTACAACTTCTTCCGCGGTCTGCACAACAGCTTCAAGCCCTCGTACATGTTCTCCGACGATGCGGGCTTGAACTGGCAGACCGGCAACGTCTACATCGATGTGCCCTCGCAGTTCCGGCATCGTCCCTATGTGCGCTACGCCTCCGACGGCCGCGCGCGCGTCCACATGCTCTACACCGAGGGGCATCCGCGCGACTTCAACAACAGCGTCTATCACATCTACTACGAGAGCGGGAGACTGCACCGCTCCGACGGCACGCCCATCCGCGCCCTGACGGAGGGCTTGCGCGACCCCACCGAGGGCACACGGGTTTTTGCGGGCGATCCGAACAATGTCGCCTGGGTGAGCGATGTGCACCTGGACCGGCGCGGACGCCCGTTCGCCGCCTACTCCGTGCAAAAAGACTCCGCCGGACTGCCTCCCAAACAGGGTGGCGAGGATCACCGCTACCGTTATGCCCGCTGGAACGGCTCCGCCTGGACGGACTTCGAGATTGCCTGCGCTGGACGCCGTCTCTATGCGGGCGAGGACGATTACACGGGCAACATCGCCCTGGACCCCGAGGATCCGAACACCGTCTTCATCTCCACCGACGCGCATCCCTCCACGTGCCAACCGCTCATCAGCAAAGCGGACGGACAGCGGCACTACGAGATCTTCCGCGGCGTGACCGCCGACGCGGGCGCCACCTGGAAATGGACTCCGGTGACGCAGGATTCTGCGATGGATAATCTGCGTCCCATCGTTCCGCTGGGCCGCGAACAGAGGGTGCTGCTCTGGCTGCGAGGCAAGTACAACACTTACACTAACTACGATTTGGACGTCGTCGGGTTGGTGGAACTCCGCCGCTGAAAAACTCGCGCTTCCGGCGTGATATAGTGCTCGTTATAAGGAGTCAGACCGCTTCACATGAAGTTCACAATTTTGTTTTTGGCCGCCATTTCCATGGCTTGGGGAAATAGCGCCGTCCTCGGCAAGTGGGACACCCGCGTCACGATGCCTAACGGCAAGGAACTTAGAGCCGTCCTGGATCTTGTATCCAAAGATGGAAAACTCGGCGGGACCCTGTCCAGCGAGGCTGGTTCAGTGATTCTCGAAGACGTTCAAATGAACGGCAATGAATTGGCATTTACCATCTACGCCGGAGCAGGCGCTTACAAGATCAAGATGAACCTGGAAAACGACCTACTGAAGGGCAACTTCAGCGGCGTGGATGGAGTCACCGGCGCAATCACGGCCACGCGTGCCGGTGCGAACCTGGCAGGCGACTGGAAAGTAGTAGCCAAAGACCCGGACGGCGTCGAGCAGCACCTGCGCGTCAGCCTGCGCGAACAGGCCGGCGCGTTGATCGGCACGCTGATCCTCCCGGATGGCACCTCGGCGCCTCTGCGCGAGCTGAAGCGCGAGGGCAATGAACTCAGCTTTAAAGTCACCGTGGAAGCGGCTGACTACAGCGTGAAGATGGCCATGGTGGACGGCGCCCTGAAGGGCACCTACACGGGACCGGGCGGCATGACCGCGCCCGTAACTGCCAGCCGTTAACCTCCGGCCTTTCTTCCAGGCACCAACGGTTTCAGTACCGCACCGCCGCCACCCCAAGAGTGGCGGCGGTTTCTTGTGTAGTGTGCGTTCACCCTAACGTGGCTTCCACGGTGACCACCGAAAGCGGCGGCACCACGAGCCGCAACCCCGTCTTGACCGCCTCCACGGGGTGGTTCCGCGGAACCACTGTATCCGGCGCCTCGTAAGTGTTGCAGGCGTTCATGTCGGCGTGGTGCAGAATCCTCGCCTTTGCGGACGCAACGCCGCCGCCAGTCACCGGGCAATCCAGTTCCGCCGTAGTGTCGTGGGTGGGGTTCACGAACGTCACTGTCAACTGCTTCTCGCGCCGTGAAGCGGACACCGAGACGGTGGACGCCGGCGGCGAGGACGGCTCGGTGCGGACGGCAGTCGCGCCGCGGTGCTCTTTCATTAACAGGTACGCGTAGTAGGTCGGCGTCCGGATGCAGCGGTTGCCATCCGCCAGAAGGAGTGCTTGCAGGACGTTCACCGTTTGGGCGAGGTTGCACATCACGAGTTTCTCCGCCTGCCGGTGGAACACATTGAGGCCCAGCGCCGCCGCCACGCCGCAGCGGATGGTGTTCTGCTGCCACAAACGTCCGTAGCGTTTTTCCTCCTCCGGGTCCATCCGGTCCCAGACACCCCACTCGTCCACCAGCAAACCGCAGCGCCGGTCCGGATCATAGCCATCCAACAGCGCGCGCTGCTGCACCACCGCTTGCTCCATCCGTATGAAGGATGCCATTTGATCCTGCAGCGTTTCCGGCGTGAACTTCGTGGCGGGACTTTTGCCATTCAAGTAGAAATGCATGGCGTAGCCTTCCGGCAGCCGGCGCCGTCCCATGGAAACCAGGAATCGGCGAGTCCAATCGACGTCGTTGCTGTTGGGTCCGCAGGCAATCATGAACGGACGCGTGCCGCCGTAGGAGCGGACATAGGTGGCAAAGCGCCGGTATTCGGCGGCGTATTCCTCGGCGGTCATCTGCCCACCGCAACCCCAGTTCTCGTTGCCCACGCCCCAGTAGCGCACGCGGAACGGTTCCGCCGCGCCGTTGGCGATGCGTTCGTCTGAAAGGGTGCTTCCCGAGGGGTAATTGCAGTACTCCACCCAATCCCGGAGCTCTTGCGGAGTGCCGCTACCCACGTTGCCGGCCAGGTACGGCTCCGCCTTCAGGAGCCGGCAGAGCTCTATGAACTCGTGCGTGCCGAAGCTGTTGTCCTCCGTGTAGTTGCCCCAGTGGATGTTCACGGTGCGAGGCCGCTTCTCCGGCGGACCAATACCGTCCCGCCAGTGATAGTCGTCCGCAAAGCAGCCGCCCGGCCAGCGCAGCACTACCAGGCCGAGTTCGCGCAGGTAGTCCACAGCAAGTCTGCGGTGCCCGTTGATGTTCTCCACGGGAGATTTCTTGCCTACCCATAGCCCGCCATAGACGCAGGTGCCCAGGTGCTCGGCAAAGTGGCCATGCAACTCGGGCCGGACAGTGGCGAATTCAACGTCCGCGCGCAGGCGCAACTGCTCCTTGCGCGTGGAGGCGCCCCATCCCTTGCGTGAGGTCAGTACAAACAAGCCGGAGGCGGCCGTGAGCCGGCCAAATTGTCTCCGCGAGATCTTGTGATAGCTCATACATCCTCCTGAAGCCGGGCCGGCGGCCGCGCTGGACGCGGCTCGCAAGCTCCGTTGGTTTGAAGCCGACTGGCTAAGGGAAATGTACCACACGGGCGTGCGCTGCAACCCCCGGCCACAGGGCGAGGCACAATAGACAAGAATGCGGATTGAACGGGCAGTGCCGGGTGACGAGCGCGCCATACTTGCTATCGCCTCCTCGGTCCGAATCACGCCCGACTTGTGCTCCTCGGCGGGGCGGACCGGCTTCCTGGTGAACGTCATCTCAGAGCGGGACTACCTGAGCCGAATCCTTGCGTCGCCGCACTTTCTGGTAGCCCGTGACGAGACCGGCTTGGCGGCGTTCCTGATGGCCTACGACGGACGCACGCTGGAGAGGCTCAAGCAGGAGATCCCGCAAGAGGATCAAGTCATCGAGAAGGTCCTCTCGCGGGGAGTCGAGGATCTGCTTTTCATCGACCAGATTGCCGTGCGCCCGGACCGGCAGGGCGCCGGTTTGGCACAGAGGCTCTACGAAGAGCTCAGCGTTTCCTGCCCCGCCCCGCGGCACGCCGGTTCGATTCTGCATGAGCCCGTACGCAACGTGCGCTCCCTGGGCTTTTTCGTCGGCAGGCACGGTTGGCGGCTGGTCGAGGAGGTGCGCCAAGGCGTGTTCCTGTGGGGCATCTACGAAGGCTGCTGCCGCCCGCGGAGCGCCGCCTGAGGCTCCCCGCCGTGGAGAGGCGGCCCCCGGAGTAGACGCTTAATCGGAGGCGTCCGCCCGGATGGGTGCAAGCAGCGGATCCTGTGATCCAATCAGCCAGTCCAGCAGGGCGCTCTGCATCTCCTGACGGGGCTTCGCGTAGCCGGGGTCATCGTAGAGGTTGTGGAGTTCATGCGGGTCCTCCCGCAGGTTGTAGAGTTCCCCATGCGGTGCGCGCAGATAGTGCACCAGTTTCCATTCAGCGTTGCGGATCATCTTCATGGTGGGGAACTCGGCGTAGACAGGCCGCTCCTCCAGCGTGGCGCCACGGCAGGCGGCCGCCAGCGAACGGCCCTGAACACCTTGAGGCACGGGAATATCCAGCAGCTCCAGAATCGTGGGCGCCATGTCGACATGCTGCGTCAGACCGGCGAGCCGTTGACCGGCGGGTAACCGTCCGGGGGCACGCAGCAGCACGGGGACCCGCAACACTTCGTCGTAGAAGTAGCCTCCTTTGAACAACAGACCGTGGTCGCCGAGCATCTCACCGTGGTCGGACGTAACGATGAACAACGTTCTCCCGGCAAGCTCGAGTTGATCGAGTTGATCGAGCATCTGCCCGATGCAGGCATCGTTGTGCGAGATCATGCCGTAGTAGTAGCTCTTGATGCGGTTCAGATCTGCGTCAGTCATCTTGCGGAGATCAAAACCGGCGGTGAGTTCGAGAGACTTGCGTTGTCCGGGAGGCTTGGTGTCGAACTCCCCGGCGCGTTTGTGTGAGGCGGGAAATGTGGCGCCCGCGTACATGCGGTCGTAGGGCGCCACGGGGTCAAACGGGTGGTGAGGGCGCCGGAAGTTCACGTGGAGAAAGAACGGACGGTTCCGGTTTTCCTGGAAGAACCGGTTGGCATGTTGCGTGAAGAAGGGCGTTTCGTCCAGCTCTTCCGGCCAGGGAACAGGTGACGCCTCAAACTGCGTCTTGCTGCGCCGGGCGTGCTCGTCCAGCAGTTGACGGCGCGCCGGAGTGAGGTTCGGTCCGCGCCAGCCATGCTTTTCCTGGAAGGCGTGATACTCAGGGTCACTGGCCACTACGCTTTGAAAGCCGCCCAGGAACCTGGTGGGCGCGTAGGGCAGTTCCCCAACAGCCGCAGTGATGTAGCCGTGGCTGCCGAGAATGGTAGCCAGCGTCTGCTCGGTATCGGGAAGCCGGTAGAGGTTGGAGGGAGTGCGGTTCACGTGCGGGTAGCGGCCGGTGTGCAGGGCCGAGCGCGAAGGGACGCACTGCGGGCATTGCACGAAATGGTTCTCCAGCATCACCCCTTCCCGGGCAAAAGCGTCCAGCCGGGGAGTGCGGATGACGGAATTGCCGGCGACACCCAGGCAGTCCGCGCGCCACTGATCATTCGTGATCAGGACGACGTTCAGACGATTTGGCGAGGCAGCCGGAGCCGCGGAGGCCGCCAGCAAGCCGGAAGTGAATTCCCTGCGCGTGATCTGCATGCAGTTTCAACTCCTTGTGATCAATCCCGGAAGCTCGGATGTCCGGACTGGCGCCCCCGTCAACGGCGGAAAGGCCTGCGTTAAGGAGACAGCCGGGCGACGCACTCGCCGACTGCCTCCCCTAAGCGCAGCACTTACTATCTGAACGGCAATCCGCCGTTGGCCGCCATCAGAAGCCGATGCGGAGACCGAGGCGAACCTCGCGCTCTCCGTAAGCGCTCAAGATCTCGCCGAAGCCGCTGCTGCTGACGTTGTTCCGCGGGTTATCGAACTTCGGCGTATTGGTGATGTTGAAAGACTCCATGCGGAACTGCACATCCACGCGTTCGGTCACCTGGAACCTCCGGAAGATACCGACGTCCCAATCCCGCGTGCCGGGTCCGCGCAGCGAGTTGAAACCAGCGGTGCCGAAGCGCGCCTCTTCTACCGGCGCGTAGGCGGTGGGATCGAAATAAGGCTGGCCGGGACCCTTGCCTCCGAGGATGAGCACCTTGGGTTTCACCTGGTCCGCCCTCTGAGTGCTGCCCGGCGCATTCAACGAAGCCGTGGTGGCAGTCAACGAGAAGGGTTGCCCGCTAACGATGCCAATGATGTTGCTCAATTGCCAGTTGCTGACCAGGGCGGAAAGCAGCCCGCTGTTGCTCAACCAGCGGCGCCCCCGGCCGAAGGGCAGCTCGGTGATGTTGGTGATCTGGAGATTGTGTGTCCGGTCAAAACCGCTGACGGAGCGGTTCAGATGGTAGTACTCCGGAATGGGAATCGCCAGCGTGCCATCGCTGTTGCTTTGCCCGGAATTCGTGATGGATTTGCCCCAAGTGTAGGCCATGTCCACCGAGTAGCCGGTCGAGAAGCGGCGCTGGACGCGGGCTTGGAACGAGTCGTAGATGGTCCCGCCGATGGGGGTGACCAGCCGCGTGTTGGCCGTGCGGCCGAACTTCCTGAATAGCTGCTGCCCGGCGCTGCCGCCGCCCACGGGCGACCAGTTGAGCTCCTGAAAGCCGAGTTGCCGGATCTGCCGTGTGCCGACGTAACCGGCTTCCGCCACAAATCCCGCGAACAACTCCCTTTCCAGTGTGAAATTCCAGGACTGTATGTAGCCGCGCTGGAATTCAGCCGGGAGGGTAAAGGCGGTCACGTTACCCGGTATGTCGATGATGCCGTTGCCCAGGTCGGGCGCCTTGATGGGCGGGATGCCGTCCGCCAACCGGCCGGCCGCGGACCAACTGTTGGGCGACCGGACGTCGAGTTCGATCAGCACCGGATGGTTGGTACGCATGGGCCGCGACAGCGAGTAGGGATCGTTCGTAAGTCCATACCCCGACCGCACGACGAACTTGTCAGTGAGGCGATAGGCAAGCCCGAAGCGCGGCGCGAACAATTTCTTGCTCACCGTCACGCCAAGTTTCCTGGGCACGACTCCAATGCCGCCAATCTCCATCTTGTTCGTATCCGGGTTATAGCGCTCCAACCCGCGGTCGGCGCGCGTCGGCACCGGGAAATACTCCCAACGAGTGCCGAACGAGAGAGTCAGCCGCTGGGTGATGCGCCAGCGGTCACGCACGTAAAAGCTGAAAGGAGTGACGCGCGTCGTAAACGGCTCCACCGTGGTGAGGTTCTTACCCAGTTGGGTGGGGAGCCCGAGCAGGAACGTGCCGAAGCTGTTGATCTCGTTGTCCGCGGGGCTGAGCGTCCTGCAACCCCCACGCCCGTCCGTGACCAGGCAGGTGCGGGTAGGCCCGGTCCCGAAATTGAAGCGCCCGCGCGGGCCTCGCGAGGCGCCGCCCACGAACTCAGGCTGGAGGTGGTTCATGCCCTGCGGATAGAGGTCCATGCCCCAGCGCAACTCGTGCTGCTTCTTCGTCCAGGTGAAATTGGCCACCACCTGGTGCTGGTCGTCGGTGCGGTAGTAGGGCATGTAGTGGTTGGCCACTCCGTAGAAGGCGTAGCCGCCGATGTCGAACCGCGGCCAGCCGCCTTCGTACTTCTTCGGCCCGTTAGTGCCCGGAATGCCGAGCAAATCCGTCCCCACGTTCTTGCCGATGCTGGTGTGCTCGGCGTTGGTGCCCTGGCGCACGAAGCCGTAGTTAGCATCCAGAATGAGCGTTGGACTCAGGATGTAGTTCACGCCCGTCGAGATGTTATGCGTCTTCCCGAAGCTATTGCCCGGGCTGCTCACCCGGCTGCCGGCCAACCCGCTGCCCTCCAGTTCCGGACCGAACACCGTGGGCGAATCCATCAGGAAGTCCAGGATGCTGTAACGCCCGAAAAAGTTGACGTTCTCGTTGACGACGTAGTTCACCTTGCTGTCCAAGGTCCAGCGGTTGTGAACGAACGGCGCGGTGAAAAAGTAGTTGTTGATTTCGCCGGTCCCCGTGCCGGGCAAGTTCGGCATTGGCACAAGGCCGATGATCTTGCGAACGATGGCGTCCTGCCTGGCGGCCGGAATCCGGTTTCCAGGGAAGGGTATCCGTTCGGTGGCGTCCGGCCGGCCCGTGGCGGGGTCATACACCAGGGCGGTGAAGCGCGAAAAATCGCCGTTCCGCACTCCCGCGGTAGGAACGGAAGTGGTCAGATTGGCGCCCTGACGATCCGAAGTGCGCTCAAAGCTGGCGAAGAAGAAGGCCTTGTCCCGCCGGATGGGTCCGCCGAGCGTGCCGCCGGTCTGATGGTAGACCATCTTCGACTTGCCTTGATTTGCCGGAAGGAAGTAGTTGCGCGCCCTCAGCCAGGAGTTATCGTGATACTCGAAGGCGGAGCCGCGGAACTGGTTCGTGCCGCTGCGGATTTGCACGTTGATGGCGGCGCCGCCGGCGAGTCCCTGCTCGGCGTCGAAACTGTTGGTCACAATATTGACCATCTCAATCGACTCCAGCGCGGGTACGTACGCGGTGTTGAGGTGCGGCAGCCAGATATTGGTGGAACTGGCCCCGTCCACGCGCGTGTTGTTGATCGACGCGCTGGCGCCGTTCACGTTGAACGAATAGGCCTGAGAAGGGTTGGACGCACTATTGTTCGGCGGCCTTCCCAGAGCTACGCCGGGAAGTGTGCGGAATAAAGCCTGGTAATTTCTTCCCTGAGGCACCGGCAGGTTCAGCAGCGCTCTGCCGGACATTTCCATGTGCACTTCGGCGCGGTCGGTTTGCAGCAGTGGAGTGGCCTCGGCGGTCACCGAGACGGATTCCTCCACCTTGCCCAATTGCAGGGATGCGCTCACGCGGGTGGTGGTGTTGAGGGTCACCGGCACGTCGGTGGTGACGAAATCAATGAAGCCCGTCATGCTGACCCGCACCGTGTAACTGCCGGGAGGCAGCGTAGGAAAGCTGTAAAGACCTTCCGCGTTGGTGGTGCTGGCCCGCGTAAAGTTCGTGGCTTGGTTCAATACTGTGACCCTGGCGCCGGGCACGACCGACCCGGACTGGTCCGTCACGTTCCCGACCAGGGAACCGTAGAGAACCTGGGCCCGTGCCTCCACGCAGAAGGCAAGCGCGAAACTGACCGCGAGCAACACCACGATGCCAGACCGCACTCGGCCTACAACGTCAGACATTCCCTAAAGACTCATGTTTTCTTCCTCTCAAGCGTTCCACTGGAACGCGTGCCAACAACAGATCGTCCGGACCCTCAATCCTGGTTCCGGTTTAAGACAAGTATATACGCCTCGTTCCATGCTCATGCTCAACGCGTGAGCCGCACCACTCTCGGCGGACCGTGAAAATCCAATTGGATTACGCTGGCGATTTTGTCGGGCGCTTTGGCGCTCACGGCAATCGAGGTTTCGAGGACGCCCGCCGTCACCGGCAGCGCGCCGCCGCCCGCCAACAGCCGCGCCTGCGCCGCCGTGGGGTCCGCGAGCGGGATCGACAATCTTCCATCCTGCGGCCAGTTGAATACGTGCAGGTAGAACCGGGTCCTGCCATCTGGCAGGCGCTTCTGCGTGCAGCGTCCCCAGTCGAGTGTTTCAAACGGGCAGGCGCTCGTGCCGTAGATCGCCTCTCCGTTCACTTTCATCCAGGCGCCCATCGCGCGCATGGACTGCACGCTTTCAGCCGGGACCGATCCATCACCCTTGGGTCCGATGTTCAGCAGGTAATTGCCGCCCTTGCTGGCGATGTCGATCAGGTTGCGGATCAGCGTCTCGTCGGATTTCCAGGCGTGGTCATGGTCGCTATAACCCCAGGTGGTGTTCATGGTCATGCAGGTTTCCCAATCCACCCCGGGCATGCCAGTGGGCGGGATGTGCTGCTCCGGCGTGATGAAGTCGCCGTACTTGGGATCGAGCCGGGGCTCGATAGCGCCCATCCCCATGCCGGCGAAGCCGCCCTCGGGAAGACGGAACAGGCGGTTGTTCATGATCACCTTAGGCTGTTTGGCACGCACCTTGGACATCAGCTCAAAGGCTCGCCAGGCTGGGTCGCCCTGGAAATCGATAGAGCTGTAATCCCACCATAGGATGTCGATAGGGCCGTAGTTGGAGACGAGTTCATCCACCTGGGCGTGGAGGTACTTCACGTACTGAGCGTGGTCCCGCTGACCGTTCGGATAGGGCTTATCCCTCAGCGGGTGGGGCAGTTGCTTCGAGAGTGCGTACTCGTATTGGTCATGGTGCCAGTCAATCACGGAGTGGTAGAAGCCCACGCGCAAACCCTCCGCCCGGGCAGCGTCCACGATTTCCTTCAGGAGATCCCTCCGCAGCACCGCGCCGGCGTGGTACTTGCCGATTCTCGAATCATGCAGGGAGAATCCGTCATGGTGCTTGCTGGTGACGACGATGTAGCGGCAACCTGCCTCCCGAGCGAGCCGCGCCCACTCGCGGGCGAAGCCCGGCTGCGGCTTGAACAGGGGGATGGCGCGCTCCGCGTACGTGGCGGTGTCCGCCTTAACGCGCTGCTGTATCCACTCCATTCCGCCCCGCGTCGCCACGGGTTTGCCTTCCCAGGTCCCGGCTAGGCCTGAGTATAAGCCCCAATGCACGAACATGCCGAACCGCGCTTCGCGCCACCACTGCATGCGGGCGTCGCGTTCTTCGCGCGTTTCGGCTTCGGCGGGCGGCGCCGCCGCGAGCAAGAACACTAAGCAAACAATGAGAGCGGCAATTCTGGTCATAATTACTCCCCGGGCGATCAGTCTAGCGGCCTTCGTGTTCGGGCGTCAACAGCGAGGCGCGGCAATGGCGTCAGTGCGCACCGGGTTCGGCCTTCGGCCCAGGTCCCCGTACACGTTCAAGGTGCGCCGGCCATCGCGGACGCTTCCGGCTCCTGAGGTGTGTCGGTTGGCCCGTGCGGTTCCAGACTATGGCCCGGCGTGGACGGGTTGCAGCACGCCGATGGTCCGCACGACTTGTTCCGGCTTGCCCACGGCGGAGAGCTCGATCCGGTCTTCCCGGAGCCTGATCAGGCGCCAATTGTCGGGGCTCTGGGCGAACGCTCCTGTCCTCACCTGGAGGGCGCGGTTTGACCCTATCTGGATTTCCTCGATCGACTCGCTATGAATGTGGCCGGCCAACACCAACGGCAGCTTGTGGCAGCCCGCCACGGCTTCCTTGATGGCCTGCGAGGCGGCATCGCTGCCCAATGGCACGTGCATGGCCAGAATCACCACATCGTCTCGGTGGGCAGCAGCCTGACGTCTCAACCATTGAAGCTGTGCGCGCTCCAAATCGAACTGACGGACCCCACCGCCGCCCAGGCTGCCTGGATCGGCCCCGTAGTATCCGTTGTCGAGCACCAGAAAGACGTAGCGCGTCGCGCCAACCTTTCTTTCGAAGCTGTAGTAAGTGCCGTCGCGGAAGCTGCCGCTTGCCCGGATCCAATCCGCCCGCGCCCGGCCGGCCACGGACTGATCCGCCACGATCCCTTCCTTCTCCCCCGCCAACCCGTAGTGATTGATGTCGTGGTTGCCCAGCGTCAGGAACAGGGGCAGCGGGCTGCGGTCATGGATTTGCCTGAAGCGATCCACCTGGCGATAGACAATCTCCCTATCGGCGCCGGCAAAGCTGTAGGCGTCGATCAAATCGCCCGTGTGGAGAACAAACGCGGGCCGCCGTTCGCGCGCCACACTCTCCAGGAACTCCGTGAAGGCGGCGGCGCTGGGTTCGTAGTGCTTCCGGGCGGCGGCGATCTTCGGATGCACGCCGCCCAGATCCATGACGTGGGTGTCGGAGACGTGCAGGAAATCCAGAACGGAGCCGGTCTGTGCCGGGGCCACAAACGCCAGCAGCGGCGCCAGCACTGCGATCCGAAAAAGTAGATTGCGCGCGGTTCTTAGCATGGGGTTCGAGCGGATTCTATCCGGGCCACCCATGATATCAGCTTCATGCACGGCATCCGCCGGCCGGCGGAAGACCGCGGGAGGCGACAGCGGCCTGCGGGCGCCGCAACCTGTCCCGAGCGCGGTTTCAGGTGCGCAACCGGGTGAACAGGGAGACGCCGGCAAGCAGGAAGACGGCGTCGGGAGCCCAGGCAGCCATCACCGGCGGCAGTTGGTTCAGGTTGCCGACCTGCTCAAACAACTGGCTCACCGCCCAATACGCTATGGCCAGGCCGAAGCTGACTCCGACGCCTGCCATGGCTCCCCGGCTGCCCGTGAGGAACGCAAACGGAGCGGATATCACGGCCATGATCAAGGCGAACAGGGGAACGGAGAACTTCTTGTGGAACTGCACCTGGAGCCGGACAGTGTCGAATCCGCTCTGCCGTAGCTCGCGGATGTAGTTGGCCAGTTCCTGGTAGTTCATCTGCTTGTCCTGCTTTACTTCCTTCAGGAAGTAGCCGGGTTCCTCGGTCAACTGCGGAAAGGTCTTAGGCTGACCCTGGAAGCTTTCGTGCCGCGTGACGCGCACTCCCTCTATGTCACGCACCCAGCCGTTCTGGAACACCCAGGTCTTGAGCGAAGGTTCCCAGCGGGCGCGCTCGGCGGCAATGTGGCGCTTCAGGCGGAACGTCTCCGAATCCAACTCATAGACGTTGATGCCCACCATGAGCCGTTCGGCCGGCTCGAAGTACTTGTAATAGTAGATGCGTGGTCCGGTTCCGAAAATCCACTTGCGGTCCGGCCGCAGATAGGTTTGCACCGGGCGGCCTTTGATTTCATTGCGGATGGCGTCCTGAACGCGGTTGGCTTCCGGAACGTGGTAGTGGTCAAAGGCAAACAGGGCCACGCTCAGCAAACCGCTCATCATGAGGATGGGAACGGACAGGCGGTATAGACTCACGCCGCACGCCTTCATGGCGGTTACTTCGTTGCTCTTGCTGAGGAGGCCGAACGTCACCAGGACCGCCACCAGCACGCTCAAGGGCGCCGAATCATAGATCAGTTTGGGCGTCAGGAAGAGGTGGTACGTAAGTACGCGTCCGAAAGGAATGGAGTTCTTGACGATATCTCCCAGCAGTTCGAAGAACGTGAACACGTGCGCCATGCCCACGAAGCTGGCGAGCAGCAGGAAGAAATAGAACATGAAGCTGCCCAGCACATACGTGTCCACCAGCAACGGGAACAAGAGCGGCTTGCCAAGGCGCCGTCCGTTCGTGCTGACCAAACCGGGCTGAGGCTTGGGGAGGCGTTTCCGAAAGACGCCAATGAAGGTCTGCGGCAGAGCGCGCACCCGGCCGAGAAAATCACGCTCTCCCGGCTTCTCCAAACGCAGCATGAGAATAACAGCAGCAATGGCCAGCACCGCGTTCGGCGCCCAAACGGCCAACTCTACGGGCAGTTGCCCCTGGCGGGCCATGCCGATCAGGCTGATCAGCGCCATGTAGTAAAGGAATGCCAGGCTGACTGTGACTACAATCGCCGCGGACTTGCCGGCTTTGCGGGAGGAGACGCCCAAAGGCACCCCTACCAGGGCCAGCAGTATGCAAGCCAGAGGCAAGGCAAGCCGCTGATGAAGCTCGATAGCCGCCTCGTAGGAGTGCGCGGCTTCCTTCCACAAGGGCCGCGTATCCATGGCCGTGTAGCCGCGCGCCTGACGTTCGTCGCGCTCGCTCGCATCCAGCGCCTGCTCGCCCTGCGGAAAGGCGGTGATGTAGTAATCGTCCGGGTTGCGGCCGACGTCGTGGGAACTCGCCCCGGTCAGGGAGAGTTGGATGCGGTTGGCGGCGAGATCAGGCACCGCAATCGCCTGGGCGGCGATCGTGATGCGCGGGCTTTCGCCGTACTCTCGTGCATCACTCTGACGCTCTTCCGGGGGCGTCATGTCCGCCATGAAGATGTTGCGCCACTGCACCACCGGACCCGGGATGACGTCTCCTACGTACAGGACGGCGTTCGGGAAGGACTCTTCAAAAATGCGGGGTTGGATTTCCGCCGTGAGTTGCTCCGCAGCGAGCCGGTTCAGCAGCCGGTAAGTTTCCCGAATGGAAAGGGGCGTCAGCCAGAGCGTTGCAGCGGCAGCCACGCCGGTGGCCAGCAGCGCGAAAGCCAGCACCGGGGGCAGTGTCTTGCGGCCCGGGATGCCTCCGGCGCGCATGGCGATGATCTCGCCGTCGCTCGACATGCGGTTCAATCCCACCAGCACACCCACCAGCGCGCCTACCGGCACGGCGAAAGTGAGCGTGGGGGGGAGCACCAGGGCGAACAGATAGCCTACCGTCGGCAGCGGCGCCGAACTCCTCACCAGAATCTCGAACAGCTTGCCGAGCTTCTGCAGGAACAGCACGAAGGTGAACAGCATCGTCCCCAGCAGGGCACTGGAAACGACTTCGCGAAATATCGTGCGGCTCAGCAGGCCCATTGAGGCAGGTTCATCTCAGGGCGCGGGCAATGGCCGGTGGCGGCACGATGGGCAACACCGGCAAATCATCATCCGCCCGCTCGATTTCGATGTCCTCGAACAGGAGTGACGGGGCTACCACCGCGCTCGGGGCTACGTAGCCGCCCGCACCCATCATCGACAACGGCGCGGCGTTGGCGAGAAAGTTGAACAGGTGGGGCTCCGCCGAGGCTGCGAGGATATCGCGAAGCACCCGCACGGAGAGCCCGCGGAAGCGCAGCCCTCGTACGAGTTCCTCACGGCCGTCAGGATACACGCGGTAGGCGAGCACGGGCGGGCTAAACACCATGCCGCCGCCGCGCTGCGCCGAACTCGCCGCCATGCGGCGTAAGCCTTCCCAACCGGCTGAGGTGGGGAAGTCCAGCTTGCGGATGACGATGCCGTACGGGCGGTTCATCCGCTCCGCGGTTTCCATGAGCCGCTTGCGGAGATCAGCCTGGCTCACCCCCCCTGAGGCTCGCACAAGAAGATTGCCGAAGACGGCGCTCTTGGCTCCGTAGCTTCCCGGCAGGCGCGCGCGCCCGTTGGAGGACTGCGTGCCGCGCACTGCCTGACGCGTCGTCAGCAGGTTCTTCAGCACGCCTGCCTCAACCAGCTTGAGCGGTTCCGGCGAAATCCCCTCCATGTCAACAACATAGTGGCCGGGCAGCGGCTTGCCCTGCCACTGTTTCAGGTTAGGTTCATCAGAAACGTCCATCCACTCCGGCATCACCCGCGCGCCCAGGCGCGTTTCGAGCTCACTCGAAGAGAACGGCGCCGGGCGTCCGGGGTCCGAAATGGGGCGCCGCCTTGCGCCCAGGTTCGCGCCCAGAAGTTGCGCCAGCAATTGGCCGGAAGCCTCGCCTTCGAACAGGACCGGGCCGGAGTAAGGCTCACCCACCGGCGCCGTGCTCAGGGCAGCGATACCCGCGCCCACTGCACGCACCATCCGGGCGAGTTCTTCCTCGCCGGGCAGGTCCCCTTCTTCCAGGCCTATGGCCAAGGCGGCGTCGCGGATGGGCATCCCGTCGGCGGCCAAACCCGACGCTCGGACACGCACAAAGTACAGCGTCTCCGGATGCCGGATAAGCGTTCCCTCACTGTTGGCGAGATAGAACACGCTGCGCACAGCCTCGAAATCCACTTGCGAGGACGTCAGCTGCGGGTAATCCGCCAGCAGAGCCGACAGGCGCTTCACGCGCTCGGTCCACAGTTTCTCGTTCGGCGGCTTCGCCCGGCCGTCCTGAATGAGGCGTTTCGCCTCAGCCTTGTGAAAATCCTGCAACTCCTCACGCGCCGTCAAGTTCTTGAGAGCGGCACGCTTGCGGGCGATGGCTTCGAGCGAGCCCTTGTAGGCACGGTCCGTCTCCAGCCACAGGAAGCGGCGCATGGCGTAGGGAACGTCGTCCAGCGGCATTTGCCTGCGGCCCGAGCGTTCCCAACTGAAGAAGTCCGTGAGGGCGTAGTTGGTGTTGTCGAACTCATAGCCGCCCACGCGGACCTGAATACGGGGAGCCCGCAAATGGTTATTGTTCCGGTCAAGCAGCGCTCCGAGCGTGGCCGCTACGCCGAACGCCTCCACGTCGTCCACGGCGTACTCGATGAAATAAGGCGCATCCAGGCCCGGCAGAAGCAGGTTGCGGGAGCGCTCCAGTTCCAGCCGCATCGATTGGAGCAGGGAGTCCTGAATCCGCTCAGCGGGCTGCGCCCAAACCGCGGCCGCGAAGCCAATGAGAGCGGCCGGAACGCACAACCGGCGGACGGAACGGAGCCTCATCGCCCACCTCCGTCGCGCGGAGGCGCCGGCAGCAGCGGCGGACGGTCCTGCGAGCTTTCCTTCTTCTGAATCTCGATTTCCGATACCAGCAAAGCCGGCGACACCGCCGAGACCGGCACGCTGCCTGACTCAGCGCCGCAGAAGCCATTGAACACCTCGCTGCGGTCACCTGCGGCGAGTATCTTCGAGAAGCTCGTCAAGGGGGTGCCGACGATGTCGGCGCCGCGCACCAGTTCGTCGGGCCGGCCGTCCGCGTAGACTCTGTAGACCACCACCGGAATCACGATGAAGGCTTGAATCCCTCTACGGGCGGTCTGTGTGTACCCCCCGACAACCCGTTCGAAATAGTATCCGTGCTGCTTGCCCTGCCGCCTGATTTCCTCCACCAGCATTTCACGCAGGCGAGGCTCCGGCGCTTTCACGGCGGATTCCACGATCAGGTTGGACTGCCGGGAAACCACCTCGAGGCCCGGTTGCCTGCGGCCATGACCATTGGAACGGTCCACGCCGCGGATGGGCGAGCGCGACATAAGGAAGGTCTTCAGGATGCCGCTCTCGACGACGTTCACACGGCGCGCCGGAATACCTTCGTCATCATAGAGATACCAGCCATTCAGGTCCGTTTCGCCACTGCGCCGCCGGGTCGGGTCAAACGTCACCGACAGGAACTCCGGCAGCACCTTCGATCCCACGCTGTGGGAGAACGTCTGGCCGTCGGCCTGGTCCTTCTGCCGATGACCCTCTACGCGGTGGCCGAAAATCTCGTGGAAGAACACGCCCGCGGCATGACCGGACAGAAGCGCCGGTCCCACAAACGGTTCCACGAGCGGCGCGGACGCCAATCGGGCGACCTGCTCTCCCAGCCGCCGGGCGGCCGCCTGAAGTTCAGCCTCGCCAGGCAAGCCTGCCAGGGTGGCGGCGTCAAAGGTCTCGCTGAGAGCCAGATCCATCCCGTCAGGTGCTTTGGCTCGGGCAGAGAGACTCAGGCGCAGGCGCGTCGTGCCGTGCCTGAGCCGGCTGCCTTCGGTGTCTACGAGATGACGCACCTCCCGTTGGCTGGTCAACACGGCCTGAGTCTCCAGCAGGAACGTGCCTTCCGCCAGAGTGGCGGATAGCCGCCGCACGCGGTCGCTCCACTCGGCGGGCAACTTCTCGGGAGCCGGCTCCGGGGTCATCGCCACGGACGGCTCTTCCTTGGAGAAGTCATCCGGAGTGTCCTCTCCCTCGACTTTGGCCTGCTTGTCCGCGCGGATTTTGATGAGGCGCTGCGCCGCGAGCCTGTATACCCGATCGGTTTCCAGCCAGAGCCGCTGCCGGATGGCGGCAGGGTTGTCTTCGAGAGCCAGTTGGGCGCCGCCCGTGAAGCGGGGATTCTCGCCTCGCACGGGGTGGTAGTTGTCCAGCTTGCGGCTTCCCACGCGCACGCTGACGTCCAGGCGGCGCACCCTCGTATTCGAGTGGTGTTCCAGGCTCCCCGCCTCCGCGCTCAGGCTTTCCGTCTGCACCTCGGTGACCGCGTAAGCAATGTAGTAAGGAGCGGGGTCCGCTTTTTCCTGGAGAGCCTCGAAGTTCCTCTTGAGCTCCTGCTCCAGGATGGGCACCAGGCTTGAATCCGAGCCGCCCTGCCCGGCGGTCAGCAACAGAAACAAAAATGCTGACAACACGTTTCCAGCGAGGGAGAACACGCCCCTCAGCATAGCATGATTAGAGGAAAATGCTCCCAAGCTAGGCAGCGGCTTTCAGCCGGCGTCGCCCAGCAACGTCTTCAGGCGGGCATAGCCGCTTTCGCTCACCGGCAGGCGCGTGCCGTCGCGCAGAATCGCCAGGCGGGTGCCCTTTCCGTACGGCTCGATGCGGGCCACACGCTCGAGGTTGACCAGGCAGCGGCGGTGCACGCGCACGAACTGTGCTGGATCGAGCCGCGCTTCGAGGCTGGTCAGGGTTTGTTGCTTCAATAACTTACGCCCGCCCGCGCACAGGGCCACATAATCGTCCTGGGCTTCGGCGTAGTCAAGCTCCGCCGCAGGGATGACATGCACGGAAGGGCCATCCTTTACCACGATGCGCTCCAGATACCGGCTGGGCGGGCGGGCCGCGTCAGCCAGGTCAGCAGCGGGGGGCAGTGTCTCGCCGAGCCGCTGGAGGGCGCGCTCCAGGGCTTCGCGGAAGCGATCCTCGCCGAACGGCTTCAGCAGGTAGTCCACTGCATGAACCTCGAAAGCGCGCAAGGCATAGCGGTCATGCGCGGTGACGAAGATGACCGCCGGCACGGGTTCAATGAGCTCGAGCACTTCGAAACCGTCCAGCTTTGGCATCTGTACGTCCAGAAAAACGAGATCAGGCGAGATCTCCGAAGCAGCCTTGACAGCCTCAAAACCATCCGCGCACTCGGCGGCAATCTCAATCTCGGGCTGCGCTGCCAGCAGTTCGCGCAAGTAGCGCCGCGAAAGTTCTTCATCGTCGGCCACGAGCGCGGTGAGTTTCCGTCGCGTCAACGTTCCTCCTCGAAACGGGCGTCCCGGCGCCGGACTTCTGTCGCCGGGGGCAGCCAGAGCTCCACCCGATGCCGGCCATGAGCGGCGGCCGTCACCAGGGATGCCGCCTCACCGTAAGTGGCCAGCAAGCGCTGCCGTACGTTGGCAAGACCCGAGCCTCCGCGTCCCCCCTTGGCGTTCTCTCCGTCGACGGCGTTGTCAATGATCACCTTCAGCCCCACCCCCTCGCGGAGTACCTCCAGGCGTACATCGGCGGATCCCGTTGTCTTGGCCACGCCATGTTTCACGGCGTTCTCCACCAAAGGTTGAAGCAACAGCGGAGGCAGGCGCCAATCCAGGCAGTCTTCGCCCACGGTTTCACAGAAACTAAGGCGTCCACCGAAGCGTACCCGCTCGATGGCCAGGTAGTCCCGGGCGAGGTCGAGTTCCTCGCTGAGGAAAATCGTGGCCCGGTCCGTCAGCTCGAGTGAGGCGCGTAGGAATCCACCCAGCAACTCGCACATACGCCGTGCGCCGGAGGGGTCCGAACCCGCCAAGGCACTGATTGAATGGAGGCTGTTGAGGAGAAAGTGAGGGTTCAGCTGCGCCCGCAACCAGCGCAGCTCCGCCTCCCGCGCCGCCAGGCGGGCGTCCATCTCACGGCGCTCCGCGTTCCGGGAAGCGAGCCAGGCGAGCACCAGGTGGTGATAAGCGGAGGAGAGCAAATAGCACAGCACGCCGAAACCGAACAGCAGCGGCCCCTGCGAAGCCAAGTCCTGGGCCCAGTCCTCTGGGAGCCGTCCGGATAGCCAGGTAACAGTCCCGGCCCACAGCAGGCTGGCAGCGGCCGCAGCCGGGAGCAGGGAGGCGATGGAAACGGCAGTGCCGGCGCGCCGCGGTGGCAGCGCCCGGCACAAGTACCAGGAGGAGCGGCAGATAAAGGCGTAGGCGAGGCACAACAGAAGGGCTGCCGGAACCGCCGTCTGCCAGTCCAGGCCGCCCACAGCGGCCAGCAACGCGGCCAGCAGCGCGCACAATGGCGCCCAAGCCAGGTAGAAACCGTTGCGTGCCTTGCGGAGCAGAATCGCGTCCATGCCTTGTCAGCCCGCCCGCGAAGACCCTTGGAAGGCCTCCGCGCTGCATCTTCAATTCTTAATTTCCACCCCTCCGAAGATGGCCATGCCACGCACCACCAGGCGTTTCTCCGGGGCGCCGGGCTCCAGTTGACGGTGCGCTGTGTGATCTTCAAACCCGCCCAGAATGGGTGTGCCGCGGCATTCGACGCTCCAATCCTCTGGCACGCGTATCTCCACGCTGCCGAACGCCGCAAACACGTTGAGCACCGCTTCGGGGCCGGCTATGTCCGCCTTGGCAAGGTCCACTTCGTAGCCGCCAAAGACCGCCGCCACTTCGCCGCCCTGAAAATCCTTGGCGTTGCTCACGTAACGTCCTCCGCCGAAGGCGGCCCACTCATTCAGCCGGGAGGCGGACCTTGGCCCCGGCAAGCCGCCGGATTCGCCGCGTGCGGCCAAAGTCCTGGTCAGCAGCCCGACACCCAGGAGAATCAGGAGGGCGGGCAAGACATAGCGCCAGTCCGGATCGTACCAGCCGAGCCGGCGGCTCAGCCACAGGGCCCCGGCGATGGCGACGATGAGCCCGAAGATGCGTTCAAACGAGCCGTACCCGCGTACGATTTGCCGCACACCGAACAAAACCAGCAGCGCCGGCCACAGCCTGAAGACATCGCGGGCGCTCACCACCCCGAAGTTGTCCAGCAGTAACACCACACCCGCCAGGATGATGAGTGCGCCGCCGATGAAGCTCGGCGCGGAATAGGGTGAATAGCGGTTTCGCTCAGCCATTTTCAAATTGCCTCCGGCACCATTGTGGATGCCGGCGCGGTACGAGTCACGGCCAAATCGGCGGATACCGTGGATTTACCGGCGAACGCCGCCGGACGCAGGCGGGCGCCTTCCGCGCAGCAACTCGAGCGCCCGCCGTACCACGGGGTCGCGCCGTACTTCAACCTCGTCTCCACTGGAAACGCCTTCGGCGAGATTCCGAATCTCCTGCAGCAGCCGGCTGCGCACCCATTCCCGTTCGGTGGACCACTCACCCACGCCAGGACGGATATTCCGTTGGGATAGGTACACCTGGAAATCGTCCAGCACGGAGGCGCTGACCCGCTCCTCCGATGGCGGAATCTCACCTCCGCGGCGCAGGTATTCGGCCGCAAAGGCGGTGAATGAGCCGGTCGCTTCCATGACCATTTGCAGCCGCGTGATGGGGTCCTGAAGCACTTCCACGTCCGGGCGGATGCCTCCGCTTTCTTCGCGCCAGGAGAACGCCACGGCGGGATCGTCTTCTTCCCGCGGCGTCATGGCCACTTTGAGTTGAGTGCCCCGCAGCGGTTGCTGAATGGGCCGCCCCAAGGGGGTGTAGTAGTAGGCTGTGGTCAGCGCCAGGCCCGCTCCGTGCGAGAGCGGGTAAACGCTCTGCACGAGGCCTTTGCCGAAGCTCTTTTCGCCGAGCACCACGCCCCTGTCGTGATCCTGAACTGCCCCGGCGACAATCTCAGATCCGCTCGCCGTTTTGTGATTCACCAGAACCGCGAGCGGGAAATCATAGGTAGCCACCGATTCCGGCGCCTTGATCTCCTCGGCTTGCGTGGCGCGTCCCCGCACCACTGCCAGCGTGCGCCCGGGCGGCAGCAACAGCGCGGCGCATTCGAGCGCGGTGGCCAGCAGCCCGCCGGTGTTGTCCCGCAGGTCCAGGATCAGCCCGCGCAGCGCTGCGCCACCCAGGCGGTTGAGGGCGTCGCGGAACTCCTCCGCCGTCCGTCCCTCGAAGCTGGAGATGCGGATGTAGGCCAGATCCGGCTCGAGCACGTAGGCGCGATCCACGGTCATGGATTCGACGTCCTCTGGCGTCATCACGAATTGCAGCAAGCGATTGCTCCCCGGCCGGCGCACGTCCAGGTGCGCCTCCCGCTGCCGGCTGGCGCTGAGCAGTTGCACCAGGTCACCCATTTCCAGCCAGTCCAGCCGGATGCCGTTGATGGCCAGGATCTCGTCGCCCGGCTGAATGCCGGAGCGCGCGGAAGGCGTCCCCGGTAACGTCTGCAGGACGATGACGCGGCCGGGAAGCACGCTGACCACGCTGCCGAACCCCTTGCGGGTGGCGCGTTCCAGCTCGCGCAATTGCGCAAACTGGTCCGGATCAAAGAAGACCGAATGCGGGTCCAGCACGCGCAGCATGCCCGGCAAGGCGCCGCGGTAGAAGGCATCGTAGGGGTTCGCCGGTTCGGCGGCATGCGCTTCAACGGCGGCGTAGACAGCCGTGATGCGCCGCAGGTGTTCTTCCAGGCCGGTGGCGCTGGCGGCCGGCCCCCGCCATGCAAACAGAAGGATGAGAATTAACGATTTAGTTCGGCCTATGACACCATTCTAACGGCTATAGCGCGTCCGCAATCGCTCCGCGTGCCGCTCCAAAGCGAGTTCGATGAGGCGGTCAATCAGGGCGGGATACTCCACCCCATCGTGTTGCCACATGCGCGGGTACATGCTGATGGACGTGAAGCCGGGGATGGTGTTGATCTCGTTGATGTACAGCTTGCCGGTGGAGTCTTCCAGAAAGAAGTCTACGCGCGCCATGCCTTCGCACCCGACCGCCTGATAACAGGCGGCAGCCAGGCGCCGCACTTCGGCGGTCTGTTCGGGCGTGAGCGGGGCGGGAATCAGAAACCCCGTGGCATCCAGCAAGTACTTGTCTTCGTAGTCGTAGAATTCGCGCGAGGGGACGATTTCGCAAGGCTGCGAGGTGAGAACCTCCCGGTTGCCTAACACGGAACATTCCAGTTCGCGGCCCTTGACGGCGCGCTCGACGATCAGTTTGACATCGAACTCCGCAGCCAGGCTCAGCGCTTGCTCGAGTTCCCCGCGGTTTCTCGCCTTGGAAATGCCCACCGAGGACCCCAGGTTGGCAGGCTTCACGAAGACGGGATAGGGAAAAGCCTCTTCCACGCGTCGGGCGTCGAGCGACGCACGGGAGAGCGTTACATACTCCACCACCGGTAGTCCGCGTTCACGGCACAGGCGCTTGGTGAACTCCTTGTCCATGGAGACCGAAGACGCCATGACACCCGCCCCGACGTAAGGCAAGTCCGCCAGTTCCAGCAATCCCTGCATCGTGCCGTCTTCGCCGAAGGTGCCGTGCAGCACGGGGAACACCACGTCGATGCCGGGATTCGCCCCGGGCTCCGGCAGAATGGGGCGCGGCTGCCAGCTTCCTTCCGGCGTGATGAAGTACTCCAGGATGTCGTACCGCCCGCGGTCCATGGCGTCCCTGATGGAGCGGGCTGAACGGACCGAGACCTCGTGCTCCCCGCTTCTGCCGCCGCAGATTACGGCTACGCGGAGTTTGCTCACAGGATCCTCTTTCCGAGCGCCGACGTGGCCAATTCCACGGCGAGCATGGCAGTGCGGTTGGCTTCATCCAGAACCGGATTGACTTCCACGACCTCCATCGAGAGCATGGCGCCCGAGTCGCAAAGCATCTCCATGGCCAGGTGCGCCTCCCGGTAGGTGATGCCTCCGCGGACCGGCGTACCCACGCCGGGCGCTTCGCGCGGGTCCAAGGCGTCCATATCCAATGAAAGGTGAAAACCGGCGGTGCCGTCCGTAGCCACTCGGATGGCTTCCTGTATGACCGCGCGCAGACCGCGCTCGTCGATGTGGCGCATGGTGAAGGCGCGTACGCCGAGGCGGCGCACTTGCGGTTTTTCGAGTTGGTCCACATCCCGCAGACCGATGAGCGCCACCCGGGAAGGAGACACCTTCGGGGCAAAGCCTCCGATCTGGGTCAGCGGTTTTGGACCTACGCCCACGCAGCAAGCCAACGGCATGCCGTGGACGTTCCCGCTGGGACTCGAACCGGGTGTGTTCATGTCAGCATGGGCGTCAATCCAGATCAAACCCAGCGAACCGCCCTGTTTGCGGACGTGCTGTGCCATGCCGGACACCGTGCCTACCGCCACGGAATGGTCCCCGCCGAGCACGAGCGGAAAGCGCCCGCGGCCCGCGGCGCGCTCCACTACCTCCGCCAGCCAGCCACACGTCTTGGCGATCGGCTTCAGGTAGCGCGCCCGCTCCGGTCCGCGCGGCAGGCTTTCCGGCTGGTCAACGGGAACGTTGCCGAGGTCTTCGACCTCGTAACCGAGCGACTCCAGCCTCTGGTGGAGATTGGCCACGCGGATGGCCGAAGGCCCCATGTCCACTCCCCGGCGCCCCGCGCCGAGGTCCATGGGCGCCCCGATGACGGCGATGCGTTGATGAGGCATGGCAGTTCAGCCGTTTGCTATGGCCGCGTCCGGTACAGCATGCGCGGAAACGCGATGGTTTCGCGGACATGTTCCAGTCCGCACAGCCAACCCACCACGCGCTCCACGCCCATGCCGAATCCCGAGTGCGGCACGGTGCCGTACTTGCGCAAGTCCATGTACCACTGGAAAGCCTCCGGCGGCAGTTGGTGCTCCTGAATCCGCTTCAGAAGCAGCTCCGGGTCATGAATACGCTGCCCGCCGCCGACGATTTCCCCGTAGCCTTCGGGCGCCAGGATATCCACGCCGAGCGCGACTTCGGGGCGGTCCTCATCCGGTTGGAAATAGAAAGCTTTCACGGCGGACGGGTAACGGTCAATGATGACGGGGCGGTCCACCGATTCGCCGAGGATGGTCTCGTCCGTGCCGCCGAAATCGCCGCCCCAGGTGATTTCACTGCCCTTCGCGCGAAGCAGTTCCACCGCTTCGTCATAGCTCATGCGGGGGAAGGGCGAGAGGACCTTCTCCAGGGGGGCGGTATCCCGCTCCAGCACCGCCAGTTCATCGCGCCGGCTCTCCAGCACGCGCTGAACCACGTAAACGATCAGTTCCTCGGCCACGCGCTTGACATCCTCGAGCGTCGCGTAGGCCATCTCCGGTTCCACCATCCAGAACTCGGTCAGGTGACGGCGCGTCTTGGAGCGCTCGGCGCGGAACGTCGGGCCGAAGCAGTAGACTTTGCCGAACGCCATGGCCGTAGCCTCGTTGTAGAGCTGGCCGGATTGCGTCAGATAGACCTTTTCGCCGTCGAAGTAGTTGGCTTCAAACAGCGTGGTGGTGCCCTCGCAGGCGGCGGGCGTAAAGATGGGCGTATCCACCAGCGTGAAGCCGTGGTTGTCCAGGTAATCGCGGATGGCGCGGACCACGGTGTGACGCACGCGCAGGACCGCGTGCTGGCGCCGGCTGCGCAGCCAGAGGTGGCGGTGGTCCAGCAGGAACTCGATGCCGTGCTCTTTGGGCGTAATCGGGTAGGGGTCTTCTTCGGTGACCCGTTGCAGCACGGTGACGTCCTCGACGTCGAGCTCGTAGCCGCCCGGCGCGCGCTCCTCGGCGCGGACCTTACCACGCACGATCAGCGACGACTCCTGCGTGAGCCGCTTCAACTGCTCGAACACTTCCTCGGGCAGGTTCCCCTTGAAGGCCACGCACTGCATGATGCCGGAGCCATCCCGCACCTGCGGGAAAACCAGCTTGCCCGACTTGCGCAGGTTGTAAAGCCAGCCGGCGATTTCCACGGATTCGCCGGTGTGCTGGCCGGCTTCGGCAATAGTGATACGAAGCATCTACTCGTTCTCCAACCTTTCAAAAACTTCGAGCGATTTCACGAGCGGGTTATCGATCTCCGGCGATTCCCGCAACTCCAGCAGCAGCGGATACTGGTCCGGACAGGACCGCAGCAGGCGCATCACCTGTTTCCAATCCACCTGGCCGCCGGTGGAGAAATAGGGGAAAAGGTGATCGTCATCCTCGCCATTGTTGTCATGCAGGTGCGTTGAGCGAATGCGGGGTTTCATCCGCGCGAAGGCCGGCTCCACACCCTCCATCAGGTGGGCATGCCCAGCGTCGAAACAGAAATTCAAATCCAGATGCGTGAGTTCCAGAAACGTGCCCAACCGGTCGGAGCTTGAAAACCCGTTGGGAATGTTTTCCAGCAGGACCTCGACGCCGCGTTGAGAGGCAAACACCTTTAGTTCCTCGAGGGCAGTGAAGGCGGCATCCACCTTAGCGAGATCGAACTCCTCGTCGCGCGAGCCGATGTGCTGAATCATGTAACGGAATGGAATCTGTTCAGCGATTTCGAGGGCGCGCTTGATTTCATCCACATGGTCCACGCGGCGCGTCTTGATGGTCTCGGTGATGGTGATAACGGAGTGCGGTCCGGACTTCCCCCAAACGTCGTCTCGGTACATGGGCGCATGCAGGCTGAACAACTCCAGCGGCGAATCGCGGAACCAGTGCCTGAGTTCAGCGATTTGCGCCTTGTTGTGGTAGTCCAGGCTCTGGCGGGCGCAGAAGAACTCGACCGACGGGATGCCAGCCTGCCAGATCCGTTCCAGCATCGCCGTCGTCAGGCGATGATTGGCAAACAAGTGCGTGGATAGCGCTCGCTTCATGATGTATTCAATAACCGGCCGCGAGGCCGTGGGCCCGCCTGTCGGCCGCTCCCTGCAACCAGCCTCCGTCAACCAGGATGGCCTCCACCAGCGCCACCGTGGCAATCGGTTCCACTTTGTGTCCGCGCGCTTCCAGCAGAGCGCGTGTATCGGGGGAGAACCCCTCTTCCAGGTACAGCACGTCCGGCTTCCACTGCTGGTGAAAACGGGGCCGGTCCACCGCCTCGCGGATGTTCATCTTGAAGTCCACCACGTTCAGCAGAGTCTGCATCACGCCGGTGATGATGCGCGAACCGCCCGGCGCGCCCAGCACCATGTAGAGGCGCCCGTCACGCAGCACGATGGTGGGCGTCATCGACGAAAGCGGGCGTTTGCGGGGCTGAATGGCGTTGGCTTCGCCTTGGACGAGCCCGAACATGTTGGGCTCGCCCGGCTTGGCGGCGAAATCGTCCATTTCGTTATTCAGAAGGAAGCCCAAACCCGGGACAGTGACGCCGCTGCCGTAGCCGCCGTTGATGGTGTAGGTGAGGGCCGCGGCGTTGCCCTCGGCGTCCACGATGGAAAGGTGCGTGGTTTCGGGGCTCTCGAGCGGCCAGGCGTCGGCGGAGGCAATGGCATCGCTGACCGAAGCCCGGTCCGTGGCGATGGAGGCGCGCAGCCGTTCGAGATAGCCGGGATGCAGAAGGCTGCGCACCGGCACCGGGTGAAAGTCCGGGTCAGCGAGGTGCCGGCTGCGGTCCGCATAGAAGCGCCTCATGGCCTCGGCGACAAAATGTACCGCCGAGGCCGAACCGGCCCCACCGGCGGCGTAGCCGGAGCCCTCGAGCACTCCCAGCATCTGAAGAAGCCCGACGCCGCCGCTGCTCGGCGGCGGCGCCGTGATGATTTCCAGGCCTCGATAGGCGCCCGTCAAAGGACGGCGCTCCACCACTTCGTAGGCGGCCAGGTCTTCCCGCGAGATGAGCCCCCCGTGCGCTTCCATGGCCGCTGCCAACAGGCGCGCTGTCTCGCCTTCGTAGAAATCGGCCGCGCCGAATTGCGCCAGACGCTCGAGCACGCCAGCCAGTTCCGGCTGACTGAGCTTCTCTCCGGGCTCGAAGAAAATCCCATCTTTCAAAAAGATGCGCTTCGATTCCGGAAACGGCGAAAGCAGCCCGGACGCGCCGCGCAGGGAGCGTGACAACGCATAGGACACTGTGAAGCCGTCTTTGGCCAGCTTGACCGCGGGCGCCACCAACTGCTTCCACTCCGAACGGCCGTAACGGCGATGTGCGTACTCCAGGCCGCGCGCCGTGCCGGGCACTCCGGCTGCGCGCCAGCCTACGCGGCTGTCCCGGGTCAGGCTGCCGTCCGCGGCAAGGTACATGTCCCGGCTTGCCTTGCCGGGCGCCCGCTCGCGGAAATCGATGAACGTGGTACGCCCGTCAGCCAACCTGATGAGCAGGAAACCGCCCCCTCCCAGGTTGCCGGCCGTTGGATGGGTGACGGCGAGCGCCAGCGCTGTGGCAATGGCTGCATCTACAGCGTTGCCGCCGCCTCGCAAAGTATCCAACCCGACGTGAGTAGCGAGGGGCTCCTCCGCGACCACCATGGCGCTCTTGGCCCGGACAGGATGGTAAGCCTCCAGCGGAAGCAGGAACAGCAGGGACAGGCATCCGGCAAGGAGCCAGGGCCGGGGCAGGTTCATAAAGTCCGATTTTAACCTGGATTTCGCCGCTAAGCTCTTCATCTTCCGCAGGGAACTTACCTGCCCTGCCGTCCGGTCCCGCGCGGATGGCAACTGGATTCAGGCGCCCGTCTCACGGCGCAACCGCCCGGCGAGCCGGGCAGCACGCGGCGGGCTGGCCCCTGGATGACTACCCGGCGGAACGCGAGCGCCGTTTCCACTCAAACAGGGCGATGCCGCACGCCACGGAAACGTTCAGTGAACTGATGCGTCCCGCCAGCGGGATGTTCACCAGATAGTCGCACTGCCGGCGGACCTGAAGGTGCAGTCCATGGCCTTCACCGCCCAGCACGAGCGCCGTGGGAGAGACGTACTCCACCTCGTCGTAGCTTCGGTCTCCGCGCTCGTCCAAGCCGTAAATCCAGAAGCCGCGCTGTTTCAACTCGCGCAGGCAGCGGGAGATATTCACCACCCGCGCCACCGGGAGGTACGCCAACGCCCCGGCGGCTGCCTTGGCGGCTGCTCCGCCCAAACCGGCCGCCCTGCGTTCTCCCACGACGACGCCGCCCGCCCCGGCGGCGTGCGCGGTGCGGACGATGGCGCCCAGGTTGTGAGGATCTTCCACTCCGTCGAGGATAACGAGCATGGTGGCCCGCGAGACGAGGCCGGAGAAATCGACGTAGGCAGTGGCCGCGGCAATGGCCACCACTCCCTGATGGGTTACCTCGCGGGCCAACCGGTCGAGGGCGCTACGATCCTCAAAACGCACGGGGATGCTCGCCGCGCGGCACAACTCCACAATCTCTTGCAGGCGCGGCCCTCCGGCGCCTCGCTGAAGGTGAACCCGCTCGAGCGGCCGGGCTGCCCGGAGAGCTTCGCGCACGGGATGGACTCCGGCGATGATCTCCATTGACGACGATCTTAGCGCGAATGCAGTCCGCCGGACGGCGCGACCGGGCACCGAAGTTAGCCCAGAAACCGGCCCAGAAACCGGTTGACGGGCCGGGTGGGTTCTCGTAAGATGAAGTTGGTCAATAGGATGCGGGCGCCGCAAGCTCAACGGGAAGCGGACATTCCCGACAAACTGTATTTCCGCATCGGCGAGGTCAGCCGGTTGGCTGGCGTAAAGCCACATGTGCTCCGCTATTGGGAGTCGGAGTTTCCGTCCATCTCACCCCGGAAGTCCGGCAGAGGGCACCGCCTCTACCGGCGCAAAGACGTCGAACTGATTCTGGAAATCAAGCGGTTGCTTTACGATCAGCGCTACACCATCGAAGGCGCCCGCAAGCACCTGGAAGGCCGTGGCCGAAGGCTTTCGAGCAAACCGCCGGCCGCCGCCGGTCAGGCCGATTTGTTCGGCGGCAGCGAGCAGTTAGTGGGCGAGATTCGGCGAGAACTCGAGGACATTCTCAATATCCTCAGTGAGCCGAAGTGAGCTTGCGCGGCTGGCCGCCAGGTGGGCTAACAGTGTCAGGCATAGCTCTCCACCTTCCAGACGGTCCGTCAACCGCAAGCTGAACTGATTCATTCCACACCGCATCCGCCTGGCCACCGAGCGCAGCAACTCCCATCTCTCCTCCGCGCCGGTATCCATCTTAGGTGTGTTCGCCGGAGCCGTATCAGCCTGATCCAGCCAGACTTCCAGCGCCTCCAGGTCTGTATTGCGGAAGGCCGCCAGCAGATGCCGGGCCACCACCGCCGCGTCGGGCGGACAGGCGAAGGCTGGGTGGTTCATACGTCAGGCTTATCGGAAACAGACATGCCTTTTTCTGAAAAAAAACGGCCGCGGTTGCAGGAGAACGGCCGGAACTGGCCTTGAGGTTGCCGTTAAGGAACCAGCCCCTGATCCGATAAGGGAAACGTGAGGTGAAGCCATGATCCGGTTGACACGCATCAATCATGTCCCGATGGTCGTAAATTCCGACCTGATCGAACACATCGAGTTCACAGCGGACACGGTGGTCAGCCTGACCAACGGGCAGAAGTTTGTTGTGCTTGAGTCGCCTGAAGAGGTCGTGCAGCGGGTGATCCGTTTCAGGCGCGCAATTGGCCCGTCCTGGCTGCCTCCGGGCGCCTGCCAGGGTACCGACGAAAGGCTCGTAACGGAATCCTGGGAAGCGGACTGAGCGGAATATGGCCGAGGCGAAAAAGAAGAAAAAGAAGGAAGGCGGCGGCCGGCCGGACGTTGCCTCGCTGAGTGGATTGGCGCTGGCCGGCGTCGGCATCGTCGGCGGACTGATCCTCGAGGGCGGCGAAATCAAGGACATCGTTCAATACACGGCGGCGGTGATCGTTCTCGGCGGCACCCTCGGAGCAGTGATGATCGGCACGCCGATGCACGTGCTCAAAGGAGCCATGAGGAGCTTCATGGCGGTGTTCCAGGAGAAGACGCGCCCGCCGCAGGCGATCGTTGAAGAAATCATCGACTACGCCACCAAGGCGCGCAAGAACGGCATTGTGTCGCTGGAGCAGGAGGCCGACAAAGTGGCCGATCCCTTCCTGAAGAAGGCTCTGAATCTGGCCGTGGATGGCACGGACCTTCAGGAACTGAGGAAGATGATGGAGTTGGAAATCGGCCTGTACGAGCAACACGCGGAGGCCGAGGCCAAGGTCTTCGAAGCAGCGGGAGGCTACGCGCCCACCATCGGCATCATCGGCGCCGTCTTGGGCTTGATCCAGGTTATGAAAAACTTGGCCGATATCGACAAAGTAGGCCACGGGATCGCCGTGGCGTTCGTCGCCACCGTCTACGGCGTGGGCTTTGCCAACGTCCTGTTCCTGCCGGCAGCCACCAAGATCAAGGCCCGGATTCACAACCAGGTGCTCCTGCTGGAACTGATGCTGGAAGGTGTCATCGGCATCGTGGAAGGACTCAACCCGAAACTGATCCGGTGCAAACTGGAGGCGTACCTGCACGCGACTCCGACGAAGCAAAAGAAGGCCAAGTCCGGGAAGAAGGCATCAGAAGTGGCGGCGCCTCACGAAGCCGTCCCAGCGGAAGGCTAGGACGGTATGGGCCGGAAAAAGAAGCACGCCGCCCATGAGAACCATGAGCGCTGGCTGGTCAGCTACGCGGATTTCATCACGCTGCTGTTTGCGTTCTTTGTGGTGATGTTCGCCAGTTCGCAGACGGACAAGGGCAAAGCTCAGCAAATCTCAGATTCGGTCCGGGAAGCGCTGTCCAAAGGCGGCGTGACGGCAATGGTCCAAAGTGTGCTGGGAGGCACGGTGGGGGATGTCGGGCAAGGGAACTCGCAGATGCGGGGACCGGGCGGCGTGGACAAGTCCAAGAAGCCGCGGGAACACACGGGGGAGCCGGAAATCCCCGTGGAACTGCCGCAAGTGATGGTGTTCCTGGTACGGGAACTGCAAGCGGACATCCAGCAGGGCAAATTGGATGTCAGCATGCAGCCTCGCGGTTTAGTGGTGAGTTTCCGTGAGGCAGCGCTGTTTCCCTCCGGTGAAGACACTTTCGTGCCGGGCAGCCATGCAAGCATTGAAAAAGTAGCGTTGGTGCTCAGCAAGTTGAACAACCATGTGCGCCTGGAGGGGCACACCGATTCGGTGCCCATCCGTAACCAGCGCTTCCGCAGCAATTGGGAGTTGTCCGCTGCGCGCAGCATAGCCCTGCTTCACCTGCTAAACAGTAAGTTCGCGGTCCCTCCCGATAGGCTCTCCGTGGCGGGCTACGCCGACAAAGCCCCGGTTGCCCCCAACGAAACCGATGCGGGGCGGACGCGCAACCGGCGCGTGGACATTGTCGTGCTCAACGAATTGGGAATGAGCGCGGAGCCGAATGCTCCCATAGAACCGGCGGAGCCACCCCCGGCAGCCAACGCCAAAGCAGGCAAGACCCACTGAAGCCTCTCCGGGCAGGGGATTCCGGGCTGGCCGCATCGGATGAAGAAGAATTACGTCGCGACGCGAAGAGGCGCTAGCCGGACGACTTCAGTTCTGCCAGTCTATCAAGCAGGATTCTCGCCGCCGCTTGCCCGGCTGTTTTCTTCGACGACCCTTCCGCTTGAGCCGACCAGCGTGGACCCACGCTGACTTCCAGAGTGAACGTCTTGGTGTGCTCCGGACCTTCCTCGGAAACGATGCGATAGCGCGGCACGGGCAGGTTCAGGCTTTGGGCGAGTTCCTGGAGGGCGCCTTTGTAATTCACTTCGGCATTTCCCTCCTCTTCCTCGCCCGACAAATCATCCATGATGGTCTCGACGACGAACCGGCGGGCTTCCTCGATCCCCGCGTCAAGATAGAGTGCCGCCAGGAGGGCTTCGAGGGCGTCGGCCAGAAGAGCTTTCTTCGCCCGGCCTCCGCTCATTTCTTCGCCCCGTCCGAGGCGGAGAAACCGGCCCAGGTCCAGGCGTTGTGCGGCCCGGTGCAGGTGCGCGGCGCTCACCACGCGGGCTTTGGCTTTCGACAGACGCCCCTCAGGGAGATGGGGAAACCGCTTGAGGAGTTCCTCGCTAACGAGAAAGCCGAGGATGGCGTCCCCCAGAAACTCGAGTTGCTCGTTGTCGGCCCCGTCGGCCAGATGGCTGGCGTCCTCAAAAGCCCGCGAGCGATGGGTCAAGGCGCGGCGCAAGAGATCCTGGTTCTGGAACGTGTGGCCCAGGAGAGCTTCCAGATTCTCCATGTCCGCGCTCATGACGAACGCCCGCGGGGATCCAATCAGGGCTGAGGCTTGGCCGGAGCCGTTTGGCCTTTGCCCTGCATGGCCCGCAACTTCTCGGATTGGGCGAACTCGCGGATGACCGGGTTCAATTGCGGATCCTGGGTCAGTTTGTCGATGACGGCAATGGCTTCGTCGTGCTTGCCGGCCATGTTGTAAACAGCAGCCAGGCGGACCTGCGTGGCGGGATCAGGCGTCGTGGCGACATCGATGGCCGTCTTGAACTCGGCGATGGCGACATCGTACTTCTTGCGGACCATGGCCACCAGTGCCCGCGCTTCGTGCGCCTGCGCATAGAAATCCTTGCGGGCGCCTTCCCATTGCTCGTCAAGGATGTCAGGCCGGGGCTTGGGGGCTTTGGCAACCAGCGCCTGGGCATCGTTGGCGAACTTCTCGGCTTTGCCCAGCTTCTCCTCGCGGTCAAGATCAAACTCGCGGGTACGCTGCGCGAGGCCTGTAGCCAGCATCAACATGGCAGCGAAGTTGCCCGGATCGGCCTCCAGCGTGCGCTCGCCGTAAATCGTCATCTTTTCAAAGTCGTTCATCTCCTGGGCGCTCGCGGTGGCCACCTGGAGGGCAACGGCTTTGAACTCAGTGTCGGCGTAATTCACCAGCAGGTCATCCACGGCCTTGATCCGGGAAACCGGATCCATCGCGTTGAAGATAGCCACAACCGCTTCCGCCTCTTTCTGCGACTTCGGCTTAGGTTGCGGCTGCACAGCGGTTTCCTGCGCCAGCGAGAGCAGGCCAAAAGCCGCCAGCGCCAGCATGGTCTTTAACAGTGTTCGATTGATCATCCAAATACTCCTTACGTCAAAAAAACTTGATGTCCGTTCAGGCTTGACTATTTCCTTTGAAAGCTACCTTCCATGCCTCTGGCCGCAGCCTCCCGGGAGGCCTGCGTAGCGCCTTCCACCGCGAGGGCGGCGCGGTAATATCCGGAAGCGTCATCCCTCTGTCCGGCCAAGTCCGCCAGACGCCCCAGATAAACCAGCGTCCAAGCCTTTACCTGCGCGTCGGGACCCAATTCCAGCACGCGCTGAAACAGTTTCATGGCCAGCTCAGGGTCATTCTCCAGCGCGGCGATCCGGGCCAAACCATAATACGATTTAGACTGCAAAAGTTTCTCGCTGGTTTCCCGCAATACCCGGAGGTAGCGTTCGCGGGCCTCCCCCAGCGTGCGGGCAGCGTAAAGTTCGTCCGCTTCGGCCAGTATCTTCTCGGGCCCGGCAACAACGGCCGGCGGCGGAGCGGCCACGCGCACCTTGCGCTCCAAGGGCGCGGTCGCGAATTCAACGTTCGCCAGGCGCCTGTCCTCCTTCCGCAGGTCGAGGCTGGCGATCATCTCGGGGAAATAGAAGCGCATCGCCAGTTCCTGATTCTCGTAAAGCGGCAACTGCTCGGCGAAGTGAGGCGTCAGGATGTAGCCCTCGCGCAGCGCGCGGTCCACCATCGCCTGTCTTGCCGAAGGCCGGGCCAGCCGGCTCTCCACCGCCCTGGCCAAAGAAGCCGTGGTCAGCAGCAGGAAATCCCGCTTGTAGTGTTCGCTGAGCAGCGGAGCGGGAATGGCGAAATCTCCCAGGGCTTTCTTCCTGTTGACCTCTTCGGCGTGCCTGGCGACCAAAGGGTCCAGCAGATAGTTCAGGTAGGCTTGGCGTACGTAGTCGATCTGCGGCTCCGCCGACGGCGTCAGGACAATGTAATAGTCATCGGCGTAACTGCGCGTCTGAATCTGGTGTGGCGCCGCGAGCAGGTCCAGGTAAATCTGGAAGCGCCGGCCCATGTATCCGCTGGTCGGATTGCGCAGATAACCGTTGATCTCGAGCAATGCCCTGGTGACAGGCTCCTGATACCTGGCCGCGGCCTGGTCGATGGCCGGCTGCGCGGATTGCCACAGTTCTTCAATGCCTGCTTCGCGGTCAAAGCGCGCCAGCAACTTGCCGAACTCACGGAGCGCAATCACATCGGGGGGCAGTTGATAAGTCAGGTGCTTGAACTTGAAATCCGGCGGCCCCTCAACGAGCAGCGCGAAGGAAACATACTGACTGAGTTCGGCGGTCCAGTCCTTCTGGCGGTGGGCCTGAAAGAACTCCTTAAGGGCCGGCAACGAAGCGGGCTGGGCGGCGGCTATCCGCTCGCGCACGTGACGGCGCAACGGGTGCGCGGAGGGTGAGTCCAGGTCAGCATCATAGCCGGCCGCGTTGATGGCCGCCATCACGGAGAATAGCGCGCGGCTCGAATCCAGTTGACCTTCCCCAGGGTTGCCCTGTGACGCGGATGCCGCCTGGCATGCAAGTAGCGCCACGACCACGGCGCAGAGGGAATGTCGTTTCAACCGGACCTGCCTTCAGTCTTTCTTGCTTCAGTGTAGCTTAGTTGCCTCGGCCAAAGACCACGAGTTCTATGCCCGCCACGGCAGCCCGTCCTGGCATGTCGACGCCGAGAATCTCCTGGTAAGCCGTGTTGGTCAGGTTGGTGAATTGGGCAAAGGGACGCAAGCGATGGTGACGCGCAGCCAGGTATACGTCCCACACCGCGTAAGCGCTCCGCCCGCGGCGTTGCAGCGCGCCGAAACGGGAACGCCCCACCACCCCCCCGGGCAAGGCTGCCTGCCAGGTGGCGGTGGCGCTGTGAACGGGGTAATTGAAGACGTACTTCGACTGCAGTCCGCCCAGGTGCGCCTGGGCTCCACGCAAGGCGGTATAGTGCGCTCCTAGACGGTGCGCGCCCGCCACGAGGGTCGTCAATGAAGCTTCCACCCCGTCGAACCGAAGGCGGCGGAAGTTGGTGGCGCGCCAGATTTCCTGGGCGTTCGCTCGGACGTAGTCGATTCCGTCACGCTCACGCCGTTGAAACCAGGTCACTTCGGTGCGCAGGCGGCCGGCCGCGTTCCAGTCGAGGCCGGCTTCATACGTCCAGGCGGTTTCCGGACGGAGGTCGGCGGAACCGCGGTTGGCGGGGTCGTGGTAGTACAGGTCCGTGTAACTGGGCAGGCGGAAAGCCCGGCTGGCGCTGGCGCGCAGTTTCAGTTGCGAGGAAAGCCACACCCCGGCAGCCAGCGTGGGGCTGAACTGTCCGCGCAGGTTGCTGTAGAACTCCTGGCGCGCTCCGGCTGAGAAGGAAAACCGCCGCGCGGCGCGCACATCGACGCCGGCGAAGCCTGCCCCGCGGGAACGGCGGTGGCTGCCGAGGTTGTTGCTGACGATGGAGTCCCGGAAGCCCTCGACTCCGTAATGGAGCCGGGCGTTCGTGCTCAGCGGCTCCCAGCGCCGGACAGCCGCCTGATAGCTCTCCACGGCGTGGCGGTTCGTGTAGACCTGAGGGCGGTCCCGGTAGAGCACGAACAGGTCCGTGTGCCGCCGGAACGCCAGCGATGCCTGCGTGCGTTCACCGATCCCCTGGCGCAAACCGGCGAACCAGGTTTTGGTGCGCTCCCAGGAATTGAAGCGTCCGTAGAATTGGTCTGCCCCGAACGGCCGATCCGCGTGCGCCAGCAGGACTTCGCTCTCGCCCAATGCGCTCGACAGGCGCGATACGGTAGCCAGCGAGAGGTTGCGGTAGTCGCGGTTTTCGCGGAATCCGCTCGAGAAGTCGCGCGAGAAATGCAACTGCTGGCCCCAGCGCCGGTCGGCCACGGAGAACGTGCCCCGCTGCTGGTTGACGCCGTAGTTGCCCATGGCGCCGCGCAACCGGAATTCGACAGCCTCCGGCGCGCGCGTGATGAAGTTAACCACGCCTCCAACGGCGTCCGACCCGTAGAGCGTTGAGCCGGACCCTTTCAACACTTCGATCTTTTCGAGCGAATCGGGCGGCAGCGGCAAGTTCAGATTGTGGTGCCCCGTTTGCGGGTCATTCATGCGCAGGCCGTTGAGCAGCACCAGGGTTTGGCCGAAGCCGCCGCCTCGTATGCTCAAGTCACCCTGGATGTTATTCGGCGCCCGCTGCCGCAAATCCAGCGAAGCATCCAGTTTCAGAAAATCAACCAGGCTGTTGGCAAGCAGCCTGCTTTCCTCGTCCACTTCCAGCAGGCGCACAGGGCGGTCAGCCTCTTCAAGCGGGACGGGTTCGTAAGTTCCGGTGACCACCACCGTGTCGCGGCGCTGAGGGTTCTGCGCGGCGCAGAGTATACACAGGGAGCCTAATATCAGCGTAAAGCGGAGGATCATAGGGACCGAAAAGACCGAATGCTCTCATCGTATCATGGCGGCATGGCCCGAACCCCGGGCTAAGATAGGGAAGCGAGGAACCCGGTGCCATCAATCCTGATGTCAGCTTCCGAGGCTGCGCCGTTCGCCAAGACCGGCGGGTTGGCGGACGTGATGGGCGCGTTGCCCGCCGCGCTGGCGGAACTCGGCCACCACGTGGCCATCGTGATTCCGCGCTACCGTGCCATCTCCCTCGATGGCTTCGACCGCGTCTACGATCACCTCCCCGTATGGCTGGCCGGCGTGAGCCACCGCACGGAGATCTTTGCGCGCCAGGAACGCGGAGTCACCGTGTTCCTTGTGGATTGCCCGCCTCTCTATGACCGCAACGGGCTCTACTTCTCCGAAGGCGTCGACTACGCGGACAACCACGTCCGCTTCGCCGTGCTCTCACGCGCCACCCTGGAAATAGCGCGCCGCCTCTTCCGTCCGCAGATACTTCACTGCCACGACTGGCAATCCGCGCTTGCCATCATCTACCTTCACAGTACGCTCTCCCGAGACCCAACCTTTCTCGGTCTGCGCACGGTCTTCACCGTCCACAACCTCGGCTACCAGGGACGCTTTGCCCGCCCGGCGCTCGAGGAGGCCGGTCTCGACATGTCCGTCTTCCATCCCGGCGCGCTCGAGTTCCACGGCGACATGAACTTGCTGAAGGGAGGCATTTGTTTCGCTGACGCGATAACGACCGTGAGCAAGGGATACGCCCGCGACATTCAGACACCGGAGTTCGGCTTCGGCCTGGACGGTCTGCTCCGCGAGCGCAGCTACGCTCTGCGCGGCATCCTGAACGGAGCAGACTACTCCCAGTGGGACCCGGAAACAGACCGGTTGCTTCCGGCCAACTACTCAGCCCGCAAACTGGAGGGCAAACTGCGCTGCAAGCAAGCTCTGCTGGAGGAGTTCGGCTTGCCTCAAGAAGACATGCGCCGTCCTCTGCTGGGGATTGTCTCCCGCTTTACTGCGCAGAAGGGCTTCGACCTGCTCGAAGAAATCTCGGAAGAACTGGCCGGGGAGGAACTCTGCCTGGTGGCGTTGGGTGAGGGCGAACCGCGGTATGAGGATCTGTTCCGCGGGTTGGCGGAAAGGCACCCCGGCACGGTAGGCGTCCGCATAGCTTACGACAACCGCCTGGCTCACCTCATCGAAGCGGGCGCGGATATGTTCCTGATGCCCAGCCGCTACGAACCCTGCGGGCTGAACCAGATTTACAGCCTGCGGTATGGCACGGTGCCCATCGTCCGTGCCACCGGGGGACTCGACGACACCGTTGACACGAGCACCGGCTTCAAGTTCAGCGAATACAGCGGCGCCGCGCTGATGGCCGCGGTGCGGGCAGCGCTGGACGTCTATGCCAATCAGGACCGTTGGCGAGCGCTCATGCGGCGCGGCATGGCGAAGGACTTCTCCTGGAAAACGTCCGCCGCTGAATACTCCGCCCTCTACGCGAGCCTGCTCGACCGGGCTTAGCCGCACCGGCCGGGAACGCCTCGCCGCCTGCATCTTTTCGCCGGCTGCCCGCATCAACTAAACTTAGGAATACGCTCATGGCATCTGAAAACGTTCTTACTTTTACTGACCGGGCTTTTGACGCCGAAGTGCTTACCAGCACTGAACCGGTGCTGGTGGACTTTTGGGCGGAATGGTGCGGTCCCTGCCGCATGATGAACCCCACCGTGGAGGCGGTCGCCGCCGAATACGCTGGACGAGTGAGGGTGGGCAAGCTCAACGTGGACGAGAACAACCAGGTTGCCGCGCGCTACAACATTCGCGGCATCCCCACGCTGCTGCTGTTTAAGGGCGGGCAGGTGGTGGAGCAGCGCGTGGGAGCCATCGGCAAGGCAGACTTGCAGAAGATGCTCGACGCGCACCTCTGACATGCGTCCGTCTCCTCAAGCCGGCAGCGCCGGCTTGAGGCACAATCAAACCTTATCCTGACGTAACAGCTCCTTCGGAAGCCGAAGCGACCAGCTTGGTGTACTTGGCGAAGACGCCGGTCGGATACTTGGGTTCCGGCGGGCGCCAACCTTCCAGACGTTCCCGGATTGTTTCCTGCGGAAGATCAATGTCGATCGTGCGCCGGGTAATGTCAATGGAAATGGGGTCTCCATCCTGCAGCACCCCGATGGCCCCGCCGTTGGCTGCTTCCGGCGCCACATGGCCCACCATGAACCCCCGCGTTGCGCCGCTGAAGCGTCCATCGGTGACGAGCGCCACGCTGTCCGACAGTCCCGCTCCCACGATGGCTCCGGTGACGCCCAGCATCTCGCGCATGCCCGGGCCGCCGCGGGGACCTTCGTAACGAATCACCACGACGTCCCCGGGGTGGATGTTTCCGCCCGTTACCGCCGCCATGGCGGACTCCTCGGAATCGAACACGCGCGCAGGTCCCCGATGCTGCTGCCGGTCGATGCCGGTCACTTTGATCACGCATCCCTCGGCTGCCAGCGAACCACGGAGAATCACCAGCCCTCCGGTCGGCTTGATGGGATTGGAGAGCGGCCGGATCACCTTCTGTCCTTCCGTCTCGACAGCGGCCTTGGCTTCCTCGGAGAACTTCTTGCCCGTGACGGTCAACGTGGAGCCGTCCACAAATCCGCCCTCCAGAAGACGCTGCGCAATCACCGGAATCCCTCCGGCATGGTGCACGTCCACGGCCACGTACTGGCCCGCGGGCTTCATGTCCACGAGCAGGGGAGTGCGGTCGCTCACCGTCTGGAAATCATCCATGTTCAGCGGCACTTCCGCTTCCCGCGCCATGGCCAGCAAGTGCAGGACGGAATTGGTGGAACCGCCGGTGGCGACGACACTCGCGATGGCATTCTCGAACGCCGCCCGCGTGACGATGTCTCTGGGCCGCAGTCCGCGGTGTACGGCGTTCATGATGACCTCGCCGCACAGGCGCGCAACGTCAGCCTTGGTGGGGTCCACCTGCGGAATCGAAGCCGTGCCGAAAGGCGACAGGCCAATGAACTCCATCACGGTCGCCATGGTGTTGGCAGTGAACTGCCCGCCGCAGGCGCCCGCGCCGGGACAGGCGGCGTCCTCCATGGCCTGCAACTCCTCGTCTGAGATGCGCCCGGCGGCATGCGCGCCAATCGCCTCGTAGACATCCTGGAGCGTGATGTCGCGATCCTGGTACCTGCCGGGCAGAATCGAGCCGCCGTAGAGAATCACTCCAGGGACGTTCAGGCGCAGCAGTGCCATGGCTGCGCCGGGAATCGTCTTGTCGCAGGCGACAAGCGCGACGATGCCGTCGAACATGTGGCCGCGCACCAGCAGCTCGATGGAATCCGCAATCAGGTCACGGCTTACCAGCGAAGCCTTCATCCCCTCCGTGCCCATGGTGACGCCGTCGCTGATGGCGATGGTGTTGAACTCCATCGGGGTGCCGCCCGCGGCGCGGACCCCTTTCTTCACTTCAACGGCCAACTCGCGCAGGTTCAGGTTGCAGGGCATCGTCTCAATCCAGGTGTTGGCGATGCCGATGATGGGCTTCTTCAGGTCTTCATCTGTGAAACCCACGGCTTTGAGCATGGCTCGCGCGCCCGCCCGGTCCCTGCCTTGCGTAATGGTATGACTGTGTAGTTTCATAGCCCCTCGAATGTATTCTACCCGCACGGAGCACAATCACCCAATCCGAACCACGCGCGAGCGCAACAGGCTGGACCGGTTTGGGATACGATATCTGGGATCGCTTCATTGGCTTTGGAGTTTGACATGAAAAAGTCTTTGTTGTTCGTCATCGTTGCGCTGCTCGTGTGTTCTGCGGCGGCGCAGGATCCCCGCGGAAGAGTGCTGGGATTGATCACCGATTCCTCCGGCTCGGTGGTGCCGAACGCCTCCGTCAGCGCCACGCACCTGGATATGAACACGCGCACGCCCACGGCCAGCAACGAGGCCGGCAACTACGACATGCAGTTCCTGCTGCCCGGTGTCTACCGGATTGTCGTGGAAGCGCAGGGCTTTAAACGTTACACCCGCGAACCGATCGAGGTACGCGTGGGAGACACCATCACGCTGAACATCACGCTCGAAGTGGGCGCCGTCACCGAAACTATCACGGTCACCGGGGAAGCGCCGCTGCTCGAGTCCGCCACAGCCAATATCGGCCAGGTGATCGACCGCCGCCAACTCGATGACCTGCCCATTGGCGGCGGCAACGTGCTCTACCTGGCGCAGATGTCTGCGGGCGTCACCACCACGCAGACACCGGGGCACAACTGGCTGCCGAGCGCCGTCGACAGCATGTCCAACATCATGGTGGCGGGCACGCGCAGCGGGTCGAGCGAGTTTACCCTGGACGGCATCTCCAACATGACGCGCACCAACAACTCCTTCGCCCCGCCCGCGGACATGGTTCAGGAATTCCGTATGCAGGCCGTCAGCTATGACGCCAGCCAGGGACACGCCGCCGGCGGCACGGTGAGCATGAGTTTGAAGGCCGGCACCAACGCCCTGCACGGCAGTCTGAAGTGGGACGTCGCTCCGAACCCGTGGCAGGCCAACTCGTTCTTCACGAACAAGCAAATCTACGACACCACCACCGGGCCAGTGACGCCGGAAAAGATCAGGCTGCTGTCGCCGCCGCGCAAAGTGAACCGCTACGCGGCCACCGTGGGTGGGCCGGTTCAATTGCCCCGTCTGTATGATGGCCGCAATCGCACGTTCTGGATGTACGGCTTCCAGGGCTTCAACCGCCGCAACCCGAACAACTCTTATCACACCGTGCCCACGGCCGCCCAGAAGGCCGGCGATTTCTCTTCGCTGCTGGCCATCAACTCCACCTACCAGATCTACGACCCCGCGACCATTACGCCCGCCGCCGGCGGACGCTTCAGCCGCCAGCCGTTTCCCGGCAACCGCATTCCGGCCGCGCGGTTGGATCCTTCGGGCAGGGCTTACCTCCAGTACTTCGGGGAGCCGAACCTGCCCGGCACCGTGGACGGCCGCAACAATTACCAGATCACCCACGGCAACAGCAATGACTTCTACCAGAACATGGGACGCGTCGACCACGTGTTCAACGATCGCCACCGCATGTTCGCACGCGTCACGCAATCCTGGTTGAATTTCTACCGTGAAGACATCTTCCTGAACCGCGTCCGCGGCATGGACCGCCACCGCAAGCAGCGCGGCGTCGCCTTGGACGATGTGTACGTCGTTTCTCCGTCCCTGCTGGTCAACGTGAAATACGGTTTCACGCGCTTTATCGAATCGGACTTCCCCTTCAGCCGGGGCTGGGACCTCTCGACGCTCGGTCTGCCCGCCTCCCTGACCAGTCAGTTGGATTCACAGGCCATCGCCTTCCCGCAAACGATCATTGACGGGTACGCCGACCTCGGTCACGCCGGAGGTTCACAGTACATCACCAACTATCACACCTTCGCCGGCAGCCTGAACCAGACGCGCGGCAACCACAGCTTCCGCTACGGCGGCGAGTACCGCGTCAAGCGCGAAAACACCTACAGTTTCGGCAACGTGGCCCCTCGCCTGGAGTTCGGCAACACCTGGACCCGCGGTCCTCTGGACAACTCTCCGGCAGCCCCCATTGGCCAGGGTCTGGCCTCCTTTATGCTGGGCATCCCGACCGGCGGCGGGGTGGACCTGAATGCCTCCCGAGCCGAGCAGTCCCTCTTCGCCGGCCTCTATGCGCAGGATGACTGGAAACTGACCCGCAAACTCACGGTGAACCTCGGCCTGCGCTGGGAGTACGAAGGCGCCCCCACCGAGCGCTTCAACCGCTCCGTACGAGGCTACGACTATGCCACGCCGAACCCGATCAGCGCCCGGGCGCGCGCCAACTACGCCGCTGCTCCCATCCCCGAACTACCCTTGGCCTCGTTCCGCACGATAGGCGGCATGACATTCACCGGCTTGGACTCGCAACCTCGCGGCCTGTTTGTGACCGGCAAGAAGAACATCGCCCCGCGGATCGGCTTGGCTTATCAGCTCACGCCGAAGACCGTTTTGCGCTCCGGTTACGGCATCTTCTTTGACGTAGTGGGCGTGGACCGTATCCATGTGAACCAGGCAGGCTTCAGCCAGCGCACCAACCTCGTAGCCAGCCTGGATAACGGCCAGACGTTCATCGCCAATCTTCGGAATCCTTTCCCGGATGGCTTGGTGAAGCCCGGGGATGTGAACCTCGCCACCTTCGTCGGGCGCGGCATCAGTTTCTTCCCGGAACGTTATCCGACTCCTTACATGCAGCGCTGGAGCTTCTCCATTCAGCGTGAACTGCCGAACCGCATGCTCGCTGAGGTCGGCTATATTGGCAACCGTGGTACGCGTCTGGCAACTTCCACGCAGCAAAACCCGGTTCCGCGACAGTACCTGAGCACTTCGCTCGAACGCGACCAGCGCACAATCGACTTCCTGAGCGCCGCCGTTACCAACCCGTTCTTCGGCCTGCCTGAGTTCGCCGGCTCCGGCATGACCGGGCGCACGGTAGGCCGCAGTCAACTGCTCCGCGAGTTCCCGCATTTCCAGGGCATGTCTGCCGCCAGCTCGGACGGCTATAGCTGGTATCACGCCCTCATCGCCCGGGCGGAAAAACGCTTTTCGCACGGCTACACCTTCAACGTGAACTACACCTGGTCCAAATTCATGGAAGCTACCAGCTTCCTCAACGACACCGACCCTTCCACTCACCGTGTAATCTCAGACCAGGACAGGCCCCATCGCCTCACTCTCACCGGCATTTACGAGCTGCCCATCGGACGCGGCAAAGCCATCGCAGGCGGCGCCCGGGGCTGGGTGCAGTCCGTCATCGGAGGCTGGCAGGCGCAGGCCATTTATCAGTACCAGGCAGGCGCTCCCATCGGCTTCGGCAACATCATTTTCCGCGGCAACCTGCATGACCTGGTGCTGCCTGCCAGCCAGCGCACCACCGAGCGCTGGTTCAACGTCGATGCCGGCTTCGAGCGTTCCTCCGCGCGGCAGCTCGCCAGCAACATCCGTACGTTCCCGCTGCGCCTGACCGGGCTGCGCATGGACGGCGACAACTATTGGGATATGTCCTTCTCCAAGGAGTTCCGCATAACAGAGCGGATGAAGCTGCAACTCCGCACGGACTGGGAAGGCGCCATGAACCATGCTTCTTTCTCCAGTCCCAACAACTCCCCCACCAGTACGCTGTTCGGGCAGGTCACGTCAACGCGAGGTGAAGCCAGGCGTATTTACGTAGGCGCCAAGCTCAGCTTTTAGACGCGCCCGGCGGAACCAACGGCTCAAACCCGAGAACCCACCGGCGCCCGCCAAGGGCCGGTGGGTTTTCTTTTGCCTTGACGCCGCACTCCCACCCGACTACACTGCCAAATAGCTGATATCGCAGACGTGAGGTGGGGTTATGTTCTGCCGTAACGTGTTTTTGATCCCGGTAGCCTGTCTGCTGATGGCGGGCGTTTCCTTCGGACAGACGACCTTCGCTACCATCACCGGCATCGTCATGGATCCCAACGGCGCTGTTGTGCCGGGCGCTGCCATCACCGCAACCCAGCAGGGAAGCAACTACCGCTATTCGGTTCAATCGAACGAAGCCGGGCACTACACCATCGCCCAGTTACGCGAGGGCGATTACGTTCTGAGAGCGCAGGCGCCCGGCTTCAAGGAGTTCCTGGTCCGCGACATTCGTCTGGTGGCACAGGACCTGAGGCGTATTGACATCAACCTCAGCCTGGGAGCCGTGGAGACCATCGTCGAGGTTTCCGCTGGCGCGACGCTGATTGAGACCGAAACCGCGCGCATCAGCGATTCCAAGGATGCGCAGGCACTGCGGTCTTTGCCGCTCAACACGCGCTCGCTGTGGAACTTCCTCGGCTTGACGCCGGGCATCGTGCAAGCCGGCGCAGGATCTGCCACGCGCCGCTTCGCTGGCAGCCGCGCCAACCAGTCGGACGCCTCCATCGATGGCATCACCGTCAGCAACGCCTACGACGGCACTCAGATCAGCCCTCTGGTGAGCTACATCGAAAGCTTCCAGGAATTCCGCGTGGATATGGCCAACAACACGGCCGAGTTCGGAGCTATCGGCCAGGTGACCATCATTTCCAAGTCTGGCACCAACCAGCTCCACGGCAACGCTTCGGACTACTATGCGACGCCTTGGTTCCGCGCCCGAAACCCGTTTGCCATGCAACGCGCCAGCGGTGTGCGCCACACTCCGGGCGCTTCGCTCGGCGGGCCGGTTCTGTTGCCGAAGCTGTACGACGGGCGGAACCGCACATTCTTCTTCTTTTCGTTTGAAACCTCACGCGGCAGCGCCGTTCAGCAGTTGCTGAATCCCACCGTGCCGCTCGAGCGCTGGCGCGGCGGGGATTTCGGAGACGAACTGCCGCGGACGGTGATTCGCGATCCTTTCACGAATACGCCGTACCCGTCGAACCGCATTCCGGCTACGCAGCTCAACCGCGTCTCCCGGCGCATTCAGGAGCGCTTCTATCCGCTGCCGAATTACGGCGACACCAGCGTACTTCAGTCGCAGAACTACCGCGAGATGAAGGTCCGCGCGTTCGACCCCAATACCTACTGGACCACCCGAGGCGACCACCGCATCGGCGACAAAGGCTTCTTCTTCGCGCGCTTCACCTGGAACCGCTCCCACAGCCGGGGCTTTGAAGGTAATCTGCCCACCATCGGCATGCGCTGGCAGACGCGGGATACGCGCGCCATCAACGCCTCCTACACCCACACGCTCCGCTCAAACCTGATCAACGAAGCCCGTTGGGGCTTCGCCTTCAACGACAATCCCCGCCATGGTCCGCTCATGGGTCTGGAGGTCGTCAAGGACTTGGGCATCGTGGGTTTGGTCGACAACCTCCCGGACATCAATGGGATTTTCCGGGTCACGTTCAGCGGAATCGGGCTCACCAGCATCGACCAGCAGGTCTATCGGCACCCCGGCTTCAAGAACTACGCCCAGCAGTTCCAGGATCACTTGAGCTGGTTCCGCGGGCGCCACAACCTGAAAGCTGGTCTCATGTTGAGCCGGGTGTTATTCGCCGACGGGCAGGCGCCCTCTGCTTTGTTTGGCAACGCGTCCTTCTCCAACCGGTTCACGGGGCACCCTTATTCGGACTTCCTGCTCGGCATCCCGACGAGTTCGAGCCGCGCGTTTCCGCACGTCATCATCGAGCGCCTGCGGTGGGCTTATGACTTCTTCGTCACCGACGATTTCAAAGTCACGCCGAGCTTGACGCTCAACATCGGCTTGCGCTACGAACTGCATCCTTCCTGGAGCGAAACCAGCGGACGGCAGGCTATTTTCGACACGGGCAGCGGCCGCATCGTGGTTCCCGACGGGGCTCTCTCCCGCGTGAGTCCCCTGGTTCCGCGAGGCTATGTGGACGTGGTGGAGGCCAAACAGGCTGGCTATCCGGGCAAACTGCTGGTCAAGACGGACACGAACAACTTCGCGCCGCGCATCGGTATTGCCTGGCGTCCCTTTGGCCCCAACACCGTCTTCCGCACCGGTTACGGGCTCTTCTACGACGTAGTGCCACGGGCGGTGGCTGCCGGAGGCGCGCCGTTCGTCATCAACGAGCCCTCCTTCACGAATCCCACGCCCACGCCGACCGTGATTCTGCCGGTGGTGTTCCCCGCCAGCGTCGCCGGACCGACTACCATCGGCTTGCCCTCTTCCGTCCGCAAAGACCTGCGCACGCCGCTGAGCATGCAGTACAACTTCACCATCGAGCACCAGCGCTGGAACACCGGCTGGAGAGTGTCCTACATCGGAACGAACACGCGCCAGGGCGAGTGGGGTTACAACATCAATCAGCCTCTGCCTGACAACCGCGCTTACATCGACAAGCCCCGCCTGTTCCCGCGCTATCCCGCCATCACTTACATCTCCAACGGCGCCGGACACCAGTACCATTCACTTACGCTCGAAGCCGAGCGCCGGTTCGCCAACGGGTTGGGCTACCAGGTGTCTCACGTCTGGGCGCGCGACATCGGTGACCTGGAGCGCGGCGAGAGCCCGGAGAATGCCTATGACCGCACTCGCGAGCGCGGCGTCTGGCTGGATATCCCCACGCATCGCTTCACAACCAACCTGATCTACGAACTACCCTTCGGCAAACGCAAGCGCTTTCTGGCCGCTCCTTCGCGGTTGCTCAACGCCTTTGTGGGAGGCTGGGAATTGTCCACGGTGCTGAGCTACTACTCCGGTCAATTCCTCACGCCGCAATGGAGCGGTCCCGACCCTGTCGGCACGGCTTACACGACGAGCCGCACAGCGCCCGTCGTCTCGCTGCGGCCTGACCACTTGCGCGATGCGAACCTGCCTTCAGGGCAACGCTCCGTCAATGGGTGGTTCGATGTGGGCGCTTTCTCCGGCCCCAGGGCGGGGTCATACGGATCCGCCGCCAAGGGTGTGATCAAAGGCCCGAATTCGACCACCTGGAACGCGGGCCTGGCCAAGCACTTCGACCTGAGTGAGCGCTTCCAGTTACGTTATGAGGTGACGGTCACCAACCTGCCGAACCATCCCAACTGGAACAATCCCAATACGAACATCTCCTCTGCCGCTCAAGTGGGCATCATCAGCGGTGTGGGCGAGGTCTCCACGCTGGACGCAGATGGCCCCCGCAATTTCCGCATGGGCCTGCGGCTGGAGTTCTGATAGAATCGCTCAGCCTGGCTTGACCGAGGCTCGACCGCGCCGCCATGTTGCGGCGGGAAGGTGGAAACCTGCCCCATGGGACCGTATCTCCGACGACGCGATCTGCTCCTTGGCGTCCCCTAACACGCCTCCGAGGGCAAACTCAGCGTGGACCGCAAGCACTCCGGCGCCAGCCCCGGCGCCGATGCAGGCAGGACCGTAGGCGAGTTGAAGCTCGGCCGCGGCGAGCGCCTGCGGTTGCGCGTCTTCGTGGATGGCTCGGTCGTCGAAATCTACGCCAACGGCAGGGCTTGCTTGACAGACCGCGTTTACCCCACGCGCCGGGACAGCCTCCACGTGGGCCTGCTGGCGCGCGGCAGCGGAGTTCAACTCACTCGCTTCGACGCCTGGACGCTGCGCCCCATTTCGCCCAACCGGCTCGCCGGACCCATCATCTTCCCGCAGGGCTGATGACCACGTTGACTTCCCGCTGGCCTGGAATCGTAACGGTGAGGTCTTCAGGCAGGCGGGCGACGGTGGCTTGGCCCGACGCAATCGTCTTCCCGCTCAGGTCCCTCGTTTCCCAGCGGTAGTCGCCTGGAGTCAGACGCCACACCCGGACGGGTACGCTGCCGGCGCGATTCTCGAAATTGTACAGCCTGAGGCGCAGGCGCTCTTGAGAGGCTTCCAGAACGGCACGGGCGTAATCGGCATCCCCCGGAGGCCACGTTACATGGAAGGTGGGCGGGCGCTCGCCGCGCGGCGCTTCCCCGCCGAACAGGTACTGACGATAGGCCGACGGCAGCGCGTAGTAAACCCGGTCAGTGTACATCACCTCCGAGGTGAACATGTCGAAGTTGTACGCCAGGCGTTCCGTGGTTTCGCGCGCCTGCCTGGCCAGGCGAGCCAGCACCGCGGTGTCATCCGGTTTGGGATCGTAGCCGTGGAAGGCATCGTAGCGCGGGTCGCCGCTCTTCCGGCGCCATTCATAGAACGCCTCCGGCGCGCGCTTCATGGCATCGCACAGGTGTGGATGCGCGGAGCAGCCCGCCAGAATTTGGAAGCTCTCGCCGGCTGCTTTCAGCCATTTTTGTTCGCCCGTCAGTTCGTGCATGGCCAGCAACAGCGAGGTGAGCGCCTCCTGAGAGCCGCCAGACCATTGGAAGTAGTCCCATTCGGCGTCCGGCTTGTCCCAGCGGTCGGACTTCACCAGGTAGCCGCCGTCGGCGGAGCGCACGGCCGAGGGGAAGATGCCGGCGGGCTTGCCGTGCTCGGTGCGGCGCATGGCCTCAATCCAGGATTCCGCCCAGCGTCCCAGCAGCGCAATCAACCGTGCATCGCGGCTCAAGTACGCGTACCAGAGAGCCGGACCCATGGCACGCACATTCATGAAAACGTCCACGGCCCGCTCCGGGCTGCGGTCGCGTTCGCGGCAGTTGAACCAGGAGCTGTGGAAACGGTAGCGTCCGTCCGCCTGCGGACCTATCCAGTACTCGGCGCACGCGGATGTTTCACGCAGTCTGCCCACCGCGTCTGCGTCGCTGGGATAGAGGGCTGCCAGCAGCGGGCCTGTGTCCGTCGTGGGCTCCGAGGAGTGTTCCACGTCGGATATGCCGCGGTCGTAACCGTGCAGCAGGGAGCCGCTGTTCCATAGCCCGTCGGCCAGCCGGCGGACGCCCAGAGCGGCGGTCTTCGAGCCGAAGCCGAGCGCTTGAGGGCCCCAATAGCGCAGTATCTCCACATCGTCCCCCCAGCCTCCGCCCAACTCGCCGTTGGGTTGCTGCCGCTTCTCCACCCACCAGCTTGTGAGCGCCTCCATGCGCCTCGCCAGCAGGCGCTGCTCCACGGCCCAAGCCGGCGCGCCCTTCGGCGCAGGCGGCACGCGGACTTCCCAGCGCACCGGGCGGACCTCGCCGCAGAACTTCCCTTGCGCCACGGCGCCCCGGCCCACGTTGAGGCCGCTGCACGAGGCGGAGATCATCTGGCGGACGACGAGGTCCTGTGGGGCAAGGCGCAGCGCCTCTTCGAAGTACTCTGCAGTCCGGGCAATGTCATTCGGTTCGTGATTTTCCGCGGCAACCCAATACCAGGCGCGGGCGAGCCCGATAACGGCCTCCTTCCGCAACCCCGGCTGATTGCTGAGGTACAAGCGGTCATAGAGTTGTTGAAGGTAATTCCGCCGTGCCCCGGGTCCGCCTTCCTGTCCTTCGAAGAGCGGCGTGGCCGTTAAGTGCCTCGCCCTCTCTCTCCAGCGCGGGACCAGTTCTTCTTCGAACTCGCGCTGCGTGCTCCAGCGCACGGCCGAAAGAACATAGCGGGAGGCATCGGTGCGCACCGCCAGTTCCACCGGTCCTTCCACCATCGCGGACAGGCTGAAGCGCCGCAACCCGCGGCGGGGACGCAGGCGCACAGCCGTCGTTCTCAGCATGTAGCGGTCATCCACGACAGCCCCGCCGGCTTCAAGCACGAAATTGGCTTTGCCGTCATCGGCCACCATGATGAAGACCTCCACCAGGTGCGTGCCCCGGGGCGCGAACTCGAAGCGCGCGTCGCCCTCGGCGTAAACGCCAGTGGAAAGGGCAGCGTCGCGAAGCGCGGGGTCATAAGTCCGGTTGGTGGAAACCAGGGTCTCCGGCTTCGGCGGAGCGTTCAGCCAGCGCACCTCGGCGGATTGCGTCGAGCAGGCTGAGGCCGCCTCGGTAGTCATGAAGCTCAGGCAACCGGCCGCCGTCGGCCATGCGGTGAATGCCAACGCCAGGATGAGTCGCATCGTAGTGCGTACCATGGTAAGGCATTGGAAAACTCAGCGGATACCGGACCCGCTTAGCCGGCTTGTTCGAGCAGCCGGTAGACTTCGCGCTTGGGCATCCCTAACTCCCGCGAGACGGCCTTGATGGCTTCCATGCGGGATGCCCCGCGTTCGAGGTGGGCGGCAATAGCACCTTTAACAGACTCCGGCGTCTGCTCCCCCGCCGCCGGATTTTCGCGCGAGGCCCCTGCGATGAGCAGCGTAATCTCGCCTTTCACGGTTGGTCTCCGTTTCAACTCAGCCAGCAGGTCAGCAGCCGTGCCGTGAAGGAACTCCTCGTGAAGCTTGGTCACCTCCCGCGCCATAACCACGGTCCTGTCGCCGAAAACCGCCTCGACGTCTGCGAGCGCATCGAGAATGCGGTGGGGAGCCTCATAGTAGACCAGCGTGCAGGCTTCGCCCCTGCGTTGTTCCAGTTCTTTTCTGCGCTGCCCGGTCTTGGCGGGCAGAAAACCGCCGAAATAAAAGGAGTTTCCGGATAGCCCGGAGCCCGCTAAAGCGGCCAGCACTGCCGAGGCGCCCGGCACGGGGACGACGCGGATGCCCTGCTTCCGGGCAGCGGAAACCAGGCGATAGCCGGGGTCTGAAACCAGCGGCGTCCCGGCGTCGCTCACCAAAGCGATGCTGGCTCCCTGCGACAATTTCCCGAGTAGCTGCGGGGCGCGGCTGGCCTCGTTGTGCTCGTGGTAGCTCACCGTGGGCGTGCGGAGGTTGCAGTGAGACAGCAGCTTGCGCGTCTGCCGCGTATCTTCGCACGCTACCAGGTCTACCTCGCCGAGCACCTGCGCGGCTCGTTGTGTCAGGTCGGCCAGATTCCCGATGGGAGTCGCCACGACATAGAGAATGCCACCCATTCTAGAGCCAGTATGTCTCATAAAACTGAAGAGTTGGCGGGGGTTGCCCGATAAAAGGCTTGAGTAGCGGCAGGCGCCGAATTACTATGAAAGAAACTAATCCGCCTTATCGCGTGGGAACTGGGCTGATGGATCCAGATCAACACAGAGAGCACAACGGTTCCAATGGTAAGGGTTACTATGCCTGGCAGCCCCCGGGGCACTCGTTTACCGTACGCATCGCGTTCGACGTGATGGACCGGATTGAAGCGGATATCATGTGGGGATTCGGCGCGGCTCCCCGCCGCGGTGTTGAAGTCGGAGGTGTTTTAATCGGCACCGTGGATGAGGATCGAGGCCCCTTGGTAACGATTGAAGACTTCGACGCGGTCGGCTCCGAACATCCCCTTGGCCCTTCCTACGTGCTTCAGGGAAACGAGCTTGAACAGTTGGTGGAGGTGGTGGAAAGGTGGTCTCCGGAGTCAGGCCGGGCGTGGCAGGCGGTAGGTTATTTTCGCAGCCAGACGCGCAACGGTTTGGGGCTAACCGCTGAGGATCTGAGAGTCATAGATTCCTGTTTCCCGCAGCCCACGGTGGTTGCCCTGCTGGTGAAACCCTATGGTACGGGTCCCAGCTTGGGCGGTTTTTTCTTCCGCGAAAACGGCTCATTCCGCAGTGGGAACTCGCTCCTGGAATTTCCCTTCAGCAGCCGGGAGCTTGGAGTTCCGGCTCTGCCCAACGCCAGGGGCTCTGAAACTCAGCGTTCTCCCGAAGCTGACCCTCCCTCGGTTGCTTCGCGAAGAGACAACGCAGTTAACCGCCCCGCAAGTGTGGACAATGGGTACGAGATGGAAAACGGCCAAACCCCCAGCCGGACGTCCAGCAGCCTGCGCAGCGGTTGGCTCTGGATCCCGCTTTCGTTTATCTTCCTCTTGCTGGGGATCGTGCTCGGTTTCCAGATAGCGCTCAGCATGAAGCCGGCCTCCAGCCCTCCCTCGCAGTTGAGTCCCTATCAGTTGGACCTTACAGCCGAGCATTCGGGGCAGGATGTTCATCTTCGGTGGAACCGCGAGGCGCCGGTCATCGAAGCCGCGTCGCGCGGGCAACTGCTCATCATCGACGGCGATAGCCAGCGCACCGTCAACCTGGATGTCAGCCAGTTGCGCACCGGGAGCGTGATTTACCGGCGGGCGGGCAACAAGATCCGCTTCAGACTTGAGGTGTCCCCACGCGAACGTGTCGCCGTCGCCGAAACGTTGGACTTCGACTCCTCCATTCCGGAGGGCCGGCCAGCCTCCCGCTAGCTTGCCGTACGCGGGTCGGTCGGTGCGACCTTCGAGGAGCAGAGGTTCGCTCTTCTGCGTATGATGCGGACCGATGCCATTCCGTTGGTCCCGGCCATTTCCATGGGATGGGCCAGCGCCGCCGGCGCTAGCGGAACCTCAGTCCGCAGCACCGGCGCTCCGCCTTGCTGACAGAAATCCGCGGTCACGGTGGAATCCGGCTGAATCGCTCCCTCGGCCAGCATGGCGGCCAGTGGTTGGGTGAGATGACGGTGGATGGTGCGCTTCAGTTCGCGGGCGCCGTATTCAGGGCTGGTGCCTTTCCTGAGCAGGAACTCTCGAGTTGCGCCAGGCACGCGAAGATGGAACTTCTTCGGACCCAGGCGCTTGTTGACGTGTTCCTGCAAGTCGTGAATCTGGTGTTCCAGGATCATTTCCAGCGCTTTGGCGTCCAGCGGCTGGTAGGTGATCACCGAATCGATCCGGTTGATGAATTCGGGCGGGAACTTCTTCCGTGCCGCGCCCGCGCCGATGGACTCCAGTTTCTTGTGCGTCTTCTCCGGTGCTTCCGCCGCGCCTGCTTGGTAGCCGAACGCAGGGCGGAGTTGCTTGCTCATCTCGGCGGCGCCCAGGTTGCTGGTCAGGAAGATGATGCTGTTCTCGAAGCTGACCGTGGTGTTGTCACCGAGCCGCAACACGCCCTTATCCAGCACCCCCAGCAGCAACCTGGCCAGGCTCGCCGCGGCTTTTTCGATTTCATCGAACAACACCAGCGACAGCCCGCACTGTTCGCTGGCCACGGCGTTGACCTTTTGTTGGGTGAGCATGGGCTGGGTTTCGCGGTGTCCCAGGTAGCCCGGAGGCGCCCCGATCAATTTGGCGACTTCATGCTCGAGTTGATACTCTCCGCAATCGATTCGGAGGAGGTTTTTCTCGCTGCCGTGCAGCACTTCGGCCAGTGCTTCCACGGTTCTGGTCTTGCCTGTGCCGGTCGGACCGAGAAGCAGAAACACGCCGGCCGGCCGGCCTTCGGGCGCCAGGTCAGCCTGAAACATCTGGATCGCAGGAACGACGGCTTTGATGGCCTCCGGTTGGCCGACCAACCGGCTTGCCAGAGCCGCCGCCAGGCCGTGAGCGCCGCAACGGTCCGGTTGAGCATTCAGTTGACTCTGTGTAGCGTTCTTCATGCGCAGCAAGCACCTACCCGGTCACAATTATATGCGCGTGGTGCCGGGAATCCTCTGAAGAACAGGGTTGGAAAAGGCCCCTCTCAGGACCTCTCTCTCATCGATTTGTCTTGGAGAATGAATGGATTAGGCCGGCTATGCGGGCGCTTGCACGGCCATCGCCATAAGGGTTGTGAATGTGTGACCGGGAACGGTACAACGCCTCGTCTTCGATCAACGCGGAGGCCTCGTTGAAGATCCGATCCGGATTGGTGCCGACCAGTTTCACCGTCCCGGCCTCAACCCCCTCGGGCCGCTCGGTCTTCTCTCGCATCACGAGGATGGGCTTGCCCAAAGACGGACCTTCCTCCTGCACGCCGCCGGAATCGGTGATGACCAGGTAGGAGCGCTGCATCAGGTCCACGAATCGCACATAGTCCAGCGGCGATGCCAGAACGACATTCGGCGTACCGGCCAGGCGCCGCCGCACGGGGGCTTGCACATTCGGGTTGGGATGGACGGGATAGAGGATCTGCACATCCGGGCGGGAAGCCAATCGCGAAAGCGCTTCACAGATGTTCTCAAAACCCGCTCCGAAGCTTTCGCGGCGGTGGGCTGTCACCAGAATGAGCTTCCGGGCAGGGTCCCTCCAACTCCAGTCGCCTCCCTGGAGGCGCCCGGCCTTCAGTTCGCCGGCCACGTGCAGGACAGCATCGATTCCGGTGTTGCCCGTGACCGCGATGCGTTCGGCGGGTACATTCTCCGCGCGCAGGTTGTCAGCCGCCCACTCGGTGGCGGCAAAATGCAGGCTCGCCAGCGCCGTCGTCAGCACCCGGTTGATTTCCTCCGGAAACGGCTGGCGCGGGTCGCCGGTTCTTAATCCCGCCTCGACGTGACCGACCGGAACATTGGCATAGAAGCCGGCCAGCGCGCCGCAAAAGGTGGTGGTGGTGTCTCCCTGGACGAGAAGGAAGTCGGGCTTGTCTTCTGACAGAACCGCCTCGAGCCCTGCCAGGATGCGCGAAGTGGATTGAAACAGGGTCTGACCCGGCAGCATCAAGTCGAGATCGCGGTCCGGAGTCACCTCAAATGCGGCCAAAACCTGGTCCAACATTTCGCGGTGCTGGGCGGTAACGCAGACGCGCGTTTCAAACCGTTCGGGCTGCGCGCGCATCAGCCGGATGATGGGACACAATTTGATGGCTTCGGGCCGCGTCCCGAAAATGAACAGAACTTTGGTCGCGCTAGAGTGCGTTTCCAAGCGGGGAAAGTCAGGTGTGGCTGGTTACTTGTGCCGGTAGGTGATGCGGCCCTTAGTCAGATCGTACGGTGACATTTCGATGGTCACCCTGTCGCCGGCCAACACGCGGATGCGGTTGCGGCGAAGCTTACCCGCCAGGTGCGCGAGAATCAGCCGCTCCTGGTCGGTGTCAAGCTGCACACTGAATAGGCCACTGGGAAACTTTTCTACGACTTTGCCTGTAACCTCGATGCAGTCTTCCTTACTCATCTTCCTCCTTCAAGGGATTCCCTTGCCGCCTGCCCGGATTGAAGTCAAGGGCAAGGCTTAGCAATTATAACCCAGTCCAATGGCGGGCGTGCCGATTTGGCAGCTTGCTGGCATACTGAAACATGGAGATCAGGGAGGTTGGTTGCAGGCATTTACAGGGACACCGGTCCTCGTCACTGGAGCCGGCCGCGGCATCGGCAAGCGCCTGGCGCTCGGCTTCGCCCGAGAGGGAGCCCGTGTCGGTCTCGTCGCCCGAAGCAAGGCTGAGCTGGACCTGACGCGTCTGGAGATCGAGCACGCGGGCGGCCATGCTATCAAGCTGCGCGCCGATGTGCGGGACTTTGATCAAGTCTGTGCGGCCGTGGACCGGTTCACGGCGCAGTTCGGTGAACTTGAAGTGCTGGTCTGCGCGGCTGCCGTGCAGGGTCCCATCGGACCTCTGTTTGAGACGCAGCCGAAAGCGTGGGTGGAGCCCTTACAAACGAACCTTATCGGCGTCTACCATGCCTGCCGGTCTGTATTGCCCGCGATGATTCAGCGCCGCCGTGGCAAGATCGTCGTGCTCGCCGGCGGCGGCTCGGCGGGACCTCGCCCGAATTTCTCCGCCTATGCCGCCAGCAAATGCGCGCTTGTCCGCCTGGTGGAAACGCTGGCCGAAGAGGTCAGGGATCACAATGTGCAGGTAAACTGCCTGGACCCGGGAAGCACTTACACCCACATGACGGATGAGATTCTGGGCGCCGGCGAGAAGGCCGGCTGGCGCGATAATGAACAAGCCGTGCGGGTGCGCCTTACCGGCGGCATGCCGCCCGAAAAGCAACTGGAGGCTGCGCTGTTTCTGGCCTCTCCCTCCTCCAACCACGTCAGCGGCAAGTTAATCCACGTCAATGACGACTGGCGAAGACTGGCCAACGCCAACGTGAATCCTGAAGCTTTCACGCTGCGGCGCGTGCAGAAGCTCTGACGCGCCTGCTCCTGCGCGGCAGTTGCACCCTGCCCGGCGCGATGAGATGATGGGGCCGATTGGAGATGCCCATGAAACTGCTGCGATGCGCGCTCATCTGTCTGCTGGGCTTTTCGCTGTGTCAGGCTCAGCCTTTTCAACAGGCCAAGAAGAGACGGTTGCTGGCTATTGGAGCCGTCAAAGGCTTCCAGCATGATGCCACTTCCTACGGCCTGGCCACCATCTGGAAGCTGGGCCAGGAGTCCGGGCTTTTCGAAACCTATATCCGCACGGACACCGAGTTGATCACCAAGCAGCCGCTGAAGTCCAATGCGAAGAACCTCGGCACGTTTGACGCGGTGCTCTTCTACACCACCGGCGAGCTGGACATGACGGACCAGCAGAAGGCGGACCTGCTCTCCTTCGTCCGCGAGGATGGTAAAGGCTTCATCGGCGTTCACTCAGCCAACGACACGTTCTACAAGTGGCCGGAATACGGCGAAATGGTGGGCGGCTATTTTGACGGCCACCCCTGGAACACTATGGAGATGCCCATCCTGGTGGAGGACCGTACGTTCCCGGCGACACGCCACCTGCCGGAGATGTTCGTCATCAAAGACGAGATCTATCAGGCTCGCAACTTCAGCCGGGACAACGTGCGTGTACTCATGCGGCTGGACACCAGCAAGCTGGACATGACCCGCAAAGGCATCAAGCGCACGGATAACGATTTCGCCGTCACCTGGGCCCGTACATATGGCAAAGGCAGGGTCTTCTACTCCAGTTTTGGCCATACCGAGGAAGCCTGGGACCACCCCGGCATCCAGCGGATGTGGCTTGAGGCGATTCGTTGGGCGATGGGTCTCGTGCCTGGAGACGCCAAGCCCCGGCCCATGCCTGCCAAATAGTGGCAAAGCGCCATGTGGCTCAGAGCCTTGGCTGTCGTAGCCTCTCTGTCCGCCTCCACGTTCGCCGCCGAACCGGTGCATCAACACGGCCGCTTTGAGACGTCGTTTGTGGCGTCAGGCGACTATGCCGATCCGGTCCGCGACGTCACCTTGAAGGTGGAGTTTCGGGGTCCGGGAGGCGCATCCCGCGAAGCCTTGGCTTTCTGGGACGGCGGGCGGCAGTGGAAGGTCCGCTTCTCACCGGAGCACACGGGAAGCTGGACCTGGAAGACGATTTGTTCCAACCCTGCTGATGGCGGGCTCCACGGGCGCAGCGGCAGTTTCCAGGTAAGTGCGTACAAGGGGAGCAACCTTCTCTACCGGCGAGGCGCTCCCCGGCTCTCAGCGGATAGCCGACACTTCGTGCAGGCGGACGGAACGCCGTGGTTCTGGCTGGCCTGCACGGGTTGGAACTCGGCGTTGCTCTCCACACGCGAAGAGTGGCAGCGCTACCTCCAAGACAGGGCCGCCAGGAAGTACACCGCCATTCAGTTCGTCATGACCCAGTGGCGCGCCGGACGCGCCGACGAGAACGGCGAAGTGGCTTTCACGGGCGCCGAGTCCATCCGTCTCAACCCGCGCTTCTTCCAGCGGATGGATGAGAAGTTCGACCGCCTGAACGACGCCGGTCTGGCTGGCCTGCCTGTTCTGCTCTGGGCGCTCACTTCGAAGGACAAGGAGAGCCCGGGCGAGCTTCTGTCAAATGCAGAAGCGGTTCTGCTGGCTCGCTATATGGTGGCGCGCTACAGCGCTCATCATGTCATCTGGCTGCTCGGCGGGGACGGCGACTACCGTGACGAAAAAGCCGGGCGCTGGCGCGATATTGGCCGAGCAGTGTTCCCCGAAGGCGCCTGGCGCCGGCCGGTGACACTCCACCCGCGTGGGATGCAGGACCCTTGGCCCGGACTCAAGGACGAGCACTGGGTGGACGTTTTCATCTATCAGAGCGGCCACGGCAACAACGCCGCCAAGTGGCGCTGGAACGCCACGCAAGGCCCAGCCACAGGCTGGAAACTGGAGCCGCCGCGCCCGGTGATTGATTCCGAACCCAACTACGAAGGGCACGTCGACTACCACACCAAAGGCGTCATCGGCGACGAGCAGGTCCGCCGCGCCGCCTACTACAGCCTTCTCGCCGCTCCGCCCGCTGGCATCACCTACGGCGCGCACGGCATCTGGGCGTGGGCGCGCAAGCGCGAGGTGCCATTGGACCATCCGCGCTCGGGCGAAGCCCTGCCTTGGTGGGAATGCCTGGATTATCCGGGGTCGAGGCAAATGCAGGTTCTCAAGGAGACGTTTGACTCCCTGGCCTGGTGGAAGTTGCGTCCCGACAGAAGCTTGCTCGCAGAAGATGCAGCCGACCCCGAGTACCGCAAGTACGCCATGCCCGCGCGCGCCGCTGACGGCAGTTTCGCGCTCATCTACCTGCCGGGCAACCCGGCCGGACAACTCAACCTGACGGGTTTCCGGCGCGCCGTCAAGGGGACTTGGATTGATCCCCGCAACGGGCGAAGGCTTCCCGCCAAGGACCTGCCGCCCGATGCTGCCGTGCCCTGGACCACGCCGGGCGACGGCGACTGGCTGTTATTGCTCCAATAGGCTCGACTTCAAAGTTGATTTGTCCGGGGGAAGCATAGAGCAGCGGAGCCGCTTCTCCCCCAATCAAGATCCCGCTGCCGCCCAGCGTGCGGGGCAACGGCAGAGCCTCCGCGCCCCAGAAGCCCGAAGCCAACTCCTGCCCATAGACGGAAGCCAGCGAACCGCCCGCCGTTACCTCGGCGGCGAGCCGGAGGACGGCTGATTCATGCGTTGCCGGGCGCGCGTTGCCCTCCGGGTACAGCCCCCCGCGGTATCCTGCCCGAGAGACGAAGAAGGGATCATTCAGAGGCGTCAAACCAGTGGATTCCCGCGAGCAGTCGGAACTCCACAGCGTAGTGGCAAGACAAGCAAGAACCAGGAAGCTCTTCAGGATGAACCCTCCTAAGGAAAAGTACACCGCGGCGCTTTGGGGGTTGCGCCTTCGGGCGCGGGTTCTCCCACCTCCATGCGGCGTAGTTGCCCGCAGGCGGCGTAGATATCCAGTCCTCGCGGCTTCCTCAAGTAGCACGGCAGAGACCGCCGCAAAATGTCCTGAAAAGCTTTCACTCGCTCAGCCGACGGGGCTTCAAAGGGCAAACCCGGCCCCGGATTCAGAGCAATCAGGTTGACCTTGGCCTTCAAGTGGGCGAGCAGACGGACGACCCGCCGGGCATCCGCATCCGTATCGTTCACGTCCTTGAGCAAGACATACTCGAAGGTCAGCCATTCCCAGGGACGGAGCGGATAGCGCCGGCACGCCTGGAGCAGGTCCTTGAGCGGGTACTTCCGGGTGAGCGGCATGAGGCCGCGCCGCTGTTCTTCCGTGGAGGCGTTGAGCGAAATGGCGAGTTTGGGCCGCGCGGACGCCTGCCCGAGTTCGTCGATGCCCGGGATGATCCCGGCGGTTGAGAGAGTGATGCGGCGGAGCGAAACACCGACACCCTCCGGGTCAGTCAGCAACCTGGTTGCCTTCAGGACGTTTTCCAGATTCAGCAGCGGTTCGCCCTGCCCCATCAGAACCACGTTCACCTGCCCGGCGCGCGGGTCCAAGCCATGCTCTGCGGAGAGCAACAGCACTTGTCCGACGATTTCCCCCGCCGTCAGATTCCTTTCCAGCCCCATGCGAGCCGTCAGGCAGAAACGGCAGCCGAGCGGGCAACCGACCTGCGTGGAAAGGCACAGCGTATCTCTGCCCGGCTCCGGCATGAGCACCGCTTCGACGATGCGTTGGTCTTCGAGACGGAGCAGATACCGGGCGGTGCCGTCGGCGGAATCGTAGCGGCGCGCGGTTTCCGGCCAGCCGCAGCTTGCGGTCAGTGCGAGCTTTTCTCGCAACGCCGCCGGCAGAGTGGTGACAGCGTTCAGGTCCCTGACCCGCTCGCGGTAGAGGGCGTGATAGATCTGGCGAGCCCGGAACCTGGGCTGCTCATCGCCGAGAAGCACTGCAATTTCATCGACTTCCAGACCGATGAGCGGTTGCTTCATGCGCTGTTATTCTAGCATCCACGCGCGCGAAGGCCCTGATGATAGACTGGAAGCAAGACCTCAATCCAAATGTCAAAAACAAAGTCAGGGCAGAGGCAGATCGAGCTTACTGGTCTGTCCAACGGATTACGCGTAGCTACCGAGCGAATGCCGCACGTGCGGTCTGTTTCGGTGGGCATTTGGATCTGCACCGGAGCCCGCAGCGAGAGCCCTGAGCAGCTAGGATTGGCCCATTTCCTCGAACACATGGTGTTTCAGGGCACGAAAGAGCGCAGCGCCGAGGACATTGCGCGGAGCGTGGATTCGATCGGCGGCAATCTGGACGCGTTCACCGGCAAAGAACTGGCCTGCTACAACGCCAAGGTGTTGGACGAGCACCTGCCGCAAGTTTTTGACGTACTGTCGGATCTCGTCTTGCATCCGCTGTTCGCCGACTCCGCCATTCGCAAAGAGAAGGGCGTGGTCCTGGAAGAACTCAAGATGGAAAACGACAACCCGGACTACCTAGTCCACGAGCTCTTCTATTCCAACCTGTGGAAAGGTCACCCGCTCGGCAACTCCATCCTGGGCACGCGGAGAACCATAAGGCGCTTCAACGCCGACATGCTCCGGGACTACTTCTCCAACGCTTACGTCGCAGGGAATATACTCATCACGGCAGCCGGGAACCTGCGTCATGAGCGCATGCTGGAACTGATCAAGGCGAAATTCGAGCACCTGCCCAGAAAAAAGGCTCCGCGGTTAGGCGATCCCCCGTCGCCGCGCGCCGCCACGGTGCTCAAACACAAGCCGGCGCTGGAACAGGTGCATTTGTGCATAGGCGTACCGGCCATCCAGGTCAATCACAAAAGGCGCTACGCCTGCTTTCTACTGAACACGGTTCTGGGCGGGGGCATGAGCAGCCGCCTTTTCCAGAACATCCGGGAGAAGCGCGGCCTGGCCTATTCCATCTTTTCCGAGATGAGCCAGCATCAGGACAGCGGCAGCCTCTCCGTTAGTGCCGGCACCTCGCGCGAGGCGACTCGCAAAGTGGTCCAACTGGTCAGCGAGGAATTCAAACGCCTCAAGGACGAGCCCATCGAGGAGGACGTGCTGCGCCGGGCTAAAGACCAACTGAAAGGATCGCTCATGCTGAGCCTGGAGTCCACCTCCAACCGCATGGCGAACCTGGCGCGTCAGGAACTGTACTTCCGCCGCTTCTTTGAACTGGATGAGATCATCTCCGGCGTGGAGAACGTCACCTCGCCCCAGATTCAACAGCTTGCCGCCGAGTTCTTTCAAACGGACAAAATCGCCCTGACCGTGCTCGGCAATCTGAAGGGCATCCGCCTGAAGCGCAGCGACCTCGCCTGTTAGCCGGTCTCATAGTGCCGTAGTACACTGTGGGATGCACTCATGAAGAAGTTGTGGCGGCTTTGCGCCACGCTGGCGCTGACTTCCGCGCTTGCGCTGGCGGTCGATTTCTCGGCTCTGAAGCCGGAAGGCTGCCTGAGTGATTTCGCCAGGGTTGTCCCTCCCGGTCAAAAGAACGCCTTCGAGCAGTACTGCGCCAGCCTGGAGGCCGCCACCGGTGTCCAATTGGCCCTGGTAACCCTCCCAACGCTTGCCGGTGAGCCCATCGAAGACGTCGCCAATCTGCTGTACCGCAAATGGGGCGTGGGGAAAAAAGACACCAACGAGGGCGCGCTTCTGCTGCTGTCCATTCAGGACCGCCGCAGCCGCCTGGAAGTGGGCTACGGTATGGAGCCGTACGTCCCGGATGGCTATGCCGGGAGCCTGTTGCGCCAGATGCGGCCCGCCTTGCGCGACGGGCGTTACGGCGACGCGCTGCTCGAGGCGGCTCAGATGCTCGGAACGCGGGTCGCGGAAGCCAAGAACGTGAAACTCGAGCCGCCGGTCACTAGCCGGAAGCGCGAACCGAAAAGCGCCGATGTGCCCTGGCCATTGATTCTGGGTGGCCTGTTCCTGTTGCTGTGGATGCTGGGCTCGGGCGGCAGGCGGCGCGGCTTCAGGGGCTCCGGCAAAGACCTGATGGCAGCCTGGCTGCTGAGCCAACTGCTGGGGAGGGGCGGTCCGAGCGGCCGCAGCAGCGGCGGGTTCGGCGGGTTCGACTCGTTTGACAGCTTCGGCGGGTTCGGCGGAGGCGATTCCGGCGGAGGAGGCGCATCCAGCAGTTGGTAGGAGCGGAAATTCATGGAAAAACTTCTCTCTGAGTTGGTTGAGAAACTCCGCAAGACCTACGGGGAGCGCCTGACCTCGGTCATCCTCTACGGTTCAGCCGCTGTGGGGGACCGCCACGAAAACTACTCGGACATCAACGTGCTGTGCGTGCTCCGGGAAGTAGGCTTGCGGGAGATGCGCGAAGCCGAGCCCCTCGTGCGCTGGTGGCGCAGCCTGGATAATCCGGCTCCTTTGTTGCTCAGCGAGAACGAGGTACGCACTTCCACGGACTGCTTCCCCATCGAATTCCACGACATTTGCGAACAGCACCGGATTCTCCACGGGGAAGACGTGGTCGCCGCCCTTCAGGTGGACGATTCCTTCTACCGCGCTCAGGTCGAGTACCAACTGCGCGCCAAGCTGCTGAGGCTGCGCCAGAAAGGCGCCGGCGCGATGTTCGACCGCGAAATGTTGCTGCGCCTGCTGGCTGATTCGGTGTCCACCTTCTGCGTGCTGGCGCGCCATGCGCTGCGCTTGAGGCGCCTGCCGGCGCCGTGGCAGAAGCGGGAAATCGTGGATCAGGCGGCCGCCGCCTTCGGCATGGAGCAGGAAGTTTTCCATAAGCTGCTGGACCTGCGTGAGGGAAAGGTAAAGCCGCGCGAACTGCACCCTGAAGCGCTGTTTGAAGCTTACTTGAAGCAGATCCAGGTACTGGTCGAAGCAGCCGACCGCCTGGACAAGTGACCATGAGGTGAACATGAAAACTATCGCAGTGATCCTGGGAGTTCTTCTGCTCATCGGGCTGGTGGCTGGAGGCCAACTCGTGACCGCCCGCAACGAGATGGTGAAGCAGAGGGAGCAAATCACCGCGGCTTGGGCGCAAGTCGACGTGGCGTTGCAGCGGCGTGCCGATCTGATCCCCAACCTGGTTGAAACCGTCAAGGGTTTCGCCAAGCAGGAGCAGTCCATCATTGACTCCGTCACCGAGGCGCGGGCGGCCCTCATCGGCGCCCGCAGCCCCGAAGAGCGGATTCAGGCGAATGCCCGGCTCGACAGCGCTTTGGGCCGCCTCCTGGTGGTGGTGGAGAACTACCCGCTCATTCGCTCGAGCGAGAATTTCATGCGGCTTCAGGACGAGCTGGCCGGCACGGAGAACCGCATCGCCGTCGAGCGCCGCAAGTACAATGAGGCCGTTCAGGCCTACAACACGCACATCGGCCTGTTCCCCAATAACATCGCGGCGGCTCTTTTCGGCTTTGCCCGCAACGATGCCTATTTCAAGACGGAACCGGCGGCTCGCACAACTCCTGAGGTGAAGTTCTAACAGGGCGGGCGAGAAAAGAAAAAATGGAGAGATCGAATGTCTGCTGAAACCTACCGTAACTACATCGGCGGCGAATGGACCGGCGGCGAAACTTTTGAAAACCGCAACCCGGCCGACACCTCAGACCTGGTCGGCCTGTTCGTGAAAGGCTCGCCGGCGGACATTCACGCCGCCGCGGCGGCGGCCGAAGCCGCGCTGCCGGCGTGGGCAAACATGCCGGCGCCCGCCCGCGGCAACTTCCTGTTCAAGGTGGCAGACATCCTGGAGCGGAATCTCGACCGCCTCGCCGAGGAAATGACCCGCGAGGAGGGCAAGACGCTGCCCGAATCCAAGGGGGAGGTGCGCCGTTCGGTCAACATCTTCCGCTACTACGGAGGCGAAGGCTCGCGCCTGCCTGGCCTGGTCGTACCGAGTGAAAGAGAGCGCGTTCACACGTTCGCCATGCGGAGACCCATCGGTGTCGTCGGCTTGGTGACGCCCTGGAATTTCCCGAGCGCCATCCCCGCCTGGAAGCTGGCGCCTGCCCTGATATGCGGCAACACGGTCGTGATGAAACCCGCATCACCGGCGCCGCTCAGCCCCTGGCGCATCATCGAGGCTTGCCATGAAGCCGGCATCCCCAAGGGCGTCGTCAATTTCGTCGCCGGCTCCGGCGGGAAACTCGGCAAGGCGCTGGTGGAAGCCAACCCTCTCAAGGCCATTTCCTTTACGGGCTCCTGTCAAATCGGCGCCTGGCTGCAAACCGAAGCTGCCCGCCGCAGCCTGCGCGTGCAGCTCGAGATGGGCGGCAAAAACCCGACCATCGTGCTGGCAGACGCGGACTTCAACCTCGCCGTCGAAAACGTGGTCAACGGGGCTTTCTTCTCCACGGGCCAGAAGTGCACGGCTACCAGCCGCGCCATCGTGGAGGAGTCCATCTACGACCGGTTCCTCGAAGCGGTGGTGGAACGCACCAGGAAATTGAAGGTCGGCAACGGGCTGGAGCCAGGCGTCGAAATCGGCCCGGCGGTGGATGAAGATCAACTGGAAACGGATTTGCGCTACATCGAAATCGGCCGCAAAGAAGCCGGTGAGCCGCGCGTGGGGGGCCACCGGCTGTCGGGCGGCGCTTACGACAAGGGCTGGTTTGTGGCGCCAACGATTTTTGCCGGCGTCACCGCAGACATGGTCATCGCCCAGGAGGAAATTTTCGGCCCCGTGCTGGCAGTCATGAAGGCCAAGGACTTCAATGAGGCCATGGAGCTCGCCAACCGCGTCCCCTTCGGACTGTCGGCTTCCATACAGACCAGCAACGTCTCCCGGGTCTTTGAATATATCCATCGCATGGAAGCCGGACTGCTGACTGTCAATCTGCCGAGCGCTGGTGTAGAGTATCAATTGCCCTTCGGTGGCACCAAAGGCTCCAGCTTCGGACCCAAAGAACAGGGGCCCGCGGCCCTGGAATTCTACAGCGATTACAAAACCATTTATCTGAAGTACTAATTGGGAAATTCATGAAACTGACTCAAATCCGTTGGGACGGCAAGGTCACAGCGGCGCTCCGGGAAAACGGCCGCGTTCGCCCCATCCCGAATTACACCGTGTTGGACCTGATCCGCCGCAGCGAAACCGAAAACCGTACCCTCACGGAACTTGCGAAGGCACGCGCCAGCGCGCACGCCGAGGAAGCCGGCCTGCTGATGCCCATTTACCCCCGGGAAGTATGGGCGTGCGGCTGCACCTATGCGAGTAGCGCCAGCTTTCGGGACGCAGAGCACGGCACGCGCGAAGGTTTCTACGCGCACGTGTACCGCGAACCGCGCCCCGAGATCTTCTTCAAGGGGCCTTGCCGGGTCTGCGTGGGACCCGGCCAACCCATCGGTATCCGGCCGGATTCCAGGTTCACGGCCCCCGAGCCGGAGCTAGCCGTAGTCCTGGGCAGCAAGGGGAACATACTGGGCTACACTCTCGCCAATGATGTCTCTGCCTGGGACATCGAGAAGGAGAACCCGCTCTACCTGCCGCAATCGAAAATCTACGACGCCTGCTGCGCGTTGGGGCCCGTCATCGTGACGCCGGATGAACTGACCGATCCTTACAATCTCCAGATGAGCTGCACCATTCGGCGCAAGGGTGAGGAGATCTTCTCCGGCTCCGTTTCAACCTCTCAGTTGAATCGAAAAATTGAGGACCTTTGTGAATACCTCACCAGGGCGAACAGCGCGCCTGCCGGGACAGTGTTGCTGACCGGCACGGGGATCATCGTTCCGGAGGAAGCCGCCCTGCAAGCCGGAGACGTGGTCACCATCAGCGTGCCCGAAATTGGCGAACTCTCCAATCCCGCGGCCGTGGTTTAGTCTTCAGCCGCCCGCTCTTCTCCTTCGGCGAGGCTTTCGAGCACTTCCGTTTCACTCGCGTGGCGGCGCAGCACGCGCACGACGTTGCCGCTGCTGAAACCGGCGCGCCTCAGGCGCCTGTAGGCGGCTGCCATGCGGCGGGGTTCCGCCAGGTGCTCTTTGAGCACAACGGACCGGAACTTCCGCGCCAGGTAGTCCTCAATCAGTTGGACCTCGTCGGCGTGCTCGAAAACGGCGCCGACCGCGCGGCGCGCCACGGTGGAAGCCACGCGCCGACGGTGCAGGTCGCTCAGCACGCGCCCCTGGCCGAAGCCTTCGTTTTCCAGGCGCGCGGAAGCGAATTGCTCGGCGAAGCGGACATCGTCCAGCAGTCCCAAATCACGGAGCCTCGCCATCACTTCGTTGGCTTCTTCCGGGCGGTCCGCTCTGGCTGCCAGCCTGGCGCGCATCTCGGCCACGGAGAGCGCCCTCGCCGAGAGCGCCCGCAAGGCGTAGTTCCACAGCGCCTCACCCTCGAGTTTCTTTGGCCGGCGATCGCCTCGCATCATTTGTCTTACTTTTCAAGCATACTGGAGTACACTGGTTACAGAAAGGAGCTCTTATGGAAGACGATCGTAGATTTTCATACTTCTTTCTGGGCTTGGGCTTAGGAGTCGCTGTGGGCCTCCTGTTTGCGCCAAAGTCGGGCGAGGAAACCCGGCGTGTGCTGCGCTCCAAGGCCGAGGGGGGAAGAGATTATGTGCTCCGCCGCACCAAAGAGGTGCGCGAAGGAGCACTCGGTCTGGTGGAACGGGGTAAGGACGTGGTGAACCGCCAGAAGGATCAGATTGCTTCGGCTTTCGAAGCCGGCAAGCAGGCCTACCGGGAGAGCGTCGGAAAACCCGAGACACCGGCTGAGGCCACCGAGTCAGGATCGTAAGAGACCACAGCTCCGGCTGTAACTCAACATGGACGACAACACCTTGCTTTATCTGATTGCGGCCGCCGTCGCAGTGTCGGCCATAGCCTTGGTGATTCAGGCCGTATCCCTCTTCGTGGTGGCGCGGGCCGCCACGAAGATCAACTCCCGGCTGGGGGAATGGACGCCGCAGATGAACTCCATGCTGGCCACGGCCGGCGAGACGGTGCTGGAAACGCGTGCGAAACTGGCTGACCTGGCCGCCAAGGCCTCCGAAACGCTGGAATCCACACGTTCGCAACTCCTGAGGACCGACGAGTTCCTCGCTGAAGCCACCTCACGGGCGCGCATCCAGATGGACCGCGTGGAACTCGTGCTAGATGATTCCCTGGGCCGGATTCACGAGACCGTCAGCGTGCTGAACAGCGGCGTCCTGCGCCCGTTGCGCGAACTGAACGGCATCGCCGTGGGCTTGCGAACCGCCTTTTCCTATTTCCTCCGCGGCGGCCGTCCCAGCGTGGCTCAGGCCACCACGGACGAAGAGATGTTCATCTGACCGCGCCCGAATCACCGGCCGAACCGGGGGAGTCTCCGCCCGCCATGGTCGACATCCATTGTCATATCCTCCCAGGCATGGATGACGGGCCGGCCACCCTCGAGGAAAGCCTGGCCATGCTGGCCCTGGCGGCGAAGTCCGGCACTACCGATTTGGTCGCCACTCCGCACGCCAGCCTCCGTTTTTCCTTCCAGCCTGATCAAATCCGCGCCCGATTGGCCGAGCTCGAGAGCGCCGGCACCGGCGTCCGTCTGCACACCGGCTGCGATTTCCACCTGGCTTACGACAACCTCCGCCATGCTTTGGCTGATCCTAACCGCTACACCATCAACGGGAAATGCTACCTGCTGGTGGAATTCCCGGATCTGACCATCTACGCCTCCACCGAGGAGATCTTCGGCCAACTGCTGCGCGCCGGGATGACCCCCATCATCACGCATCCGGAACGCAACATGCTGCTGTGGCAGCGGCTGCCCGAAATCCAACGGTGGGTCCGGAACGGGTGCCTGCTTCAGGTCACCGCCCTCTCCGTGCTGGGAGCCTTCGGCCGCAAACCGAAGTCGTTCGCCGACGAGTTGTTGCGCCACGGCCTGGTGCATTTCATCGCCAGCGACGCGCACGATCCAGTAAAACGCACGCCGGATCTTTCCCCTGCCTACCACTATGTGGCGGAGGAATATGGGGAGGCCATGGCTCGCGCCCTCTTTGTGGAAAACCCCACCGCTGTCCTCACCGGAGAGCCTCTGCCTGTGCCTGCGCCGCATCCTGACGTTCGGCGCCGGAAGTGGCGATTGTTCTGGAAGTGATGAAGTTCCGTTTCCAGACGTGCAGTTTCGCGAGCTTCTACCGATAAGAAGAAGCAGGCGCCCATGGAAGCGTTTCTGAAGAGGCTGGTGGACAGTTTCGAGACTCAGACTGCTGTGTCAGGGCGGGCCATGCGGACCTTGGCAGGCGAAGTCCCGCACATCTTTGTCAATTCCGCCCTCAATGTGCTCAAGTCCACAGACGGCAGGCAGGGGTATCAGTACCTGACCTCGATGCTGCTGGCCAAGGAGGTGCTGCTGCCGGAACTGCTCAACCCGGGGCGATTTTCCGTAGAAGCCGCTCTGGCCGTGTATGCGCAGGCTCGAAAGATCGACCAGCGGCTGGATGTCAAACTGATGCGCATGGTGTGCGCTGCTGCCGGCATCGAGGAAGACGCAGACGAGGGTGGAGACGCGCTGCGGGCCTTGGAGATGATAAGCGCCGCCGGGGCCAGCTCGGACGTAGTGCCTTTCCTGATCCGGCTTGGCCGGCACCCGGCCACCGCCGTGCGCTCCAAAGTGGCATTGCTGCTCGGGCGCACTAATCGCAACGTGCTCTGGGTTGAGCGGGAAATGAACGATGTTGACCCGCGCGTCAGGGCCAATGCGGTAGAGTCGCTGTGGGGTTCTGATACCACGAAATCCAAGGATGTGTTGTGGGCCGCCGCGAGGGACAACAACAACCGCGTCGCCGCGAATGGATTGCTCGGCTTGTACCTGGCGAATGTTCTGGAGAGCGTACCTCATTTGCTCAAGATGGCCCGCCATCGTTCAGAGTACTTCCGTGCTTCGGCAGCGTGGGCCATGGGCGTAACCGGGGATCCCCGCTTCGCCGCCACCTTGGTGTCGATGAGTGGAGACGAGTCCGCGATGGTGCGCACCAATGCGGACCGCGCCTTGGCGGCGATAGCGGAGAATGTTGAAAGAGCCCGCTCCGCAGGGAGCCTGCTCGTCAAGTTGAGCCCCCCGGCGGTTCAAAACGGCAAGGGGGTCTTCCGCCTTGCCATTCATGACTCTTCAAATCAGCCTTTGGCTGAAGTATCGCCCACGCGAGTTTCCGTCTACGCCGGTTCTGAGATCGTTGAGGAGTATGAGGTTGTTGACAGGCTTGCGCCTGAAATTGCGACCGTCGGCTTCCTGCTGCCCGCTCGAAGGCAATGCAGCGAGGATTTCTGGAGTACGTTGACATCGTCCTACGAGGCCTGCCTGCCCAGAAAGAGGAAATCAGACCCGTGGAGTTTCGTGCGGTACTTCAGCCCTAAGGCGGCTGCCAAAGACGGGAAAGACCGGACCGGGAAGGTCCACGACAGGCTGTTCGGCGTCGATTTCACCACCGAGGCGCGCCCCGCGGGCGAAGAAGAGGGCGGCGAGTCTCCGGAGCAGGGAGGAAAGCCCAGCTTCAATCTCCTCCCGGCAGCCGTGGCGGAGCATTTCTCCAAGGCTGACCGGAGCACCCCGGGAACGACAGGACTCGCGGCGGCATTCCAGAGGATCGTACCTGCCTTTGCGGGGCAACCAGGGAAACGGCACATCCTCATCGTCGTACCGCCGGATCCCAGTTTGGACTCCGGCGCGGATCTCACGCAAGAAGTCATGGAACTGCTCGCCAAGAGACTGCGCGGCAGCCAGGTAACGGTTCATGCCATCGCTCTCGAATCGGCCAACCCGGCAGCCGTAGCCAGGCTCGCGGAGATCTGCCACATGACGAGTGGCTTCCTGTGGATGGTCCCGCAACCGGCGGCTTTGAGTGAAACCCTCGAACGCTTCCTCGTCGCACTGCTGCCACACTACGAGTTGACAGCGCCATGCCAGGACGCCTGCACACGTCTTTCGGCCATGGTGTGCCATGAAAAAGGCTTCGGGCTGGATTCGCTTGACATCACCGGCGTTTCAAACTGCGCTAGAATTCTACTCGACACCGATGAAAGCCACGATCTGTTTAACGGGACTCTGGCTGGGTTGGCTTCTCTGCGCGCATCCCTCCGCGGCACAGATTCACAAATCACCGATGGCGGGGCAGTGGTTTCCATCCGAGCGGGCGGAACTGGAGAAGCTTCTTGAGGACAGCTTCAAAGCCGCCGAACAAAGGGCGGCTGGTCTGCCCGCCCGCAAGCAGTTGCGCGGGCTGATTGTTCCGCACGCCGGCTTGCAGTTCTCGGCCGTACCCGCCGCCTCCGGTTACCGCCTGCTGGGCAAACCCGCCAACATCATCCTGCTGGGCTTCAGCCACAAGCGCGCTATCACCGGAGTTTTGGCCCCTGACGTCGAGGCCTACCAAACGCCGCTAGGCGAGCTCAAAGTGAATCGCGAAGCGCTCCGCGCTCTCGGCTTCCCCCTGACGCCCGAGTCAGAGCTTTGTGACCATTCCCTTGAGAACCAGTTGCCGTTTCTCCAGAAAGCCGCGCCCGGCATACCGGTGATCCCGCTGTACGTAGGCGCGTTGGAAGGCCCGGCTCTCAATTCGGCGGCGCGTAAGCTCGCCGGCCGGATTCAGCGCGGTGACCTGATCATCGCTTCCAGCGATTTCACCCACTACGGAAAGGACTACCGCTACCAGCCGTTTCCTCAGGACGCGGAACTGCCCAAGCGGCTTTTCCAGTTGGCGATGACCGCGTTTGAGGAGATCAGTTCACTGGAAGCGCGCACCTTCGACAGGTACCTGTCCGAGACGGGGGACACCATTTGCGGCCAGCAGCCTATCCGCCTGCTTATGGAGACTCTGGGGGCTCTGAAGGACGAGGTCTACGCCCAGGCGGTTGACTACATGACCTCCGCCGACCTGACCCGTGACTACTCGCGCACGGTGGTGTACGGCACCCTGGCTTTTTACCCGGCGTCCGCCTACCGCGTCGGCGCCGAGGATCAGCAACGGCTGCTGCGCAGCGCGCGTACGACTCTGGATAACTACCTGGCCACTGGCAAGAAGGAACTGACGCCCGTGCCGGTGGAAGAGCGGGGAACGGATTTGGCCCACCGAACCGGGCTTTTCATCACCGTCCGCAAGCAAGGCCAGATGCGCGGCTGCGTTGGCTTGATTGCCGGAGACCGGCCGGTGGCCGAGGGCGTGGCCGAGCGGACTTTGGCCGCGAGTTCCGAGGACCCTCGTTTTCCGCCTTTGAAAGCCGACGAAGGACCGGTGACCATCGAGATCTCACTGCTCACTCCGCCCAGGAGAATCTCTGACTGGCGGCGCTTTCAGTTGGGCTGGGGCGCACTGCTGACGCTGGACGGCAAGAGCAGCATTCTGCTGCCTCAGGTAGCCCGGGAAATGGGCTGGAACAAGACGCAGTTCCTGGAGAACCTGGCTACCAAGGCGGGGCTGCCTGCCACCGCCTACCGGGACCGCAAAGCGCGCCTTTATGTTTACGAGGCGCAAGTTTTTGCTGAGGATGCATCCGATTTGCGCACGCCCGCCGGCGCCCGGCATTAGACTGAAGGTGTGAGGTATTTTTTCCTTTTGCCGGTCCTGGGCGTGTGCGCCTGGGCTTTTGAGCCGTCAGCCGCCGACCTTGCGGTGGCGATTCGGAACGCCGGTCTGGAATCCTCCGAGTGCTACCGGGTCCGCGAACTGTCCGTAATCAAGGAGGATTTGCGGCTCTTCCTCACCGATGGATACCTCATCTTCGGCAAGCCCGTGAACGGGCGGCGGGTGGCCGCGGTCTTCACCGCGGATGTGCAGGGTGGAGCGGCGGAGGTGCTGTTGTTGCCTCCACACCGCAGCGAGCGGCTGTCGCTGGCCACTTTCACGGAATCGCCCAATCTCAACGAGCATTTCCGCAATGCGGTCATGCTCTTCACCGACGGCACCGCTGAAGAACTCCTCCAGCAGATCCGTTCGCGCGGTCCGGTCAGAGAAGCTCCCGAAATGGGAGCACTCCTGTCGGACCGTTGGGCCGAGACCGTCCGCAACCTCTCCGCCAGCCTCGACATCCGCCTGGTGCGGGACCTGCTCTCGGGACCCTCGTCCCAAGGGATGTTCTACGCCGCCATCGACGGCCGCAAGCTGGGCAACATCGACCTGGTTTATGACCCGGAGGCCCGCGAGCAGATCCTCGCCGGACAGGTTCGGTATCGCGACGACCGCTCCTGGTTTGACATCTGGACGAGTTTTCAGTCACGCTCCGCGCGCCAGCGGGGTACCCCCTTGCCCCCGCCTTTCACCTTGGCCAATTTCCGCATTGAAGCAACCCTCGATTCTGACCTGAAGCTTCAGGCCACCACCGCCGCGACGCTCACTCCGGCGCGTAACGGGCTGCAATCCTTGCTGTTCGATATTTCCCGGCGCATGCGCGTGGGTGAAGTGTTCATTAACGGTGAACCCGCCGAAGCGCTGCAACGCGAATCTCTGCGGGCCAATCTCATCCGCGGCACGGATAACGAGCTGTTCCTGGTGCGCGCGCCCCGCCCGCTTGAAGCCGGCCGCCACTACGAAATCGTCATCGCCCACGAGGGCAACGTGATCACGGAAGCGGGCCGGCAGGTGTACTACGTGGGCTCGCGCGGCAGTTGGTACCCGCAGGCCAATTTGCAGTTCGCCCAGTACGACATCACTTTCCGGTACCCTTCCTCACTTGAACTGGTTTTCCCCGGCGAGGTAGTGGAACAAGAAACCGAACCGCCCTGGAACGTCACCCGGCGACGCACCGGTTCGCCCATCCGGGTAGCGGGTTTCAACCTCGGCCATTACCAGAGAGCCGCGGTCACGCGCTCCGGATACACGGTGGAAGTCTGCGCCAACCGGCAGTTGGAGACGGCCCTACAGCCGCGCCCGCAACAGGTAATCGTACTGCCTCAGACTACACCCGGATGGCCTCGCCAGCCTCAACGCAGGCCCATGGAAATCGTCACCATTCCGGTGATTCCGTTGCCGCCCAACCCGGCGGCACGCCTGCAGGCTCTGGCCGGCGAAATCGCCAACGATTATGAATTCCTGGCCTCGCATTTCGGCCCGCCCCCGTTCACTACGCTGACGGTTTCTCCCATTCCGGGCACTTTCGGGCAGGGCTTTCCCGGGCTGCTGTATCTGTCCACGCTGGCTTACCTTTCGCCCTCGGACCGTCCGGCCAGCGTGAGAGGCGAGCAACAACAGTTGTTCTTCTCCGAGATTCTCCATGCGCACGAAACCGCGCACCAATGGTGGGGCAACGTGGTGGCGGCGGCGGCCTATCAGGACGAATGGTTGATGGAGGCGCTGGCCAACTACACCGCGCTGTTGGCGCTCGAGAAACGCCGTGGCGCGCGCGCCTTTCAATCCGTGCTCGATGAGTACAGGGACAACCTGTCGAACCGCGACGATGAAGGCCGCACCATCGAATCCGCCGGGCCAATCGCCTGGGGAACAAGGCTGGTTTCCTCGCGCTCGCCTGGAGCATGGCGCACCATCACGTACGAAAAAGGATCCTGGATCATGCACATGCTCCGCCGGCGCCTGGGCGACGACCGATTCCTGGTGATGCTCGGAGACCTCTGCCGCAAGTACCGTTTTCAGACCATCACCACAGAACAGTTTCGCAAGCACGCCGCGGCGCATCTTGCGCCCAAGAGCCCGGACCCTGAACTGGAGCAGTTCTTCGAGAACTGGGTTCACTCGACGGGCATCCCGTCGTTCCAGCTATCGCACTCCGTCCGCGGCAAGGGTCAGAACCTCGTCTTGACGCTGACGTTGAAGCAATCCGGCGTGAGCGAAGGATTCAGCACGCTCGTGCCCGTGGAGGTTCAGTTCGCAGGACTCGATTCGCTCGTACGTTGGATCCGCACCGGCCCAGACCCGGCGGTGTTGACGGTGCCCGTCCGCCGTGCGCCCACGCGAGTCATCTTGAATCCTGGACACAGCGTGCTATCCGCGCGGAGGTAACACTTCGTCCGGAGGACGCCTACGGCGTACCTCTGGACGCGGAGGGAAGACAGCGAAGTTGCCAGTGCCGACAAGCCTTGCGGCGTGCTACGGAGCGATTTGACACTGCACGCCGTAACCCTGCCTTGCACCACCATCGTCCTGAAGATGTGAGCTTTCCTGACGGTATGAAACGACTGATTATCCTCACCCTGATTGTGATGGCTGCCTGCCTTCCCATGAGCGCTCAACGCCGCGGGATGTCCGGCTCCTCCCCCTTGGCCCCGCCGCTGCCTAAAGACGAAGCGGAGAAGAAGATCCTCGCCGTGCTCGATGAAATCGTGGCCACGGGCAGAACCTATGCCCACGTGCCGCCGGTTGACGGCAGAATCATGCGCGTGCTCGCCGAGTCCTCCGGCGCCAAACACGTGGTTGAAATCGGCACATCCACCGGCGTCAGTGGGTTGTGGTTTTGCCTGGCGCTGCGCGGAACCGGCGGCAAACTGACGACGTTCGAAATCGACCCTGGCAGGGCAGCCATGGCGCGCGAGCACTTCAGGAAGGCAGGAGTCGACAAGATGGTGACCATCATTGAGGGCGACGCACACCAGACGGTGACGCAACTGAAGGGCACGGTGGACGTCGTGTTCATTGATGCCGACAAAGAAGGCTACACCGACTACCTGGAGAAACTGCTGCCCCTTGTTCGTCCCGGGGGATTGATTCTGGCCCACAATGTCGGCATGGGCGGAGTGGATAGTTACCTGCGGGCGGTGACTTCGAACCCTAACCTGGAAACAGTCCTCTACTCGCAGGGCGGCGGCTTGAGTATCACGGTGAAGAAGCACTAGCGGCGTAGAGTGAGTCCCGGCGTTGATTCAGGGGTGGCAAACCGCAACCCGCGCCAGCAACTCGGAAAAGAAATCGGCGGCGGTAACCGTCACGAGGACCGCTCCCGCCGCCGGGTTAGCTCAGGACGCTCGTCTTAGAAGCTGACGCGCAGTCCCAACCTGAAGAGGCGTTCGTCGATGCCCTCGCGCCCCGTATTGGCGATGCCGGTCACCTCGGTGTAACCGCGGAACCTGAGCCGAGGATCCGCGACGTTCGGGTTGAAGTCCGACACGTTGGTGCCCGGGTTGGCGAAGTGCGGAGTGTTGGTGAAATTGAAAGCCTCCGCGCGGAATTCAACGTTGATGCGCTCAGTGACTTGGAACTTGCGGAACAGGCTGAGGTCGAAATTCACCACCCCGGGACCTCTTAGAATGTTCAAGCCCGTATTCCCGAAGCGCGCCTCGGTGACTGGCGCGAAGGCAAAGGGATCAAAGAAGGACTGGCCGCGGCCGATTCCGCCGAGTTTCTTGACGGTCGGCAGCACCTGATCGGCTGTCTGGCTGGAGCCGGGCATGTTCAGCGAAGCGCCCGAAGCGACCACAGTGAACGGCGTGCCACTGAACAGGCTTGCCACGCCGTTGATCTGCCAACCGCCCAGGATCTTGCTGGCCGCCCCCTGGTTGGCCCACATCTTGCCTTGGCCGAAGGGCAGTTCCCAGATGGCGCTGCCTTGGAGGTTGTGAGGCCTGTCATAGCCCCGGACCGTGCGGTTCCGGTCAAAGTACTGGAGAGCGCCGACGCTGGGTCCGCTGTCGCTGTTGTCGTTAAAGCCAATCACCTTGGACCACGTGTAGGCGATGTTGATGGCCAGATCCTGGCTGAATCGCCGCTCCAGCGTGGCTTGTAGAGAATCGTACACGGTGGTTCCGAACGGCGTCACGAGGGTCGTGGTAGCCGTGCGGCGGAACCTCTGCCAGAGAGGCTGGCCGTCGCGTCCCGCTCCAATGGTCTGGCCGGCATTGAGGTCGAGATAACCCAACTGCCGGACGGAACGAGTGGCCACGTAGCCTGCCTGACCGACGAAGCCCCACTTCAGGTTGCTCTGGACCGTGAAGTTCCAGGATTGAACATAGCCGCGCCTGTACCTGTCGCCCACGGTCACAACCGCGTATGTGCCGGGGATGTCAATGACGCCGTTGCCCGGGTCTGGGATGACTGAGCGCGGAATCCCGTCTTCGAGTCTCCCGGCGGGAGCCCAGGCGTGTGGTGGGGTGATGTTTTGAATCAGCAGGACGGGGTAGTTGGTGCGCAACGGTCTTTGCAGGCTGAAGGGGTCGTAGGTAATCCCGTAGCCGGCTCGGACCACCAGGTTCTCCGTGGCGCGCCAGGCAATACCGAGGCGTGGAGCCAGCAGTTTCCTGCTGACGCTGACGCCGCAATCCATCGGCACCGTGCCGAACCCGCAAAGAACCATCTTGTTGTTGTTGAAGTCATAGCGCTCCATTCCGCCATCCTTGCGCGTGGGGAAGGGGAAGAACTCCCAACGGACGCCGTAGGAGAGCGTGAGTTTGCGTGTCGCATTCCAGCGGTCCCGGATGTAGAAGCTGTAATTCCACTGGCGGGTGCTGTACTCGTCCGGAACCTGAGTGATCTTGCCGATGGTGGTGGGCAGACCGAGCAGGAACGTGCTGTAGCTGTTGAACATGTCGGGCGAAGCTCCGCCCCTCAACGCTGTCGGACCTCCGGCGAAAGAAAACCCGCCCGAGGCGCCGTGCGCGGCGCCAGTGGCCTCCGGTTGTAGATGGTTCATTCCAGTGCGGTACAGGTCGAAGCCGAAGCGCACTTCATGGCTGCCCGAGAGGCGGTTGAAGTTGGCCACGTACTGATACTGCGGGTCGCGGCGGGCGTAAGGCATGAAGGCGTTGTTGATCCCCAGATTGGTGAAGCTGGAGATGGTGAACCTGGGCCAACCGCCCTCAAATCGCCGGGTGCCATTCGTGCCCGGAATGCGGAGCAGGTCCAAACCGAGTTTTTCATCCAGGCGCTCCTGCTCAACAGCCGTGTCCATGCGCGTGTAGCCGTAGTAGGCATCGAGAATCAGCGTGGGGCTGAACACATAGGTGACGGCTCCAGTGAAGCTGTAAGTGTCGCCGAAGCCCTTGCCCGGATTCCCGCCCTGACCGGAAAGCTCCGGACCGCCGAAATCACCGAACACGGTCGGGTTCTTCATGTCGTAATGCAGCCAACTGAAGCGCCCGTACATGCTCAGCTTGGAACTGGCGTTCCAATTCACCTTGGAATCGATCCGATGGCGGTCGAACAAATACGAGCCGGAAACGAAGTAGTTGTCTGAGAACCCCGGTTGATTCGGCAGCGGCGTCAAATCCGCCAGCCGCCGGGAAATGCTGCTGATCCGCGTCACCGGAACCAGGTTCCCCGGGAAGGGTGTCCGCAGGAAGCCGTCCGCATTGCCGGTTTGCGGGTCGTAGACCAGCCGCACGGAATCGGACATGTCGCCGCGCTTCATCGCGGCAGTAGGCACGGTGGCGAAGCTCGAGGCCGCCTCACGATTGAAATTGGCTTCGTAGCTGCCGAAGAAGAAAAGCCTGTCCTTACGGATGGGTCCGCCCAGCGTTCCGCCGAACTCATTGCTCACCAGCTTGGGATTGCGCTCTCCCTGAGGCAGGAAGAACGGCTTGGCCTTCAGTTTCTGGTTGGTGTGGTATTCGAACAGCGAGCCGCGGAACTCGTTGGTGCCGCTCTTGATTTGCACATTGATGGCCGCGCCCCCGGCCAATCCCTGTTCCGCGTCAAAACTGTTGGTGACCACGTTCACCGTGTCGATGGCTTCGATGGTCGGCACGAGCGCCGTCATGTGCGGCAGCCACGGCGCGATGGAACTCGCCCCATCGATGCGTGTGTTATTGATGCTGAAGCTCACCCCGTTCACGTTGTAACCGAGAGCCCGCGAGGGATTCGTCGGCACTGAGTGGTGGTTCGTTGGCGGCCGGAACCCGGGCAGAACACGCAGCAGTTGCTGGTAGTTGCGCCCGGGCGTGACGGGCAGGTTCTCGAAGTTCCGCGTGGGAATCTCCGAGCGCACCTCGGCGCGGTCCGCCTGTAGCATGGCAGTGGTGGCCGTCACCTGAATGGACTCGGTCACCGCGCCCAACTGCAGCGTGACGTTGGCCCGGGTGACAGTGTTGATGGTCACAGAAACTTCCGTCGTGGCCATCCGGAATCCTTCCCTCGAGATGCGGACCTGATAGGGGCCCGGCTGGAGTGTTGGGAAACTATAGGCGCCAAAGGCGTTTGTTTCCGTCTCGCGTGATTGATTGGTTTGCTGGTTCGTGATGACCACCTGCGCGCCAACTACCGCGGCGTTGCTGGGGTCCGTCACGTTGCCAAGAATGGAGCCGTACAGAATCTGGGCAGCGGCGGGTTGGCTGGCGGCCGTCATGGCCACCAACAGAATGAGCAGACCAACCCCTCGACCCTTCAAGTGATTGAAAACCCTCATCTTTCCCCCATTTCACAGCAGTGGCGACGGGAGCCTTGCAGCATAGGCCCCTGAAGCCACGCTGGATAGAATTATAAGGGCATGTTCAGCTGCGGTCAACCCGCGATGGTTGGGGCCGGCCGCGAAATGGGCGCCGCTACTTCGTAACCTTGATCACGAAAGCGTCGGAAAGTCCGTCCAAGGACGACTTGTGAGCCGCCGCGGAAACCGGGAAACTGTCGGACTGCGTGAAGCCTACCAGATGCACCTCGCCATCCGGCCCTAGGGCCAGGCCGTAGGCCGCCTCCGTCTGGCGGTCACCCAGGTAAGTGCTGTAAACCAAAGAAATTCCCGGCTCCGCATCGGGATTGATCCGAGCGAAGAACACGTCCGCGGCTCCTCCGCCGTAAGCGGATTGCAGCGGTTGGCCAGCCAGCGGGAAGTCCCTCGATACGGTGTAACCGGTCACCGCAATGGTGCCGTCGGCTTCGGGCGCCATGGCGTAGATGACGTCAGTATCGTTGCCGCCTATGTAGGTTGAGTAGTAAAGGCTTTCGGCTCCGCTCAAATTGAGATCGAGGATCGTCACAAAACCGTCCGCGTTGCCCGCACGGCCCTGCTGCCAGGCGGTGTTGGTCACGGGAAAGTCGTTTGAGAGCGTGTACCCCGCCAGCACAAACCGGCCTGCCTTATTCATCGCGAGACTGTAGGCGATGTCAAGGTCTCCTCCGCCGAGCAGAGTGGAGTAATCCAGCGCGTCCAAGCCGGGTCTGGTGAGATCAAGTCTCGTCAGGAACGCGTCGCCGTTGCCGCTGTAGAAGTCCCTCAGTGAGCCGCCGGTGGCCGGGAAATTCCAGGACACAGTGTACCCGGCCAAGTAAACCTTGCCAGCCTGGTCAAGGACAATGGCTGTGGCTACGTCGGTGGCCTCGCCCCCTAAGTAAGTCGTATAGCGGATCACTTCCTGGGCCGGGCTCGAGGAGTCCATCTGCGCGTAAAAAATATCCCAGCCTCCTCGGTTCGACTTCTGCAAGGAGTCCCCGGAGAGCGGAAAGTCGAGCGACCTCGTGTATCCGGCTAAATGGATGCGTCCGGATTGATCGACGGTCAGAGCGCGGGCATGATCGCTCCTGGTCCCGCCCAGAAAAGTAGAGAATTGCAGTGCGTCGCGCCCGGGATCCCTCGGGTTGAGCTTGAAAACAAAGGCGTCTTTCTCTCCGGCGGCGGTGGTTCGGGGCGTGTTGCCGGCAATCGGGAAATCCCCGGAGCCCGTCTCCCCCGCAACATAGACGTTGCCGAACTGATCGAGGGCGATGGCCCATGGCTGGTCCTCGCCCATCCCCCCGATGTAGGAGGAATAGACAAAGAAGTAGTTATCTTCTCCGCTCGGAGTGAGTTTTACGAGAAAGATGTCGCGCGAACCGCGCCACTCGAGCGACACGGGGTCTCCCAATACCGGGAATTCAATCGAGGTGGTGTGGCCCGTGATGTAGATGCTGCCCTCCGCATCGGCTGCGACTGCCGTGGCGACGTCGTTGCCCGGACCGCCGAGGTACGTGGCGTAGGTCAGGACCGGATCGATCACCAGCGGTTCGGAGCGATCATAAGCACCCAAGGAGAACGTCACTTCAGACGAGCCGTGGATCACATAGCGGGCGTCCACCAGTTCCCGGCCGTGTGCAGCCGCACGTTCCTGATATACTACCGGCTTCTTTTGCCGCAGGAGCTTGCCGCCGGAACGGATCAGAAGTGAGCCGTCGGAATCGACGCGCATGTCCTCGGCTCCTGAAAACCGCAGGCGAATACGCGACGGGTCGGCTCCGGGCGCCACGATGAAGTCGTACTCGAGGGCGTTGCCGGAGGCGTAGTAGATCAGGTCAATTCCAGGATAAAGATCGCGGTAACGTACGCCCTCAAAATGCTGTACGCCAGCGAGCCACCTCTCCTTGTTGTTGCCTCGGAAGTAGTTACTGCTGGAAGGCAACGCCCGCTCGCCTGCGAGCGCTGGTTGGCGGTTCGCGCCCCGGAAACTCATGCGTACGACGCCGGGGCGGTTTGACCGCCCGCGCTTGCCCGCTGGGGCAGCGAGGGGAGAAAGCACGGCTTCCGTGGGCGTGAGGAATATAGTGTACTCCGGACCCCTCGCCAAGTACTTCACCCGCGCGTTGGTCTGGCCCTGGTTGGCCTCAAATCGCAAAGGCAACCGGCTGAGCATCCGGGCCGCTTCAGCAGGTTGGGGGGCGCGCCCCGCACCCTGCGCCAGCAGGGCAACGGACGCCAGTAGAAACAAACGAACAACTCTCATGTGCCGCAATACCAAATACATATAGTAACCCAACGTCCTCTGCCTCAGCAGCCACGCCGGCCTGCCGTCTGCTTTACTCTAGGAGCATGCTGCTGCTCGACAAGCCCGTTCGTGTTGATCTGTGGCGCCGGCTGATCGAAATTCTGGAACGGTACGCCGATAGCGTTCACCTCGGCCGAGTCACACCTGAATTGGACCCGGAAGCCATTCGCGCCCTGCTCGCGCCGGTCGACTTCAGCGCTCCCGTGGACCCGGAGCAGGCGCTTCAATTCGTGGCGGACAACCTCTGGAGATTCCAGACGCATACGCCCCATCCACGCTATTACGGCCTGTTCAACCCGGCTCCGACAACCATGGGCATTGCCGCCGACGCTCTGGTGGCTGCCTTCAACCCGCAGCTTGCCGCCTGGAGTCACAGCCCTTTGGCGGTGGAGATCGAGCAGCACTTGATCCGCCATTTGGGAGTGCGCTTCGGCTATGACCCGGTCTCCGCAGCCGGCGCCTTCGCCTCCGGCGGCGCGGAAGCCAACCATACGGCGGTGCTGACAGCCCTCACGCACGCTTTCCCGGATTTCGCGCGCTTGGGGGCACGAGGCTTGCCCGCTGATCCCGTCTTCTACGCTTCCACCGAGAGCCACCATTCGTTCCTGAAGGCTGCCCGCCTGTGCGGTCTGGGCTGGGAATCCCTGCGCAACATCCCTGTGACCGCTGACCTCGCCATGGACAAGGAGGCGCTGCGGAGCGCCATCCGCGTTGACCGCGAGCAGGGCCGCCTGCCCTTCCTGGTAGTGGCGACGGCGGGCACAACCAGTGCCGGAGTGGTGGATCCGCTCCCCTCCGTGGCGTCGGTGGCCGGCGATGAAGGCCTGTGGTTTCACGTGGATGCAGCCTGGGGCGGAGCCGCGGCCATCGACCCTCAACTGCGGCCACTGCTGGCTGGCATCGAGCGCGCGGACTCGATCAGCTTCGACGCACACAAGTGGCTCTCGGTTCCCATGGGCGCCGGCTTGTATCTCACCCGGCATCCGGACATCCTGCGCCGCACCTTCCACACCGCCACCGCTTATATGCCGCGCGAAGCCGCCGGACTGGACGTCATCGATCCGCACCTGGAATCCATGCAGTGGTCGCGCCGCTTCACCGGACTGAAGGTTTTCCTGTCGCTGATGGTGGCCGGTTGGGCAGGCTACGGGAGGGCCATCCGCCACATGACCGCGATGGGTCAGTTGCTGCGGTCAGAGTTGGAGCGCTCAGGCTGGGAGGTGGTTAACCGCACGCCCTTGCCGGTGGTCTGCTTCCGCGACCGCAGCGGCGCTGACCCGGCTGCGGTGGTCCGGCGCGTGGTGGGTTCGGGGGAAGCCTGGATATCCACTACCCTGCTACCCGTTTACGGGGCCACGCTCAGGGCATGCATCACGAACTACCGAACTCAAGCTGACGACATACACGCCCTGATCGAATCCCTGGACCACGCCCGCCGGGAGACCCTCAGCGCTTGACGGTTAAATGAAAGACGGGGTCCGGCCCGGAACCCGCCGGCGTCTTGAAAGAGCGGAGCACTCTCTGCTCCGCGACCGAGATGACAAAGACCGTATCTCCTTCCTCAGCTGAGGCGTAAGCCAGCTTTCCGTCCGGAGACAGCGTCAGCGAGACCGGCTTTCCCGTCAGCGCCACGCGCCCGAGCACGCGCCGCGACTTCGGGTCCGCAAACTCCACGTGGCTATCGTGAAGCAGCGCGTAGACCAGCATCTTGCCGTCGGGCGTCACGGCAACACGCACGGGCCCGTTTCCGGTGGCAATGGTGCCTTTCACCTGCTGCCGCACGGTGTCGATGATGGTGATGCGCGCGGCTTCCCGGTTGACGACATACAACTCTCTCCCATCTATCGAGAGCGCGCTCCCTTCGGGCCGCTCCGCGGTGGGTATCAGGGTGGTGTGGCCGCTTTCCAGGTCAACGGCAGCCACGGTGGCCGAGCCGCTGTTGCTGACGTAAGCCACTTTGCCGCCGGGGCCGAACACCACCATGTGCGAGGTCTTGCCCTTCGTGTCGTAGCGGCGCAGGACGGACCCTGTCTCAGGGTCCACCAACAGCAACTGATCCGGAGCCTCGGTGCTGACGGCGATACGGCCGGTGGCGGGATCCAGAGCAATCCCGTGGGGGCGGCGGTACTCACCGAGCGAGATGGTCTTCGTGCGGCGGCGCGTGGCGAGGTCCACCACCGAGAGTGTGTTGCCGCCCTGCCCGCCGTGCTCCAGCCTCATGACGCCGTTGTCCGTGACGTAGACCTGCCGGCGGTCCCGCGAGAGCACCATCTCGTGCGGGTGGCGGCCCACTTCTACTGTATGGGTGAGTTTCCCCTCGAGCGTGTAGAAGCCTACCTGGTGGCTGGCTTTGTGGACGATGACAAGTTCCGGAGTCTGGCTCCAGCAGGGCAGGATCACAAAGAGAGCTGCGATGAGGACCGATGTCCGCATGGATCTTTGCACCTCCGTGGCGTGAGCCATCATGCCACAAAACCGCGACGGCTGCCCATATTTCGGGCGACGGGCATCACCGCCCCAATGGCTGAGGTATGATCTTGGTTCGCATGGAGGAAGCACAAGCCCCACCTGTGGTCAGCGTCCTGATCGTCTCCTACAACTGCGCCGCCGCTTTGCGCCGCTGCCTGGAGGCTTGCGAGCGCTCCAAGGGGCGCGAGACGATCGAGGTCCTGGTGGTGGACAACGGTTCTCGCGACGAGTGTCCGAGCATGGACTCCGCGTTTCCGGCTGTCACTGTATTGCGGCTGCCCCGCAACTTCGGGCTCACCAAAGCCCGCAACATCGGAGTGCGCACCGCCAAGGGCGAGTACCTGTTGTTTCTCAGGCCGGATGTCGAGTTGCTACCGGATACTGTGCCCAACCTGGTGGAACGCCTCCAGGCTGCCCCCGAAGCCGCCGCCGTCGCTCCGCTGATGACCGACGACACAGGCCGATCCCTCTCCGTGTTGCGGTTGCTGCCAGACCCTGCCGAAAGCCTGCGGGCCATCCGCACAGGCAGATTCGAGAGCGAGGCGGTGCCCGAGGATGCGTCCGAAGCCATCGCGGTGGACTGGCCCGGGCCCGCAGTGCTGCTGGTGCGCCGCGCCTTCGTCCGCGGAATGAACTTCTTTGACGAACGCTACGGGCATTTCGGCTCGGACCTGGAATTATGCACGCAGGTACGGCGGGCCGGGCGGAAGACCCTGCTGCTGCCACAGTGCCGGGCCATCTGGCGGGAAGGCGGGGGAACATGGGTCCCGAGCGAAGCAGCGCAAAGAGCGCTATTGCTGGCAGACCGGGCCTCCGGCCTCGTCACCCATTCAGGGAAACACTATGGCTCCGGGTTCGGTCTTAAGCTACGCCTCATGGCGTGGGCGGCCGGACAGGCGCTGAAGGCTTTGGTAACCGCCCGGGATGTTTCCTACAGCTTCGCTGTGCTCAATAACTTGTTTTCCGGCAGCAAGATAGACGGCACCCAACAGGTCCTCTAGGCGGGCCCCTAAAGCTTCCTCCCTGTCCCGCCGAAGAAGGCCCAGAGAGTGGTGTAAGCCATGGATGCCGCCGTTTGGATCTTCCTACCGCTGTTCACGGCCGCCGGGTCCGCGATATTGGCGTTCTTCGTGATGCAAGCTCGCCTCGAGGTTGCCGTCTCGCGCGAGCGGGAGCAGCTCGCTGAAGCCCGCGCCACCATCGAATCCGGGAAGCGCTCGCTCGAAGCCCAACTGAAAGCCACTGAGGAGGAAGCCAAGCGCCGCTCGTTCGATGAGTTTATGGCGGACTTGCGGGTGGAGGAACGGCACTACATCAAGGAGAGCCGCTCCCTGTTCATGAACCGTAAGGCCATGGTTTTGCAGGAACGGCTCTATTTCCGCAACCTGCCTCTGTCCTCATGGGTGAATCAGGAATTCACCGTGGATGAAGGCAGTGACCTGGAAAGGCTGGCGAGGTCATGCTCGCTGTTCAGCACCCGGGCGCTGCCGCCGCACGCCCCCGGGAATAACCGCCTGATTGAAAGCCACAACCCTTCTACCGAGACATCAGAAGCATCCGCAGCGCCACTACCATAAGGAAACCCGCATAGACCTTGCGGACCATCGCTGGCGATAAGGAAATCATGAACTTAGCGCCGAAGTAAGCCCCCAGAAACAGGCCTATGGCGATTAGGGCGGCGTATTTCAGGTTGACGAAGCCGTTGCGGTGGTACTCAATAGCGCCCAAGAGGCCCACCGGCGGAATCAGGGCAGCCAGGCTCGTACCGATCGAGAGATGTTCGCCGGTTTTCATCGTCAAGAGCAGCGCCGGAACGATCACCAACCCGCCGCCGATGCCGAACATCCCGGAGAAGACCCCTGCCACCAGTCCGATTGCCAGCAAAACGAGAAGTTGCATAGTGCCTGCGAGTCTAGCAGAAGCAGGCAAGGCAAGGTAAACTTTTGTCGCCCCGGGTCGTCACCGTATAGTGAGATGAGCGTGGTGGCCGAAAGCCTGACGATGCGCACACAAGCCGTTGAGACGTCTTTCGACTTCAACTCCTGGATGGCGGGCGAGCAGCGGCGCATTTTCCTGTTGTGCTACCGCATGTTGCAGGACCGCGATGAAGCTGATTCGGCCGCGCAGGACACGTTCCTCAAGGCCTTCAAGGCGCTCCGGGGCAACTCGGCGGATTGGCCCGATGAGCCTGCCAAGTGGCTGACGCGCGTGGCGGTCAACACCTGCCTGGACCGGCTGCGGTCAAAATCCTGGAAGTTCTGGAGGCAGCGGCCGAGACCGGAAGATGAGCAAGTGATGCTCAATCTTGCCCCGGCCACGGGGCCTTCCGCCGAAGATGTGGCCTTCGCCGGGGAAATACGGCAGCGCCTGTCTTCGGCCTTGGGCCGCCTGTCGGACCGGCAAAGAGCCGTGTTCGTTCTGAAGCATTTCGAAGACCGGCGTTTGGAGGAAATCGCTGAGATCCTCAAACTGGACGTCGGCACGGTCAAGGCGCACATGGCTCGCGCCGTGGCGAAACTGAGGATTGAATTGGAAGATTTGTATGGGCTGCGCCGCAGCGGCGCGACCCCTTGAGGGAAGAAGATGGCAACCAGACACTGGAGTGAGGAGGATCTGCTCAACCGGCTCTACGAAGTCGGTCCGGACGACGCTCACTTGGGCGAATGCCAGGACTGCCGCCAGAAATGGGAGCAACTCCTGGCAAGGCGCCAGGCGGTCGCGGACCTGACACCGGTGAGCGAGGCATTTTTGAGGGAACAGCGGCTGGCCATTCTGAGCCGCATCGAAAAGCCCTCGCGCTGGCATTTCGGCCTTCGTGTAGCCCCCGCAGTGGCCACGCTTTCCATGCTGCTGGCCGCTGTTTTCCTATGGCAGCCCGCGCCTGCGCCCGGTCCGACGGTGGCTGCCAGCGACAGCCGGCTTTTTTCGGAGATCTACTCCATGATTGAGGTCTCGGAGGCGCACGCCGCCACGCCTATCCGGGACCTGTTCGAGGAATCGCAATGAACAAGACCATCAGCCTGCTCTTCGTTCTGACGCTGGGCGCGGCCATGGCGCCGGCACAGCCCCCGCGCAGCTTCTTCCCCTGGTGGGAGAGCCCGCTGGCCCGCGACGCGAATCTGACGCCCGAGCAATCCACGCAAATCCGCGCCATCATCGCCGAATACCGCGACGCGCTGATCGACCAACGGGCAGCGCTCGAGAAAGCCGAAAACGGAGTGGAGGATCTGTTCGCTGATGAGAAACTCGATCAGGCCAAGGCGCAGCAGGCAGTGGACAAGCTCGTTGAAGCCCGCAGCGCATTGACACGCTCGTTTACCCTGATGAGCCTGCGTGTGCGCTCCGTGCTGACGCCGGAACAATGGCGCGAGCTCCAGAAGCGCCGTCGCGGGATGATGGGCCAGGGCCCCGGACCCGGCGCCGGGCCCGGACCCGGCGGGCGCATGCAGCGCGGCGGCCCGCCTCCCGATCCTCAACCCCGCCGCCCCCGTCCTCAGTAAGCGTGCCCGGGGACCGGACCTGCGCCGGCCCCCGGTCGAACCTCTACAATAATCCTTGATGATCCAAAAGGTGCGAAAGGCCGTCTTCCCGGCCGCCGGACTGGGCACACGCTTCCTGCCTGCCACAAAGGCCCAGCCCAAGGAAATGCTTCCGCTAGTGGATAAGCCTCTGATCCAGTACGGGGTCGAAGAGGCCATCCATTCAGGCGTTCAGAACATCATCATTGTCACGGGGCGGAACAAGTCCGCCATCGAAGATCATTTCGACGTCAGCTTCGAGCTCGAGCGCACCTTGGAAGACGGCGACAAGAAAGACCTGCTGAAGATCGTGCGCGGCATTTCCGACATGATTAACGTCGCCTATGTCCGGCAGAAAGAGGCCTTAGGCCTAGGCCACGCGGTGCTGCGGGCGCGCGAACTGGTGGCCAAAGATCCGTTTGCGGTGGTTTTGTCCGACGACATTATCGACTCGGAAACCCCGTGTCTCCGGCAGTTGCTGGATGTCTACGAGTTCTATGGTGCTTCGGTGGTGGCGCTGATGGAGGTGCCGGAAGACAGCATTTCCGCCTACGGCGTGGTGGATGCCGAACCGGTGCGCCACAACGGCGCGAGCGACCGCCTGTTCCGCATCCGCAACATGGTGGAGAAGCCGAAGGCTTCCCAGGCGCCTTCGCGGCTCGCCATTATCGGGCGCTACGTATTGACCCCCGAGATCTTCGATTCCATTGAAACCGTCGGTCCGGGCACCGGCGGAGAAATCCAACTCACCGACGGTCTGAAGCACCTGCTGCGCAGCCGGCCAATCTACGGTTACCGCTTCGAAGGCAAGCGTTACGATGTCGGAAGCAAGCTCGGTTTCCTGCAAGCTACCGTGGAGTACGCGTTGCGCCGCCCGGACCTCGGCGCCGCATTTCGCCAGTATCTGAAAACGCTCCCACTCTAGGAGGAAGCCTTGAAAGAAGTTCCGCTCAGCCTGCCGCTGAAGGCCAGTGAAGCCGCCACGATTGCGGACCTGATCATCCAGAATGCTGAAGGCAAGAGCTTCAGCCAGGAACTGCGCAACCGCCTGGCGGCGCGGCTGGCTACGCAAACCTTCAGCAGCCTGCGGCTCTATCCGGGTTCGCTGCAACAGGACCCCATCCACAACTCCACTTATTATTTGGCCGTGGACGCACTGATGACGCCCCGTCCGCAACCGCTGCTATTGCGGTTGGCGCCCGCATCCTCACCGTCGAGCGGCTTGTTCCCCGAAGCGATTCTGGTGGGGCGCATGCGCCCGGGCGGCGGGCGCGAGATCGTGGTGAACGCCATTCCGTTCTCACCTCAGGACGGTGAAGCGTTGCGCACCTTCGCTGAGCAGGTGGACAAGGCGTTTCTGCCGCGGCCGCAAGGCGCTCTGCCGGCTATCGCCACTGGCAACCGGCATCCGGAAATCAGCTTGCCGGCGGCCTTTGAGGCCTTCCGCCTGCTGCTGCGTGAAACCGGCGTCAACATGGCATCCACCGTTCAGCTTTCCGCCACGCGTGAGATGACCACCGACGCGGCGCTGGCAAAGCGCGACCCCGAGAAGCCCACCTCGGCCGGCCACACGGGCGTGTCCATACGGCGGCTTTACCAAACCGGGCTGTGGGCCGCCATCCGCTCCGGCTGGCGCGAGGGCTACACCGCGGAAGCCGACCACATCATCATCACCGGCGATAACCCCGACGAGATCCGCCGCTCTATGGAGCACGCCAGGCAGGTCATAGAAGAGGCAGCCGGCTACACGAAGTTCACCACGGATACCTCCCGCGTGTTCGAACTCCACGCCGACCTGCGCCACCCGCAAGCCTGGACAGAGAGCGTGGTGGAAGAGCGCTTCGGTCAACTGTTCGACGGCGAAGAACAGGGCTGGATTCTGGACGAGTTTTCCCGGCCCTTTGCCACCGGTGAAAAGGAGTACCGTCTTTCGCGCGCTGACATCCGCA
>JBBIND010000002.1:0-2965 GCA_037444075.1 Acidobacteriota bacterium | reverse complement strand
CTCGCGGTCAAGTTCGGCGGCAGTCTGAAGCTGAACGAAGAACTCTACGACGTCATCCGGGACGCCCGCGCGGCCGCCGGACTGCCGCGCAGCTTCGATTTTGAACCGTCTCTCGACGAAGCCGAAACACTCACCACACCCGAGGAACTGCTCTTCTACATGCACTGGCTGAAGGCTCGCGGGCGCGCGGCTCAGTTGGTCCCGCCGAACCTCGGGTTCAAGAAACGCCAGGCTTATCCGGTGGCTCTGGAGAATGCGCCGGAAACCGGCATGGGCCTCATCGAGTACGCCGAGCACAAGCTCTGGCCAGAACTCCTCCCGCGCGTTCAGCAGGAATTCTCCGGCCGCCCGTTGGCCGAACTCGGGGCGCGTGTAAGGGAGCTAGCCGCCGTGGCCCGCTTTTTTAACGCGACGCTGAGCATCCACTCCGGCAGCGGCAAACAGGCCGAAGTGCTGCGCGAAATCGGGCAAGCCACGTCCGGCCGTTTCAACTACAAGATTTCCGGCGAACTGCAGCTTCAAATGCTCGATGTGCTTTCCGAGCAGCCCCCGCAGTCGCCCTGGAGACAGCTCTACGGCCGCATGGTGGCCCGCGCCAATGAGTTCGCGGCTCAGAACGCCTTTGGAGAAGAGAGCGCTCTGGCACAGCATTATCTCGACCTCGGCCGTGGGTCGAGCCTGGGTGACGCCGCGCGCGGACGCGTGGACGGAAACCTGTTTCTGGTGTTCTGGGTGGGCAACATGGTCGGCTGCCAGGACAAGCACTCGCCCGACGGAGACCATCGTTTGTTCAAAGCCAAGCTGGATGAACTGCCTGAAGACATCCTGGCGGAGGTGCGGCGGCGCAACACCGAGTACGTGGTTTGGCTGGCGCGCAGTTTGAGGGCATAATACTTCTAACATGAACCGCAGAAGCTTTCTCGCAGGGGCCGGAGCCCTGGCCAGCCAACTGAGCCACGCATCCGCCCCGCCGCAGCGTTTTGGAATTGACCTGTTCAGCATACGGTCGCAAGGCTGGTCGCCGTTTCAGTACCTGGACTACTGCGCGAAGTGGAAGGCCAAAGTAGTTCATTTCTCCGAGATACGTTTCCTGGGGAACCTGGAACCGGACCACCTGCGCAAGGTGCGCGCGCATGCCGACTCACTGGGCATACAGCTCGAGATTGGCATGCGGTCCATCTGCCCGAGCTCGAAGTCTTTTGACGCTTCTCAGGGCACCGCCGAGCAGCAGATTCAGCGCATGCTGGCAGCCGCCAGGGCCGCGGGTTCGCCGCTCGTCAGGGCTTTCCTGGGAAGCTCCGCCGACCGTACCGGGCCGGTGCCGCTCGAAGCCCACATCGAGAATACCGTCAAGGTGCTGCGCGCGGTGCGTTCCAGAGTGCTTGACAGCGGCGTGCGCATCGCCGTTGAAAACCACGCCGGCGACCTTCAGGCGAGGGAGCTGAAAACGCTCATCGAAGAAGCGGGCAAGGACTTCGTGGGCGCCTGTATCGACTCCGGCAACCCGCTCTGGACCATCGAGGACCCGATGCTGACGCTCGAAGTGCTGGCCCCTTACGCGCTCACCAGCCACATCCGCGACAGCGCCGTCTGGCGCGTCCCGGAAGGCGCTGCCGTGCGTTGGGTGCGGCAGGGCGAGGGCAATGTGGGCATCGAAGAATTCGTGCGCCGGTTCCTGGAGTTGTGTCCCGGCAAGGCGCTCACGCTGGAAGTCCTGGTGACCGGTCCCCGCATCTACCGTTACCATGACCCCAAGTTCTGGGACGCTTTCCGCAGCACGCCCGCCTGGGAGTTCGCGCGCTTCCTGGCGCTGGTCGACAAGGGCAAGCCCGTCGAAGGATTGCCGCCCGCGCCCAAGGAACAGGCGGCGCAGAGGGAACTCGAAGACCTGGAGGCGAGTGCGGTCCACATGCACCGCCTGCTGGGCATCACGGCATAGACATGAGTACGATCGCCACAGCCGCGGTTCTCATGGTCTTGAATGCCGCGCCGGCGCCCACGCAGTTGATCAGAGAAGTCCGGGCGGAGATCGCCCGCGATGATTTTGCAGCCGGTGAGCGGCGCATAGCCGACTACCGCGCCGCGCGCGGCGTTACGCCCGAAATGTTGGAAGCGCATTCCTGGCTCGGGCGCGGCGCTTTGGCAGCCAAGCGTCTGGATGCCGCGGAAGCTTACGCAACGCAGACGCGGGAGATGTCGCTGGCCGAGTTGAAGAAGCGTCCGCTGGATGCCGAACGCCACCTGCCGATCGCTTTGGGCGCTTCCATCGAGGTTCACGCGCAGGTGCTGGCGGCGCGCGGCGCCGTTTCGGAAGCCGTGGCTTTCCTGGAAAGAGAACTGGAGACCTACGGGAGCACGTCAATCCACGCGCGCATCCGGAAGAACATCAACCTGCTCAGCCTGGTGGGCAAGCCCGCCCCGCCGCTCGAGATGCGGGAGTACCTGGGCGCCAAGCCCCTTCCGCTGGCCAAATACCGCGGACGCCCGCTGCTCCTGTTCTTCTGGGCTCACTGGTGTATTGACTGCAAGCAGCAGGCTCCGGCGCTGGCGCGGCTTCAGGCCGAGTACGGGCGGCGCGGGTTAAGGATTCTGGGACCCACGCAATACTACGGCTACGTGGCTCGCGGCGAGGATGCGGAGCCCGCCGCGGAACTGCCGTACATCGAGCGCATCCGCAAGGAGCACTACGGCGCTCTCACGGAGATGCCTGTGCCGGTGAGCCAGGGAAATTTCCGCCTGTATGGCTGCAGCACCACGCCGACGCTGGTGCTGGTGGACCGTGAAGGCATCGTGCGGCTCTATCACCCTGGACACATGCCGTACGAGAAACTCGCGGCCGCGGTGGAGTCCGTCATCGGGCGTTAGCAGCCAGCATGTGGCGTAGGCTTCAGCCACGTAGCGTAAGCTTCAGCTTGCGCTCGCCAAAAGCCGGCATGCCAAGTAGCGTAAGCTTCAGCTTGCGCTC
>JBBIND010000001.1:0-3994 GCA_037444075.1 Acidobacteriota bacterium | reverse complement strand
TCCATTGGCTGACCACGTCACCCTCTGCGTTCAGGCGGCGGGCTTTGCGGTCTATTTCAATCCGCCTGGCCTTCAGCCGGTTCGAGCCTTGCCAGATCAGTGCGTCGCCCTCGTAGACAATCTTGAGGTGGTTGTCGCTCGATACCATGCGCTGGGCCTTGGCTTGGTATGGTTCCGAGGTCGAGAGCATGCCCCCCGAAGGCGTCGGCCTGCTATCCGGGGTCCTGGAAGAACTCACCCTGCCTTCGGCGGTCAGAACGCCGGTTTTTTCATCCAGCCTGATGCGGTCGGCGGCGGTGGAGCCCTGCTCATCCCAGACGCGGGCGCTTCCTTCCAACCGCATCATGCCATCCGGCTCGGTTCGCACGGCTCGATCCGCCACGGCGTGGCTTTTCCCTTCGCTATAGCGGAAGCCGCCCCATTGCTCCAGCTTCGTCAGCTGGCTTGTTCCCGGGTCAAAATCTGCCTGCAGGTCCTGGCTTCGGGTCAGGGCAGGCGGTTGCGCCTGTCCCTGACGAGACCGGTTTTCGGTATATGTTCTGACTCCCACGGCTCGGAAGGATCGAATGCGGTTGCGTTCGCCGTAGTGGATCCACATGCGGTCCCCCTCCATGCGCCGGCGCCGCTGCTCCGCCCTATTGGGCAGGAACTCCACTTCGCCGGGGGAGTGCGTGCTGACGGAGTCGATTTCCTCGCCCCCGGCGCGCATGGCGAGTTCGATGGTCTCGCTTTTCAGGACGCGCGTTTCAGGCAACGCCACCCCCTCGCGAGGGATGGGGCTGGACTCGAGCAGGCCCCGCCCGTTCGCCCAGGCTTTCTTGAGCGTGCTATCCGTTCCGGAGGCATCGAATTCCAGGTCAACACGGTCCGTGAGCAGCAGTGTGCGGGCTGTTGCAGAGTGCGCCTCCAGTCTGGCGTCTCCATCTCCGACCATGCTCTCCACCAAGCCCTTGGGCGTGAAGTTCATCGTGAGGTGGCGGGCGGCGTATTCGATCTTGCGGCCAGGATAGCTATCCGAACCACGGGCTTTTTGCGCCTCCACCTTGCGGATGTACCCCTCCTCGAGGGTGACCACGGAGGGGCCGGCTTCCAGGGTGAGGGAACCGCGTGTCAAACGGGCGGAGGGACCGAGGTGGACGGAGGAATGCTCCTCGCGGTAAGTCAGCTCTTCTGTTTCAATCCGCATGACCTTCGCCTGCGGACCCTGTCCGGTCCAGTTCAACTCCACCTGGCGATGCAAGCGCAGGTAGCGGGCCTGCGGGTCATACGTGGCGCCCACGGCGCGGCCCTCGCCACGGTCGAATTTGAAGCTGGCCGCCTCGTCCGTGGTCGCCAAACCAGACTTGGCGTCGAAACGGACGCCCGAGGAACGGATCTTCATGAGCCGTTCCCGCGGAGGACCGTCTTCCTTGAGCGCCAGCGTAATCTCCACATCGCCCGCCGAATACAGCGAGCCCTCCGCCGTGTCAAAGCCTGCCTGCTGGCTTGTGACCAGGTCGTGTTCTTCGCCGCACTTGTGGAAGAGGCGGAGGCGGACGCCTTTCAAATCGAACTGGGACGGCTCGCGGATCTGCTCCATTTCCGCGGCGCGCACCTCGACCACCGGGCAGCCGCCGACGGTATGGGTATAGACCCAATCGCGGCTGGCAGTGTTGAGATGAGGAGCGAGCGTTTGCGGGGGCGGCGGCGCTGATCCTTCCTGCACAGTCTTGCGGAAGTGATAGGTGGCCCCAACCAACAGAACGATCAAAGCAATGCCGGCAAGCAGTAACCGGCGCATCCGGCGCATGTTAACCTCAGCATACCAGAGGGCGGTCACGGCAGTCGCCGCGGCTACGGAGGGAAGCCGATTTCGCGCCGGGCTGTTCCGAGGCTGGCTGATAAGCGGTTTTTTTTCAGGTACTTGCTCAGCGCTCTTGTCACTCTCCCGGCGAGTGTGCTAAAAATAATGGCTTCGGGCGCGGTATCTGCCGTGACCCGCAGTGAAAGACTTCAACCCAAATTTCAGTGGAGGTGGAGAAGATGAAGATTCGTCCGCTCTACGACCGTATTCTTGTGAAACGGATCGAAGAAGAAGAAACCGTTCTGGGCGGCATCATTATTCCTGACAGCGCGAAAGAGAAGCCGCAGCAGGGCGAAGTGGTCGCCGTGGGCGCCGGCAAGCGTCTGGATGACGGTAAGATTGTGCCGCTGGACGTGAAGGTGGGTGACCGCATTCTCTTCGGTAAGTACTCGGGCAGCGAGATCAAGGTCGAAGGTGAAGAGCGCCTGATCATGCGCGAGGATGAAGTCCTCGGCGTTCTGGAAGGCGGCAAGTAGCCAGGCAAAGGGGAAAGGTTATAAGGAGCTGAAAGCATGCCAGCGAAACAGATTGTATACAGTGAGGATTCGCGACAAGCGATTTTGCGTGGCGTCAACAAGTTGGCCGAGGCGGTGAAGGTGACGCTCGGGCCCAAGGGGCGCAACGTGGTTTTGGAGAAGAAGTTCGGCGGGCCGACCATCACCAAGGACGGCGTGACGGTGGCCAAAGAGATCGAGCTGAAGGATCCGCTGGAGAACATGGGCGCGCAGATGGTGCGCGAGGTGGCCTCGAAGACCAGCGACGTGGCCGGCGACGGCACCACCACGGCCACCATCCTGGCGCAGGCCATTTTCCGGGAAGGCGTGAAGAGCGTGGCGGCGGGCGCCAATCCGATGGCCCTGAAGCGGGGCATCGAGAAGGCGGTCGAGCAGGTGGTGGAAGGCATCCAGAAGCTGAGCAAGCCGGTATCCGGCGAAGCCATCGCGCAGGTGGGCACGATTTCGGCCAACGGCGATCAGACCATTGGCGAAACGATCGCCGAAGCGATGCAGAAGGTGGGCAAAGACGGCGTCATCACGGTGGAAGAGTCCAAGACGATGACGACCGAGTTGCAGACGGTGGACGGGATGCAGTTTGACCGGGGCTACCTGTCGCCGTACTTCATCACGGACGCGGACCGGATGGAAGCGGTGGTGGAGGATCCCTACATCCTGATCCACGAGAAGAAGATCTCGAACATGAAGGACCTGCTGCCGTTGCTGGAGCAGATTGCGCGTTCGGGCAAGCCGCTGGTGGTGATCGCCGAGGAAGTGGAAGGCGAGGCGCTGGCGACGCTGGTGGTGAACAAGCTGCGGGGCACGCTGAACTGCTGCGCGGTGAAGGCGCCCGGGTTTGGCGACCGGCGGAAGGCGATGCTGGAAGACATCGCGATCCTGACGGGCGGCAAGGCGATCATGGAAGAGACCGGCATCAAGCTGGAAGGCGTGCGGCTGGACGATCTGGGGCGCGCCAAGCGGGTGACGGTGGACAAGGACAACACGACGATCGTGGACGGAGCGGGCAGCGAGAAGGCGATTGAGGGCCGGATCAAGCAGCTGCGCGCGCAGATCGACGAGACCACCTCGGATTACGACCGGGAGAAGCTGCAGGAGCGGCTGGCGAAGCTGGCCGGCGGCGTGGCGGTGATCAAGGTGGGCGCGGCCACCGAGACGGAGATGAAGGAGAAGAAGGCTCGGGTGGAGGACGCGCTGCACGCCACGCGGGCGGCGGTGGAGGAAGGCATCGTGCCGGGCGGCGGCGTGGCTCTGCTGCGGGGCGCGATGGATCTGTCCGGCATGAAGCTGGACGGCGACGAGCAGATCGGGCTGGAGATCGTGCGGCGGGCCTGCGAGGAGCCGGTGCGGCAGATCGTGGGCAACGCGGGGCACGAGGGCGCCATTGTGACCGAGAAGATCCGGGGCGCCAAGGACGCCAACCACGGCTTCAACGCGGACACGGGCGTGTACGAGGACCTGGTGAAGTCGGGCGTGATTGACCCGACCAAGGTGGCGCGGACGGCGTTGCAGAACGCCGCATCGATCGCGGCCTTGATGCTGACCACCGAAGCCATGGTGTGCGAGATTCCGGAGAAGAAGCCGGCCCCGGCCGGCGGTCCCGGCGGCCCGCACGGCCACGACATGGATTACTAGATCC